>JAFGPI010000091.1 GCA_016926065.1 Candidatus Krumholzibacteriota bacterium
GAAGGCCCTTTCTGGTAAAAGACATGCTAAAAACCAAAACCCTCCAGACAAGCATGTTCGGTCCCTAGAAAAATGGGGAAACTCCACCCATTTTACCCTTGACTTGGCCCCGGCCTTTTGTTATTAATCTAGTTCCTTGTGTGATTTACGGGAGGTATGGATAAGTGTACGCAGTCGTGGATATGGCTGGAAAGCAGTTTACAGTAAAACCTGATGAGAATATTAGGATTCCGCACCTCGATGTGGAGGTGGGGAGCCTTATACAGTGCGATAATGTGCTATTGTATTCCAACGGCCAGGACGTGCGGGTGGGAAATCCCCGCCTGGATGGCGTCAAGGTCACGGCCGAGGTGGTCGAGCACGGGCGGGAGAAGAAGATCATCGTCTTCAAGATGAAGCGCCGCAAGAAGTACCGCCGCAAGAAGGGCCACCGCCAGGAATATACCTTGATCAAGATAAAGGAAATATCCGCTTAGCAGATTAGAGGGAGCTGAAGATCGATGGCACACAAAAAAGGTGTGGGAAGTTCCAGGAACGGGCGGGACAGCAACGCCAAGAGGCTGGGCGTCAAGAGGCACGCCGGTCAGGAAGTGCATGCGGGGACGATTCTCGTCCGTCAACGGGGCACCAAGATCCATCCCGGCCTGAACGTGGCCAAGGGAAAGGACGATACCCTTTTCGCCCTGGCCGACGGCGTGGTCCAATACGAGCGCCTGGGTAAATTCAAAAAGAAAGTATGCGTTTACACAAGTTAAGGTCATGATTTTTTATTAGGCCATTCTGGAGAACCGGGAACCGAGGTTCCTTAGCGGTTCTCCTTTTTTTATAGGGGGTAATAAGATGAAGCTCAAATACCTAGGGCATTCCGCCTTCGAGCTGAGGCTGGAGGACGGGAGGAAGATCGTCTTCGATCCTTACGAGCCCGGATCTTACGGCGGTTCAGTGGGATTCGGCCCGATAGAGGGAGTGTACGATTTCGCGGTGGTGAGCCACGACCATCCCGATCACCGCTGGGAGAAGATCACCTCGACCGCGGGCCGGGTCATCGATAAGGAAGGCGAGATCGTTCTGGAGGGAGTCAAGTTCACCTCCCTGCCCAGCTATCACGATGAATCGGGCGGCAGCGAGCGGGGCCGCAACCTTATCTCGATCGTGGAGGCGGAGGGGATCAAGCTGGCCCATCTGGGCGATCTGGGGCATACCATTTCCCTGGATGAGTACGCGAACCTTAAAGGGCTGGACGTGATACTCATCCCCATCGGGGGTTTTTTCACCATAGACGTGCGGGTGGCGGCCTCCATTATAAAGAACGTGCAACCCGGACTGGTCATCCCCATGCATTTTAAAACCGATAAGCTGGGATTTCCGATCGCGCCGGTGGAGGATTTCACCAAGCTGATGGATAACGTGGAATTCAGCGGATCCAGCGAGATCGAGATAACCAAGGACAGCCTGCCCTCGGAAACCCGGGTGGTGGTGCTGGATCCGGCTCTTTAGACTAAAAACAAAGGATGGAAGGGCATGAGAGAGATCAAGGCGGCGAAGATAACCGAGGAAATTGCTCGGCTTTGCCAGGAGGCCAATTTCGAATTGGAAGACGATGTCCAGCGGGCGCTGGAGAAGGCGCACGCGGCCGAGGAGTCGCCCGCCGGTAAGGAGGTCCTGCGGCAGATCCTGGAGAACTCCGGTATCGCCCGGGAGGAGAGAATGCCCATGTGCCAGGATACCGGGCTGGCCGTGATCTTCGCCGAGCTGGGCCAGGACGCGCATATCGCGGGCGGAGACTTCGAAACGGCGGTGAACGCCGGAGTGAGCCGGGGGTATACCGAGGGCTATCTGCGTAAATCGGCCCTGGCCGATCCGGTGAGAGGTGGAAATACCAAAGACAACACCCCGGCGGTGATACACCTAACCCTGGTGCCGGGAGATAAACTCAAGCTGTGGGTGGTGCCCAAGGGCGGCGGCAGCGAGAATATGAGCCGCATCGCCATGATGAAACCGGCCGATGGGATAGAGGGGATAAAGAAATTCGTGGTGGAGAATGTGAGAGAGGCCTCCGGGAATCCCTGCCCGCCGATCGTGGTGGGAGTGGGGATTGGGGGCACCTTCGAGCGCTGCGCCCAGCTGGCCAAGAAGGCCCTGCTGCGCGAGATCGGGAGTGAGCACGCCGATCCTTTCTACGCCGGACTGGAAAAGGAGCTGCTGACCCTGGTGAATGACACCGGAGTAGGTCCCATGGGGCTGGGAGGCCGGACCACGGCCCTGGCGGTGCACATAGAGGTAGCGCCGCGGCATATAGCCTCCTTCCCGGTGGCCATGAATATCAACTGCCACGCGGCCCGGCATAAGTATATCGAACTGTAATATCGGAGGAGATGCCTTGCGTTTTCGGACTGAATGGCATCGGCGATCATGGCAAAGCAGGATCATAATGCAGGATCAAGGTAATAAATACTAAACAGGCAGGTATCAAATGGCGGAACACATTTTGACCACCCCGCTCAAGGATGAGGATATCAAGAAGCTGAAGGCCGGCGACAAGGTTTCCCTCTCGGGAGAAGTCTACACGGCGCGGGACGCGGCCCACAAACGGCTGGTCGACCTGATCGAGGAGGGCAAGGAGCTACCGATCCCCCTGGAGGGACAGGTGATCTACTACGTCGGTCCGGCGCCCACCCCTCCGGGCAAGGCGATCGGCTCGGCCGGGCCCACCACCAGCTACCGCATGGACCCCTACGCTCCGGTACTTCTCGATCACGGTCTGAAGGGCATGATCGGCAAGGGGGGGCGCTCGCAGCCGGTGGTTGATTCGATGAAGAAGAACGTGGCGGTGTATTTCGCGGCCACCGGGGGAGCGGCGGCCCTGATCTCCCGCGCCATCACCGCAGCCGTGATAGTGGCCTACGAGGATCTGGGCGCGGAGGCCATCCGTAAGCTGACGGTGAAGGATTTCCCCCTGATCGTAGCCCAGGACTGCCACGGTGGAAACGCCTTCGAAGAGGGCCAGAAAAAGTATGCCCGGTAGCCTGGAGCCAGGAAGGAACCAGGAAGGAATCAGACCGAAACCTGCCTGGAACCATGAGGGAAACGGCAAGAGACCAGCCCGGCCACAAGCTGGTACCAAGCCGGATACAGGAAGAATATAGCCCGGAATAAAGCTGGAATCGCTCCGGACCCAGGCCGGACAGGAAATTTCATAAAGGAGCAAGAGCTTGCCGACCACCCGAGTGCTGGCCATCATACCGGCCCGCTACTCTTCAACCCGTTTTCCCGGAAAGCCGCTGGCCGTGATCGACGGCCTGCCCATGATCCTGCACGTGGTAAGGAGGACCTGCCGCATCAGAGGGGTGGACCGGGTGATGGTGGCCACCGACGATAGGCGCATAAAAGAGGTGGTGGAGGCGGACGGCGCCCAAGCGGTGATGACTTCCCCCTCCCACCGGACCGGCACCTCCCGCATAGCCGAGGTGGCCGAAAGGCAGCGTTACGGCATCATCCTCAATATTCAAGGAGATGAGCCCCTGCTGCCCCGGCCCGGAGTGGAGCGGCTGATAGAGACGATGAAGCGTGAGCGGGGAGTGTTGATGGGGACGCTCTGCTCGCGCTCCCGGGACCGGAAGGCGCTCCTGCGCCCCGACGTGGTGAAGGTGGCGCGGGGCCTGGACGGCAACGCCCTTTATTTCTCCCGCTCGCCGGTACCGTTCCAGGGGGAGGAGTTTCTCTGGCATATCGGGGTGTACGCCTACCGCAGAAGATTTCTGCTGCGATACGAAAGTCTAAAGCGCGGTCCGCTGGAGAACTCCGAATCGCTGGAACAACTCCGGGCCTTGGAAAATGGATATCCTGTAAGGGTTCTGATCTGCCGCCACCGATCCCTGGGGGTGGACCGCCCCGCCGATATAAAAAGAGTTGAAAAAATCTTGAAAAGCGTTTAGGGTGGGAAGATGTTCCGGCAGCCTTTAACGACCAACACCCGGCAGGAGGCGGATTGCGCGACCAGGTAAAATATATATTCGTGACCGGCGGGGTGGTTTCTTCTCTGGGAAAGGGTATCGCGGCTTCTTCTCTGGGACTCCTTCTCAAACAGCGCGGACTGAACGTCATCCTGCAAAAGTTCGATCCCTATCTCAACGTCGATCCGGGAACAATGAGTCCCTTCCAGCACGGCGAGGTATTCGTCACCGATGACGGGGCGGAGACCGATCTCGACCTGGGACACTACGAGCGCTTCATAGACCGTAACCTCAGCCAGCGCTCCAACGTGACCACCGGCCAGGTGTACGAGGCGATCATCAACCGGGAGCGCGACGGCGGTTACCTGGGCCGGACGGTCCAGGTGGTTCCCCACGTCACCGATGAGATCAAGAACCGCATCCTCCTGGCCGCCGAGAACGGCGAGGACGTGGACGTGGTAATAACCGAGGTGGGGGGAACCACCGGGGATATCGAGGGATTGCCTTTCCTGGAGGCGATCCGGCAGCTGCGGCTGGACCTGGGACGGGACAACGTGCTCTATATCCATCTCACCCTGGTTCCCTATATCAAGGCCGCCCACGAGATAAAAACCAAGCCGACCCAGCACAGTGTCCGGGGGCTGCGGGAAATCGGCATCCAACCCGATATCCTGCTCTGTAGATCGGAAATGCCGCTCTCCCGGGAGATCAAGGAGAAGATAGCCCTGTTCTGCAACGTGGAACAGCGGTCGGTGATCGGGGCGTTGGACGCCCAGTCGATCTACCAGGTGCCGCTACAGTTCCATGAGGAGCACCTGGATGATATCGTGGTGGAGAAACTGCGCCTGGACTGCCCCAAACCGAACCTGGCCGAATGGGAGGAGATGGTACGCAAGATCTTCTCCATGAAGGAGAGCGTCGATATCGCGGTCTGCGGAAAGTATATACAGATCGTGGACGCCTATAAAAGCATCATCGAGTCGTTCACCCATTCCGGGGTGGCCAACGATGTTCATGTCAACATCCGGTGGGTCGATTCGGAAAAGATCGAAGAGGAAGGTCCCGAGCGGTACCTCGGCGAGGTGCAAGGAATACTGGTTCCGGGAGGATTCGGGGACCGGGGTATAGAGGGAAAGATCACGGCCGTCCGCTACGCCCGGGAAAACGGTATCCCCTTCCTCGGTATCTGCCTGGGACTGCAATGCGCGGTGATAGAGTTCGCCCGCGACGTGTGCGGACTGGACGCGGGCAGCAGCGAGTTCGATCCCGACATCCCGCACCCGGTGATCGACCTGATGCTGGAACAGCGCAGCCGTTCCAAGATGGGCGGAACGATGCGGCTGGGGGCCTACCCCTGCCGCCTGAAAGAAAACACCCTGGCCCACCGGCTCTACGGGGAAACAGAGATCAGCGAACGGCACCGGCACCGCTGGGAGTTCAACAACGATTACCGGGAGAGGCTGGAGGAAAAGGGACTGGTTATCTCGGGGCTTTCCCCCGAAGGTGATCTGGTGGAAATCGTGGAGCTGCCCTTCCATCCCTTCTTCGTGGCCGTGCAGTTCCACCCCGAGTTGAAATCCCGCCCGCAGAGGCCCCATCCTTTGTTTAAAGGACTGGTGGGGGCAGCCAAACAGGTAAAAAAAAACCCTTCTGAATGGCCGGAAGCCGCCCCGGTAGCTCATCCGGAGAGATAAGGGGTATCATATGGACGGGCCGGATATAGGCGGATGGATGCGTGCTCCCGGTGAAAAGCCTCTTTTGATCGCCGGACCGTGCGTGCTGGAAGACGAGACGGAAGCCCTGCGGATCGCCGAGCATTGCGTCCGGCTGGCCCGGGAAGAAGGTTTTTTCTACGTCTTCAAATCGAGCTACCTCAAGGACAACCGTTCCTCCATCGACTCCTACACCGGTCCCGGACTGAAAGAGGGATTGAACATGCTGGAGCGTATAGGCGCCAGAGCACGGGTGCCGGTGCTGACCGACGTGCACTGCCGGGAGGAAGTGGGGCCGGCCGCCGAGGTATGCGATGTTTTGCAGATACCGGCATTTCTGGCCAGGCAGACCCGCCTGATCGTGGAGGCGGCCCGGACCGGGCGCATCCTGAACCTCAAGAAGGGTCAGTTTCTCTCCCCCGAGGAGATGGCCCACGCGGTGGAGAAGGCCCGCCGCGGTGGGGCCGCCGGGGTAATGATCACCGAGCGGGGCACCTTCTTCGGGTACAACAACCTGGTGGTCGATATGACCTCTTTCGCGCGCATGAAACCGCTGCAGGTTCCGCTGATCTTCGATGCCACCCATTCGCTGCAGTTGCCCGGGGGCAGCGGGGACCGCTCCGGGGGGAGGCCGCAGTTCGCCCGCTATCTGGCCCGGGCGGCCGCGGCGGCCGGCTGCGACGGCCTTTTCGTGGAGACCCATTTTGCACCCTTGTCCTGTAAATGCGACGCCGAGGCGATGCTTCCCCTGGACGATTTAAAGGGACTGCTGCGGGAGGTGGCACAGATATTCCGGATAGGAAGGCATAAAGATGAAAAGCACTAAGTTTGAAGCAGGCCCCCGGCCCCGCTCCAGGAGGAGAGCGGAGGAGGAAGGATCCCGTTACCCGCGAGGAAAAAGGGCGGTGGAGGAAGAGTCCCGCTCCCGGGGAGGGAGAAAAGGATTGAAGAATACACCTCAAAACTCGAAGCGCAAAGGGGACACCGGCAAGAGGGAGAAAAAAGCGCGTCCCTCCCCCGGCACCAAGCGCGATATCCTGGATGTCGGCCGGGATGTGATCTCCCTGGAAATAGAAGGCCTGCAGGAGATGCTGAAGCATATCGGCGAGGAATTTACGGCGGCGGTGAACCTGATCCTGGA
>JAFGPI010000092.1 GCA_016926065.1 Candidatus Krumholzibacteriota bacterium
CACCTTCCAGCTGGTGGACGGCATCGCCATTTACGGCGGATTCTCCGGTACCGAGACGGTGCTGGAGGAGCGGGACTGGAACACGAACGTAACCATCCTCAGCGGGGATATCGGAGTGATGGGTGGTGATACCGACAACAGTTTCCACGTGACGACCGGAAACGGGAACGATGCGACCGCTGTACTCGATGGGTTTACGGTAACCAAGGGCAGAGCGGATGATGTATATCCTCACAACCTAGGTGGGGGGATGATCAACAACGATGGCGGAAATCCAACTCTGACCAACCTGATCTTTACGGAAAATTATGCAAGCACCGCCGGCGGCGGGATGGTCAACCGCAGTTACAGCAGCCCGACATTGACCAACGTGATCTTCTGGGAAAATACCGCATTCGGAGTAGGCGGTGCGATGTATAACTACGATAACAGTAATCCGATACTTGTCAATGTAACCCTTTCGGGGAATCTTGCGGATGGCGGAGGGGGGATGATGAACAATAGTAGCAGCCCCACGCTGATCAATACCGTTTGTTGGGGCGACTCCGCTGGAGGGGGCGAAGGAGATGAGATTTACAATGCGTTCGATGAACCGGTGATTTCCTATTCGCTCATCCAGGGTTGTGGTGGCAGCGGATTGGGATGGAACTCCTCTCTGGGCACCGATGGCGGCAATAATATCGATGCCGATCCGCTCTTTGTCGACGAGAACAGCGGTGATCTCCATCTCAGTGTAATGAGCTCGCCGGCCGTGAATACCGGTGACAACGCGGCCCCTTTTCTCCCCCCGACCGATCTCGACGGTTATCCGCGGATCTGCGGTGCGAGCGTAGATATGGGAGCGTACGAGTTTCAATTGCCAGCGAGCATTGGAGCGTCACCCTCGCTTATAGTATTCACCGAGGCGCCGGTCAACCAAAGTACCTGTGATACGATTTATGTGGTGAACGAGGGAGCGGAGCCCCTGGCCATCACCGGTGTTTACGGATGTCAATCGGAACCGTTCAGTATGGATACCACAATGACTGACCACACTCTCGGACCGCAGGAAACGACGGAGATAGTGGTGTGCGTGACTCCCATACTCTGGGGAGAGGATTCGTGCGCCGTCACCATCGTATCTGATGCCTGGAACAACCCGGTGGTCGTACCGGTGTGGCTCGATATCGTGACGGCGGCAGAGCCGGACGAAACCCCACAGCCTTTCCGGATCGTTTCCGTTTCGCCGAATCCATTCAATCCGTCTACCACGGTGCATTTCACCCTGCCCGCCGCCATGCCGGTGACGGCGGAGATCTATGCGGTAGATGGTGCAAGGATCAGGGTGCTGGCGAATAAACAACAGTTCAGAGCGGGTCTCAACCGGCTCACCTGGGATGGTCAAAACGATCAGGGCTCCACCGTGGCTTCGGGTGTTTATTTTATTCGGATCGAGACACGGCTGGGGGCGCAGAGCATCCGGGGTGTGTTATTGAGATAAGACGTTTTCTCACGGGGAAAATACAAAACATGCAAGGGAAAGACCGTACGGTCTTTCCCTCCTGTTTTATCCGTCTGAATTGTTGGATTTATTCGTAAACTATTTTATAATAGCACCTTAAAGGTCATGATAATTTTCTTCCTGGAGAGGATTGAGAACCATGAAATGTAAACGCATTTGGTACGGTAATACGTCTCTCTTTTAAGTAAAGAGGGAGGCAAAAGGGCCTTGCATAGAGAGGATTACCTACAATCCGCTGGCCGAGTTTGCCGAAGATGGTGCGGCCGGGCCCCTAGCGCCTGGTGAGCGGGATTAATCTTCATCATCAATCAGGCTGTTGGAGAGATCCAAAAGTTCCTTGGCTCTCCGGTAAAAGCTCTGGTCACGTCGGGACAGGTAGCAGGTATCCAAGGAATCGACGATCGCCCCCGATATCTTCGACACCGTGGGGGCGATATCGATCCCCTCTTCGAGCTTCTCCGCTTTCAAGTATTTGTTAAAGAGGGTAGCCGCCATCTGCCAGGTGGTATAAAAATGATTTCCCGCATTATAGTTGAACCGGCACCTTCCCCCTGAGGTGTATTCCATAAGCTGGGGTATGGGCTCATCCCAATTTGCTATAAATGCATGATAGATCTTATCGTGCAGCTCCTCCTCTCCCAGATGGCAATGAAGCCAACTTCCCACGTCACTGGCTAGCTTAGGATTATGAGGAAACCGGTCCACCACTCCGCATACATAGGGAGGGATGTCCCGTACCGTCATGTGGGGGAAATATTCAATGCTCACAAAGCCTGAAGGTTCATAGTCGGTGTATTCCCAGGCTACTCCCCGCTCCGTTAGCTTCCCTTCTTGCGGATGGTAACTTTTAATATTGCCGTCAGATTTATCCACCAGCTCGAATGAAATCCGGCACCGGTCCAGTGTCCCTTTCCAGCCCTTTCCGGTATAGACCCAATATGTCGCGTGCCCCGAGCGGGTGACCTGCTGCAGCTCTGAGAGTATGTCGTCCGGCAATGAGGGATAATTTTTTATGTAAAAATTATTATTCTCGTAGGGTTTAGTCTGGTATTTCACCTTGATATTGCAGGCCTTACCCTGTTTGAAAGTCATTTTCCATAGTTTCCAGTACTGGGTGACTTTTTTCCTTCCCACGTTTTCTTTCCTGGCATCCCGGACATGGATCTTCCTGCCATCCACAAAAGCCTGGAACTCAATAAACTCATCCTCATAAGCGTAGGGAAATCCGACCTCCATGCGGATTGTTTCTCCCTCGTTATACATGGAGAATTCAGCGACCGTTACTACCCGGTCTTTGAAGACACGCACCACCACATCCTCTTCCACCATTCTGACCGCGGTGACCTCACCTTCAAATTGGGTGATCGCCATACCGGCCGTCATCGGATCGGGCGCGATATCCGCTCTTGAATAAGTGAATGGAATGAGCAGTAGAATCGGCAAAAGAATCAGGCTGCCTGGAGTACTGGTTGGCTTGGTTGATCGAGGAGTCGCTCTTGGCATCGTACCACCTCCTCTATTGAAACCTGGATGGCTTCTAAAATTTCACGAACCGTACAAACCTTCCATACTTAAGATAATATTTCGCCTGCAATCTGTAAAACAGATAGGCGGAGAAAGTCAATAAATCGAGGAATTCGAGATTTTTATCTGAATATTTGAGAGATACGTAAAATAAAACTCGACGGGGGCGCGATAAGCTTCAACTTCCAAGGTGTTTTAGACCGGCAATTACTTATTTCAGGCTTAGCGCCGGACATTTTTTTTACTTACAGGGAGGGGTAGTTCATTTTCCAGCGGCGCCGGTAATAGATCCGGGTGAGCAGAATTATCGCCGCCAGGAAGGGTAAATAGAGAGGAAAGAGTATGCCGGCGGAAAGGGAGAATATGAGGGTGGAGATCTTTGCCGGCAACAGGATCGTTCCGGGGGAAGCCGGTCTGCTCGGGGACCGGACGGGAATCAGGAAAAAGGGGAGGGAGAGAAGGGAGGCGTAGAGGGCTATCCGGTTTCCGGCCAGGGCGGCCGCGGCCGCCGCCGCCCCCATCAGCAGGGTGGAGAACAGTATTCCCCTTTGCCTTCCCAGAGCCACGCCGCTGGTCCTCAAGCCGCAGAGGCGGTCACCCTCTATATCGGCCAGGGCGGTGCAAAGATGCACCGAGGCCACGGCGAGGGGATAGGGGAGAAGCACCGACCATCCGGCGAGCGGAGCCCCGCAGGCCACCCATCCGGCCAGGGTGTTGAGGATGCCGTTACCCAGCGCGTTGGCCAGCACATCCCCTCCGGACCTTCTCTTTAACCTTATCGGTTCCAGGGAGTAGGCGGCTCCCAGCGCCAGGCTCAAAAGCAGTATGATAAGGAATTCGAACGGCAGGAGCAGGTACCCCGAGAGGAGAGAGACGGCTATCAATATTCCGCACTCGAGCTTCGCCGCCGCGGGGGATATTATCCCCTCGGGAATAAGGAAAAGTTTCCGATTGGCCCGGTCCGCTTCCCGGTCCGTAATCTGGTTGATTATGTAAACGGCCCCCAGCAGGGCCGTAAATGAAAGAATCCCGGGGAGTACTTGGCTCCGCGTGGGGATGATGCCCCGGAGGGAGCATCCGTGATAGGCGCCCAGCAGGAAGAAGGTCCATACCGGGATAAGGATCAGGGGGCGGAGCAGAAAGAGATAATCCGCCGGATTGTTCCGGCGGCCCGCGGAGGGGGGAAGGTTCCCTATTCCTTGAGCCATTTTACCAGGTGCCGTTTGATTTTCTGCGTCGTGGTCTTGGGGAGTTCATTATCCCTGATCTGGAAATCGATTATATGCTTGTATTCCGGTAACTCCTCGCAGATCCTTTTGATTTCGGCGGCGAGGATTTCTCTGATTCCGCTTTCGGTCAGATTGCCGTCGGGCGCCCGGGACTGGCCCAGGGAATCATAGTCCGGGACCACCACCACTCCGGGTCGGGTATTTCCCTTCTGGTCTTCGACCGGAAGCACCAAGCATTCCAGGATAAACGGGCTCCGGTTGAGCAATCCCTCGATTTCATCGGGATAGATATTTTTCCCCCCCGCCGTGACGATTACCGATTTCTTCCTGCCGCATATGGTGATATATCCGTCCTCGTCCATTTTTCCCAGGTCTCCGGTGTAGAGGTAACCGCGGCGCAGGACCTGGCCGGTGAACTCCGGGTTCCGGTAGTATTCTTTCATCACGTTGGCTCCCCGGACGATTATCTCCCCGATCCCATCCGGGCCGGGATTCTCGATCTCCACCTCCACTCCCGGTAAGGCCGGTCCCACGGTGCCCGCTCTCCGCCCGGCGAGGGGGTTTACGGCCACCACCGGGGAAGCCTCGGTCAGGCCGTAACCCTGGAGGAGAGGGAGGCCGGCCGCGAAAAGGGATTTTTCCACGTCCGGACGCAGGGCGGC
>JAFGPI010000093.1 GCA_016926065.1 Candidatus Krumholzibacteriota bacterium
GCCCCCCGCCTTGCTGGCCGAATAGGGGCTGTTCGGTTTCAGCGGATCCGTCTCCCGGAACTTTCCCCGGTTGATACTGCCGTAGACCTCGTCGGTGGATATGTGCACGAAACGGGGCACCTGATGCTGCAGAACCTTCTGCAGCAGGGTAAAGGTGCCCATCACGTCGGTCCGCACGAATTCCTGCCCCTTCAGGATCGATCTATCAACATGGGTTTCGGCCGCGAAATTATATATAATGTCGATTCCCGGCAAGATCCGGTCCAGCAGCCGGCCATTACAGATATCCCCCCGGATAAATTCGAATCCGGGATGAGCGGCAAAATCGGCCAGGTTGGACATATTCCCCGCGTAGGTGAGTTTGTCCAAAACCGTTACCTTGACTTTCCGCTTTCTCCCCAGCAGCAACCTGACGAAATTGGATCCGATGAATCCCGCTCCCCCGGTAACCAGGATCCTTTTCATACGCTCCCCCTCAAATTTCTTAAATCGTCACCGGCATCAAATCCGGGTACCGTCGCCATCAATAGGTCCCTTCCGGCCGGCCGAAGGAATGATAACGGAAACCCATTTTCTTCATTACATTAGGTTTATATATATTGCGGCAATCAATCACTACCGGCGCCCGGAGCAGTCCTTTGACTTTTTCCAGTTCGAGCTGCCGGAATTCGTTCCATTCGGTCATGATCACCAGGGCGTCGGCTCCGGCAATGGCGGCGTATGAATCATCGAAGAAAGAGACGATATCGCCGTAGTCTGTCCGGGCATTATCCATTGCAATGGGATCGTAGGCGTTTACCGTCACTCCCATCCCGGACAGCCGGTCGATGAGGCGCAGGGCGGGGGCGAAACGCAGGTCATCGGTATTGGGTTTGAAGGATAGTCCCAGGACGGCTATGGTTTTCCCCGATAAATCGGGTATTTCGTACTCCAGCTTGCTGAAAAGCCTGTCGATCCTGGTGTCATTGACATCACTGGCGGCCTTTATGACCCGTAGGGACACCGTGTGGTTTTCGGCGGTGTGCAGGATGGCCGACACGTCCTTGGGCAGGCAGGAGCCTCCGTAACCGACCCCGGCGTGCAGGAACTTGGCTCCGATCCGCTGGTCCAGGCCGACCGCCTTGGCCACCTCGTTCACATTCGCTCCCACTTCCTCGCACAGATCGGCGATTTCATTTATATAGGAAATCTTGACCGCCAGAAACGCGTTACTGGCGTACTTGACCAGTTCGGCGGTACGAATGGAGGTAAACACTATGGGGGTTTCAAGCAGATAGAGCGGACGGTATATTTCCCTCATGATCTCCCGGGCCTGGTCGCTCTCCACCCCGATCACCACCCGGTTGGGGCGCATAAAATCCTCTATCGCCGAACCTTCGCGCAGGAATTCAGGATTTGACACCAGATCGAAATCGATATCTTTCTCCAGGTTATCTTCGATTATTTTTTTCACCACCTCGGAAGTTCCCACCGGAACGGTACTTTTCTGCACGAATATCTTGTACTCGTCCATATTCTCCGCTATTTCCCGGGCTACCTGGCGGACGGCCCCCAGATCGGCCGACCCGTCATCCCCCATGGGGGTCCCCACGGCGGAGAAGATAACCAACGAATCCTTGACCGAGGAGGCCAGCTCGGTGGTGAACCGGAGCCGGCCCGCGTCGTAATTCCTTTTTACCAGCTCTTTCAAGCCCGGTTCGTATATGGGCATGATTCCCTTCTGAATACCATCGATTCTTTCCTTATCTATATCCACGCAGATTACGGTATTTCCAAAATCGGCCAGGCAGGCTCCGCTGACCAATCCAACGTATCCGGTACCAACCATGCAGATCTTTGGCATTCCAGGCTCCTTCAGGTAAAATCGGTTCTTAATTTATATCCGGCGACGGAGCGCAGAGGGGTGATTTTCTCCGGTTCCGGCCTCCAACGGCCGATCCCTCCGGGGAGCGGCGTCTATATTTCGTTCTCAATTCCTCGGTTCCAGTTAACATACGATTTATGAAAAAAATGTCAATCCTTCCTTTTCCCACCAGGAGGCCAGATCCTGCAGCATGGTCTCCACCGGTATCTGGCTCCGCCATCCGGTTTCCTCCCTGAGCTTACGGTTGTCGCCGATCAATACCGGGGCATTAACCGGCCGCCGTAAAGCGGGATCGGTCTCCACCGTTATCTCGCCGGGAACATTATTCAATAACATCTGCAGGGCGTCCCGGAGCATCAAGCCCCGGCCGGAGCAGACGTTGTATATCTCCCCGGAACGCCCCTTTCGGACCAGCAGGAAATAGGCCCGGCAAACATCCCGCACGTCCAGAAAATCCCGTATGACCGAGGTGTCTCCGGTCCGGATGCGGGGACTCCTGCCCTGCAGCTTGATCCGGGCGCACTGTTTCGCCCAGGATGGCAGCACGAAGACGTCGCTCTGCCCCGGTCCGCTATGGTTGAAGCTGCGGGTGATGACTATCTCCAGGGCATAGGCCCGGTGGTACTGCCGGGCCAGGATGGTTTGAGCCGCCTTACTGGCGGCGTAGGGATTTACCGGATCCAGCGAGCAATCCTCCCCCAGGGGCATTTCCTCCCGGGAGCGGATACCGTACTCCTCCCCGGAACCGGTAACCAGGATCCGGGTGAGAGGAGATGCTTTCCTAACCGCTTCCAGCAGATTCAGGGTGCCGATAACGTTCACTTGCAGGGTGGCGCGGGGATCTTGAAACGATTTACCCGCCGCGCTCAGGGCGGCCAGATGGAATATGGCGTCCGGTTTCCAGTCGCCGATGAGCCGCATCAACTCCGCGGCGTCCATTAAATCCACCATCCGGTACTCGGTGCCGGGGGGAAAGGCCGAAGGTAATCCAGGTTTTTCCACCTCCCGGCCCTCTCCCTGCTGGAAGGCTCGCAAAACCGGCCCCACCGGTTGACGGTCCGGCCGGCACTTATCGGTGGCCAGCACGGCCCAGCCCTGCCTGCTCAACTCGGCAGCCAGATATCTTCCCACGAATCCGTATGCTCCCGTTACCAGTGCTTTCATGAAATTAGCTGCCCCGGTTCACGAAAATTTATGATTTTTCCCTCCAGAAATCGAGGAGGTCCGCGAGGGTCTGTTCAATGCTGATTTCGGGTTCCCATCCGGTGTCATTCCGGAAATGGCTGAAATCGCCCTCCAGCAGGGGAACATCGCTCGGCCGCAGCCGGCCTTCCTCCATATCCACCTCCACTTTCACCCCGCTGATCTCTATCAGTATATCCAGAATTTCCTTGATACTGTAACTTTTTCCGGAACAGATATTATAAACCGATCCCGGCACGCCCTTTTCCAGGGACAGCCAGTAGGCCCGCACCATGTCCCGGACGTCTGTGAAATCACGGCGGGCGTCCAGGTTGCCCACCTTCATCACCGGATCCCGCAGGTCTCTTTCTATATCGATTATCTGCTTGGCGAAATCGGAACAGACGAAAACCGGTCCCCGCCGCGGGCCGGTATGATTGAAGCCCCGGGTGCGGACGATTTTCATCCCGTAGCTCATGAAGTACTGATAACCGAGCATGTCCTGCCCCACCTTGCTCACTCCGTAGGGACTGAGGGGACGAAGCGGATTAGATTCCCGGATGGGCACCTCCTCCGGTAACACCATCCCGTATTCTTCGCTGGAGCAAGCTATCTGGATACGGCAATCCAGGTCGATTTTCTTGATCGCCTCGAATATGTTCAACTGGCCTATGACATTGGTGATAAGCGATTCCGAGGGCGCTTTCCAGGAAGTCGGCACGAAACTCTGCGCCGCCAGATGGAAAATATAATCGGGCCGGATCTGCTCGATCACGTCCCGGGTCGAGGAGGCGTCACGCAGATCGCATTCGAGCAGCTTCAACTTGTCCCAGATATGTTCGATATTTTCCGTACGGCTCCTCCAGCGGATGATTCCGTAGAGGTCGACTTCTTTCTTGGCCAGGCATAAATCCGCCAGATGGCTTCCGGCGAATCCGGTAATCCCCGTAATCAATACACGCATCAAAGCTCCTCTTTTTTCGAAACCTGTTGGTCCCGCGGAAGGTAAATATAATTTCCTCCCCCGGCGGATGGGATCCCGTAAATGGAACCGGAATTCCCCGTCCTCCCTCGGTAATCAGCAACGCTGCCGCGGGGCAGCGTCGCCTCGCATTATATCAGAATAAGCGCGGCGGTCAAGGAATCAGAGGGGGCCCGCCTATTTTTCCGGGAAGGGCAACTGCGGCGCAGCTCCTGGGATAGGCCTGAGGGGGAAAAGAGCGGCTCCGCTGACCGGGGGAAGGGATTTTCCGTGATGCCGCGCGCCCGGTCATTGAGCCCCGCGTCCCTACTTGAAGATAAACCAAAGCGCGGCGTAGGACGCGCCGGTGGCCGCCACGGTAAAGGGAAGACCGATCTTGACAAATGAAGCGAACGAAACCGGGTGTCCTTCCCTTTCCAGAATGCCCACCGCCACCAGGTTGGCCGCCGCTCCCACCGGGGTTATGTTGCCTCCCATGCAGGAACCGATCAGGATGCCCAGAGTCAACAGTTCCGGCGGCACTCCCAGGGTATGACTGAGGCTTATCACCACCGGCAGCATGGCGGCGATATAGGGAACGTTATCGATAAAAGCCGATATCAGTACCGAGAACCACACGATGAACGAGTAGATCAGGAAAGGATTCTTTCCCTGCAACCATCCCAACCGCTCCACCAGGGCACCGACCACTCCCCTTTCCTCCAGCATGTGCACCAGGATAAACACCGACATCAAAAAGAAAACGGTTCCCAGTCCCAGCTCCCGCCAGATCGGGCCGGGCAGATTTTTTCTCTCCTGGACCTGGTACCAGATGAAACCGGCCAGACCGGTAAGCAGGCAGGCCACTCCCCCGAACCATTTGAAATCGGGATCGAAAACCGTGGCCACCGACAGGAGCAGGATCATGACCACTATCAGATAGACCGGTATCCAGCTCTTCACCGGCGTCACCGGGACCGATACGGAAGCCTGCCGGTTTTTCCGAAAAAACTGGTACAGAACCAGCAATCCGGCCCCCGCCCCCAGCTGAACCAGCCAGAATATTCCCGGTCTGCCGCCCGGGATGGAGCGGCTGGTATGCCAGAAAAAATCTATAAAAGACATCCTGGTGGCGGCCGCCAATATCATGCTGGGCGTATCCCCGATCAGAATCGCCATTCCCTGCAGATTGGACGATACGGCCAATCCTATTATCACCGGCACCGGGGACACCTTGGCCTTGGCCGTGATTTGCAGGGCGATGGGAGCGAACAGCAGGACGGTCACCACGTTATCCATAAAGATGGAGAATATCGAGGCGAAGATTATGATATAGAGAAAAGCCGCGCCTGCATGGCGGGAGCGATTGATCAGGTGATCGGAGATGGTTTCCGGCAATCTCGAATAGCTGAACAGCCTGGCCAGGATCAGGGATCCGGCGAAGATCCCTATCACGTTCCAGTTTACCCCTCCCGGAAGTTCACCCCAGCGCAGGGCGCCGATGGCCAGGGCCACGGCGATTCCGGCCCAGGCTATCAGTGGTCGGTAACGGTTCGATATGACCAATCCGGTATATACTGCCAAGAATACGATAACCGCTTTCCACACTTTTTCTCGCCTGGCCTTTACTCGAGTTCGCGGAGAACGGCCTCCGCCGCCTCGGCGGGTGAGGCCGCCTGGTAGAGGGGACGGCCGATAACCAGATAATCCGCTCCGGCTCGCGCGGCCTCAGCCGGGGTGGCGGTCCTCTTCTGATCTCCCGCGGCGGCACCGGCGGGCCGGATACCGGGAGTGACCAGGACAAATCCATCCCCGCACTCGCTCCTGATCCGGGCCGCTTCCCGCACCGAGGCCACCACCCCATCCAGTCCCGCCTCCCGGGCCCGGCGGGCGCGCCGCGTTACCAATTCATCCACCTCCCCCGGATAAAGGGAAATATCGGAAAGATCCTCCCGGGACATGCTGGTCAGCACCGTCACCCCCACCAGCAGGGGACGCTGCCTCCCCGAGCGGGAAGAGGCCTCCCGGGCGGACTGCGCGGCCGCCTTCATCATCTCCACTCCTCCGGCGGTATGGAGGGTCAGCATCCTCACTCCCAGGCCGCAGGCCGCCCTCACCGCGCCGGCCACGGTGGCCGGTATGTCGTGGAATTTGAGGTCCAGAAACACCGAGACGCCGGCTTCTTGAATCTCTTCTATCAAACCCGGGCCTTCGGCGGTGAAGAGCCGGCTACCCACCTTGAAATAATCGATCTTTTCTCTCAGGGTGCTTACCAGTTTTAGCGCTTCCACCCTGCTTTCCACGTCCAGGGCGGCGATGATTTGTGGCTTCATTCGCATTCCAGATCCTTTCCCCTGCTCACAAACGGGCCGGAATTCCCCCTCCAGGGGATATCCATTTCCCCCTTCCGGTCAAATCCGGCCGCGGATCATAATCTCAGTCCGGCAGGTTGATGGGCGCCGGAATTCCCCGTTCCTCCAGGGCGCTTAATATTTCCCCCGGCAGACCGGGGGCGTAGAAAATGGCGGTTCCGATCTGAATCGCGGTGGCTCCGGCCAGGAAGAACTTTTCCGCGTCGAGCGGTGAGGATATCCCCCCCACCCCTATCACCGGTATTTCCACCCTCCGGCGTATCCGCCACACCGCTTCCAGCGCCACCGGCATTATGGCGGGACCCGACAGCCCGGCCCGGATCCGGTGAAAGACCGGTTTTCCGGAGTCGGTATCTATATCCATTCCCAGTACCGTATTGATGGCGGTAATTCCATCCGCGCCCGCCTCCTCGGCGGCCAGGGCCAGCAGGCCGATGTCCTGGACGTTGGGAGTAAGTTTGGCCAAAACCGCCGCCCCCCTCAGGATATCCTTGGCCAGCCGGACATAGCGCCTTACCAGATCGGGATCGACCCCCACCGCCATCCCCCCCCTCTCCACGTTGGGGCAGGAGAGGTTCAATTCCACCACGTCCACGTTTTCTTGCCGGGCGGTCAATTCGAGTAATTTGCGGTAATCCTCCCAGTCTTCGGCCGCCAGGCTCACCACCGGTTTGACGCCGGCATCGTACAGGGGAGGAAGCTTTTCGGCGAAGTACTCTTCCGCGCCCACATTTTCCAGGCCCACGCTGTTGAGCAGGCCGGAAACCGTTTCCCGCAGTCTCCTGCCCGGATTACCCCGGCGCGGAGAATAGGAAACCGTTTTGGTCACCACCGCGCCCAGGGACGGCAGATCGATCAGCCCGGCGTACTCCAAACCGTAACCGGCCGGACCGGAGGCCAGGAAAACCGGATTGCGGAATTCCACCGCGCCGATGCGGATGGCGTTTTTCTTCTTGTTCAATCTTCCCATTCCTCCCAGGCAATGTCCCCCGCGGGGAAAACGGTTCCGTCGCTGCATACCGCCCGCAGCAGCGTCTCTCCGTTTTCTCTGACCGGAACCGTGCACCCCCGGCAGGCGCCCACCCCGCAAGCCATCACCGCTTCCAAGGAGGCATGGTGCTCCGCGAAGCGGGAGCCCACGCGCTCGACCAAGGCCCGGATCATCCCCCGGGGCCCGCAGGAAAAGAGGGCGTCCAGAGGCACTACTCCGTCATTCACCAGTTTCTCCAGCAGCGATACGGCATCCCCCCCGAAACCCGCCGAGCCGTCCAGGGTGGCCTGATGCACGTGGGAGAAATCCTTTTCACAAAAACCGGTCAGCAGTTCATCCCTGGTGGAGGCTCCGTGGACCAGGTGGATCTCTTCCACCAGCCCCCCCTTATTCCAGGTCCGGGCCGCGAAGACGGCCGGAGCCAAACCGGTCCCTCCGGCTACAAAGACCGCTTTCCCACGCGCCGGAGGTTCGAAGACCGTTCCCCCGAAAGGCCCTCCGATCTCCAGGCCGTCGCCGGGATTCGCGCCGGCCAGGAGGGCTGATCCCCGGCCCACGATCTTAACCAGTAATATTAATTCGCCGGCGGTCAGATCCAGGATGCTGAAGGGGCGGCGCAGCAGCGGTACCGATGAATCGCTTACCCGGACGGAGACGAAATGACCTGGTGAGGCGGCGGGAAATCCCGCGGGACGGTCGAAAACCACCAGCCGGCAGGATGGGGTAAGAACCTGGTGGCGCAGTACCCGGGCCCTGAAAAGGCTTTTTATCCGGTTCAACCGTTCTCCTTTATTTCCGGTTTTGCCCGCTACCGAGAGAATCCGGATCCGCCCGTTCGCCCTCCCCCGGGGGGGGGATCCGGGAAAGCGTGTCCGGGGAAGAGGCCCGGTCCGGCACCTTGACGGAAAGCGTGTCCCCGGCATTGCTTCTCAGCGGAAAACGCGCCTCTTGCCTCGTCCGGTCCCGCAAGGCCTTGATTCGATCTTCCGCCTCGGTCGAATCGGGGGGAACCCCGCCGGTGGTCTCGGTCGGCAGGTTCTTGATCCTTTCCAATTCCTTCAACCGCGCTTCCTCCCGGAGGGCCGTCGTATCCGCCAGCGCCGAATCTATATAGGCCTCCAAGCCCTCCAGCAGTTCCTCCCCGCCCAGAACGGATATACCGTTCAAGGCCCCCCTCGCCTGGGGAGAGCGGGGATATCCGGAAATCACCCGGCGGTACGCCAGCAACGCCTTATCCTCATCCTTCAACTGGTTGTGATAGATCCAGGCCAGGGCGTATGCCGCCTTGGGCGCTATCTCGGTCCGGGGGAAGCTGTCCACTACCGCCTGGTAGTTGCGCATGGCCAGAGCGGTTTCACCCAGCTTGGTCAATTGCAGCTCGGCGGTCAGGAATTTGTTATTCACTTTCTGATCATTCGTTTGCTCTTTTCCGGCCGATTGCTGCAGTTCGATCAGCTGCTTCAAACTCCTGCTCTTCTTCAGGGCCAGGGACGCGAATTCCGAGCTGGCCGCATCCCTGCCCACCCGGGAGAAAACGTCCTGGGCCCGTTCCAGTGAATCCAATCTTTCGTGATAGATTACACCCATCTTGTAATAAGCTTCGGCGGAAAATTTGGAGCCGGGGTAGGTATTCTTCACCATTTCGTAAATCTCTATGGCCCTTTGCAGCGAATCCATGCAGGTATAACTGGCCCCCCGGCCCAGGTGCACCACCGCCTTGTCCTGGGTGAGGGTTACCAAATCCAGCACTTCATTGTACAGCTCCAGGGCTTCCTGGCATCTGCCGGTGTGGGAGTAACAATCGCCCAGTTTGATGGATAGATAGATACGTCGTTCGGTGGAGATGCCCTTGTGCAGGAGCCTCTCATAATAGGAAGCGGCCGCCTCCCAATCCTTAAAGCGGTAATGCAGATCTCCACTGCGCATCACCGCTTCCTCCATGATCTCGCGCTTTTTGGCTTCATCAGCCACCATGGAGTAAAAATTTAGGGCTTCCTGGTTTTTCTCCAGTTCGATATTTATATCCCCCGCCAGGAAAAGGACCTGGTAGCGCATTTCATGCTGGGGATGATTGGCGATAAACCGATCGGCGTATAGCTTGGCCTGCGTGTAGTCTTTTTTCAGGTAATTAGCCAGGGCCAGCCAATAGAGGGAGGGAGGCACGTAATCGCTTTCCGGAAAATTGGTAATCAATTCGGTGAATTTGCGGATACCTTTTTTATAGTCTCCCTTTCTGACCTGGGCCTTCCCCATCAGGAAGGTGGCGTCGTCCGCCCATCTGCTGTCGGAATGATCCCTCAATATGGTGCCGCATTTTTCGATAACCTGATCATATTTCCCGCTCGCGCCCTTCCCATTTCCTCCCTTGACCCTGGCTTCCTCGGCTTCATTGAATTTCCGCCGGGCGTTGTACAGGGTGTTGAAATAAACACAGGAGTTGAGCAACGCCAGCGCGAGCAGCGCCGGCAAGATAACTTTTCCCCAATTAACATTTTCAGGCTTCACGCTTTGATTTCCTTACCCGGGTACCGGGCCTCCCGGAAATTATACAAGAAGCGGCCGGAATATATCCATCCTCTACTCTACAATATAGCCGATTCCCATTTTCCCTCAAGAAAAACTCCCTGCACCCGCCCCCGAAACTTTTTCCCCAGCAGTGGAGTATTGGACGATTTCGATCTGAGCGCGGCCTTCTCCAGCACCCATTCCTCGTCCGGATCGATAAGCACCAGGTCGGCCGGTTCTCCCCGCGCCAGCTTCCCGCCGGGAAGGGAAAGGGTTTGAGCCGGTTTTATGGTCAATAACCGGATCAGATCGACGAGAGAAAATTCGACGCCGTCGACCAACTCGGTATTTAACTGGGCGAAGGCGGTCTCCAGTCCCATGATACCGGGGGGGGCGAAATCGAATTCCACCTGTTTGTCGATCTCCGTGTGCGGAGCGTGATCGGTGGCGATGCAGTCAATCGTCCCTTCCCGCAGCCCGGACCGCAACGCCTCGATATCCTTCTTATCCCGGAGGGGAGGATTGACCTTGAGGTTCCGGTCGTAGGTCTCCAGCATCGTATCGTCCAAGGTCAGGTGATGGGGAGAGGCTTCGGCTGTTACCGGCACCCCTTTCCTCTTCGCTTTTTTGATAAGCTCCACCGCTCCGGCCGTGGAAACGTGGGCGACGTGCAGTCTCGATCCGGTCAATTCCGCCAGCCTGACATCCCGGGCCACGGCGATCTCCTCGGCGGCGGCGGGCGTTCCTTTCAGTCCCAGGCGGGTGGAACTGTAACTTTCGTTCATCAGGGCACCGGCGGTGAGGAAGGTATCCTCACAGTGCGCTATCACCGGTAAATTATAGATGCGCGCGTATTCCAGGGCCGAGCGCATTACCCGGCTGTCCACCACGAACTTGCCGTCATCGCTCAAGGCCACGGCGCCGGCTTCCCTGAGCAGGTGGTATTCATTGATATGCACTCCCTCCAGGTTCCTGGTCAGGGCCGCCGTGATATATACCCGGCAATGACTCACCTGCGCGCTTTTTTCCAAAATAAATTTCACGATACTGGGATCGTCCACCACCGGTTCGGTGTTGGCCATGCAAACCACCGCCGTATATCCCCCCGCCGCGGCCGCCGCGGTTCCGGTTTCGATCGTTTCCTTTTCTTCGTATCCCGGCTCGCGCAGATGGGTGTGAATATCTATGAATCCGGGCGACAGCACCAGGCCTCCTATATCCAGTTGCGGAAGATCGGATTGCACGGCGCCCTGCCAGGCCAACTCGGAGATCCTTCCTTTCTGGATGAGGACCGACCCGCTTTTGATCTTGCCCGCCTCCGGATCGGCCAGTTTCGCTCCGGTTATCCAAAACTCCCTCTTATCTTTCCATTTTATCATCGATACTCCTCGTCCGGTATCTCTCCGGTTACCATTACTGCAGATCGTTTTCCTCCACCTTGCCTCCGGCGATCAAGAAGAGCACCGCCATTCTTACCGCCACCCCGTTGGTGACCTGGGGGAGGATCACCGCCTGCTTCCCGTCGGCCACCTCCTGGGCGATCTCCACTCCCCGGTTCATGGGACCGGGATGCATCACTATGCAGTGCTCCGGTGCTGATTTGAGAACATCGTTCGAGATTCCGAAAACCTCGAAATATTCCCTCATGCTGGGGAAAAGGGTGGCGTCCTGCCGCTCCAGCTGAATGCGGAGAATGTTTATGGCATCCGCCTCCCGGATGGCCCGGCGCAGGTCATACTCGACCTTCACTCCCCCCACCCCCAACTTCTCCACGGCCGCCGGCATCATGGTGGGAGGGCCGCAGACCGTTACCTTGGCCCCCATCTTGGTCAATCCCCAGATATTTGAACGGGCCACCCGACTGTGGAGGATATCTCCTATGATGGTCACCCTCTTGGAGGTAAAGGTTCCCCAGCGCTCCCGCAGGGTCATCATGTCGAGGAGGGCCTGGGTGGGATGGGCGTGCTGGCCGTCGCCGGCGTTAACGATCGAGGCCTCCAGAAACTCGGAGAGAAATTTATGCGCGCCCGAGGAACCGTGCCGCATCACCACTATATCCACCTTCATAGCCTGGATGTTTTCCAGGGTATCCCGGAGGGTCTCGCCTTTCTTGACGGAGGAAGTGGCCTTGGAGAAATTTATCACGTCGGCGCTCAATCGCTTTTCCGCCAGTTCGAAACTCATCCGGGTGCGGGTGCTCGGCTCGTAGAAGACGTTGGCTATGGTCACCCCCCGCAGGGCGGGGACCTTTTTGATCTTCCTGCTCAGCACTTCCTTGAAATTGTCCGCTGTGTCCAGGATCAGCTTAATGCTTTCAGAGGACAGGTCCTCCAGTCCCAGCAGATCTTTGCGGTTAAACTGCACTTTACATGTACCCCCTTCCGAAATCCTTGGCGCACCGGCCGGATGGATGGATTATCTCTTTTTCGACTTAGATCCGGATACGGTTCTACCTTTTGATTTCTTTTTGCCGGAACCGGTTTTCTTTTTCCCTTTTCCCGAGGGGCCGGAGGAGGAAGCGGCCTTTCTTTTTCCTTTTTTCTTTACTCCGCCGCCGGCCGCTCTTCCGGCCTTCTTCCCACTCCCTCTTTCCTCCGGAGCGGACCGGTCATCGTCGCCTTCACCCTCCAAGGTGACTTCGCTCAGGACCACGATCTCTTCCTGGTCAACCTCGTTGAGCAGAACCTCCACCGTTTCATGGCTCGCGGTGGGCACGTTTTTCCCCACGAAATCGGCGCGAATGGGATACTCCCGGTGGCCCCTGTCTATCAGCACGGCCAGTTGAATCGCCTTGGGGCGCCCGAAGTCGACCAGCTCGTCCAGGGCCGCCCTTACCGTGCGACCGGTGAACAGGACATCATCTACCAGCACGATGGTCCGGTCGGTGATATCTTCAGTGATTTCCGTTTTTCCCACCACCGGGGCGTTGGCGATCATCTGCACGTCATCCCGGTAGAGGGTGATATCCAGGGCCCCCACAGGGATGCTTTTCCCCTCGAACTTTTCGATGGCGCGGGCTATACGCTCGGCCAGGGGAATCCCTCGTTTTCTTATTCCCACCAGAATAAGTCCTTCCACACCCCGGTTTTTCTCCACGATCTCGTGGGCGATCCTCATGATGGTGCGGCGTAGCTGTACCGTGTCCATGACGACCGCTTTTCTGAGAATTTTCAAGAAAACCTCCTCCGCTATCGAGGCAAAAAAAATCCTCCCGGTCAGAGAGGTAGAATCGTTGGGTACAAGATGCGATCCCTTTTCTGGCCTCCCGGACCAGATTAAAAGGCTGCTTTCGGGCATACTACCCTAAATCGGGTCGAGTGGCAAGAAGTTTTTTTCGCGGGGGAAAAGTAATGGTGCCGGGGACGGCGGCCGGAGATCCCCGCGGGGGAAAGCCCGGGCGCTCACGGAGAAACGGCTAGGCGCAACGCCAGCGGCTGATTGGTTGCGGAAAGCCCGGGCGCTCACGGAGAAACGGGGCGGCGGCAGGGCCGGTGGAAAAACGGCCGGCAGAATCCGCCCTATTCCCCGATGATCTTTACCAGCACGCGCTTGCGGCGGCCACCGTCAAACTCCCCGTAGAATATCTGCTCCCAGGGACCAAAATCGAGCC
>JAFGPI010000094.1 GCA_016926065.1 Candidatus Krumholzibacteriota bacterium
AAGCGGGATCGTCGCCGCCGTGATCCTGGGCGTTATGCGGGCCGTGGGTGAGACCATGGTGGTGTGGATGGCCTCGGGTAACGCTTCCCGGATACCGCGGCCCTGGTTCAACCTACTGGAACCGGTGAGAACCCTGACGGCCACCATCGCCGGGGATATGGGAGAGGCCGATCAGGTGACCGGGTCGGCGAGATATCACGTACTTTTCGCCATGGCCCTCTGCCTCCTGGTCGCAGCCTTTGTGTCCAACCTGATAAGCGAGATGATCCTCCGTAAATCCAGAAAGGGTGGCGCATAGATGGAGCTGGGAACCAGGAAACTTCTCGACCGGTCGTTCACTTCGGTGGGATTCTTCGCCATCGTCCTGATGTCCGTATCGCTGGTCATCCTGCTTCAGCCCATCCTAGCCCGCGGCATCAAGTCCTTCGTCTTCCGCGGCACCATCGAATACCGGGAGATGATGAAGGAGCAGTTCGGCCGCGGCAACGGCAAGGCCCTGGCCCGGGATCTGGAGGAGGTCCGGATCGCCCGGCAGCGTCTCTATGACCTTCTCGATTCTTTCGAGGAAGAGATGAGGCGGTCCGCTCCCGCTTTCCGGAAACAATACCGGTCGGATTTCGGGGAACTGGAGGAACTCATCGAGGAACTGCTCGGTCCCCGGAAAGATGCCAGGGAAAAAGCCCTCATCAGGATGAGATACGGGCAGACCCGCTGGGACCGCGCCTTGATCAAGCAGCACCATATCCTCTACCTGGTAGGGTATGATTATTCCGATCCCTCGCGGATGGGCAAAAAGGTCGAAACGCCCCGGGCGGAGTTTTTCGCCGGCACCTCCCTGGAACCGCTTTTCGGCATCCTGGAGAACGACTTGGGGAAAATGATGAAACCCCAAGTTGTTTTTTACTGGCGCTTTCTGTTCGACGGATCGAAGGACGCCCATTTCTTCGGAGGCATCTGGCCGGAGATGCTGGGCACCCTCTATCTGGCCCTGGGAGCAATGATTTTCGCCATCCCCCTGGGTGTAATAACGGCCATCTACCTGGCGGAGTACGCCGGAAGGGGGCGCTTCGTGGGTCTCCTCAGAACCTGCATCAGCTCCTTGGCCGGAGTCCCCAGCATAGTGTTCGGACTTTTCGGATTGGCCTTCTTCATCAACACGATGCATGTATCCAGCTCGAAAAGCGTGCTCGCCGGATCTATGACCCTGGCCCTGCTGGTGCTCCCCACCATCATCCGGGCATCCGAGGAAGCCATCCTGGCGGTCCCCCGGGGGTACAAGGAAGCCTCCATGAGCCTGGGCGCGAGCAAATGGTACACCATCATGACCGTCATCCTGCCGGCCGCCATGCCGGGAATACTGACCAGCACCATCATCAGCCTGGGCCGCGCGGCCGGGGAAACGGCGCCCATCATATTCACCGCGGCGGTAAGCATCGGAAAACCTCTGGGATTGCTGGAGACGCTTTCCCAACCCACCCCCGCCCTCCCCTGGAACATTTACAATCTAGCCACCGAGCACGAGGCGGTCGACGAGATCCGCCACGTACAGTATGGAATGGTCTTCACTCTCGTGGTCATGGTCCTGCTGCTGAACCTGACCGCCGTCCTGCTGAGGGCCAGGATATCGAAGAGATTGAGAGGATAACCGGATCATGGATATTAAGGGCAAGAGAGATCTACTGAAGGCGGAAGGATTTTCCATCTTCTACGGCGAAAACGAAGCGGTGCGGAAAATCGATATTGAAATACCCGAGGGGCTGGTGACGTCGATCATCGGTCCCAGCGGATGCGGAAAAAGCACCTTCCTGCGGGCGGTCAACCGCATGAACGACCTTATCCCCGGATGCCGGGCCGCGGGAAACTTGAAACTCGACGGGCAGGACCTGTACACGCAGGGATTGGACGTGGTCTTGCTGCGGAAAGAGGTGGGCATGGTTTTCCAGAAGCCCAATCCTTTTCCCAAGAGCGTATTCGACAATATTGCCTTCGGTCCCCGGATCCACGGCATCCGCGACCGTTCGAAGCTGGCCGAGATCGTGGAGAAGAGTCTCCTGCAGGCGGCCCTCTGGGACGAGGTGAAGGACCGGCTGGGAGACAACGCCCTGGGCCTATCCGGGGGACAGCAGCAGAGGTTGTGCATCGCCCGGGCAATAGCGGTGAAACCGAAGATACTCCTCATGGACGAACCGGCCTCCGCCCTCGATCCGCGCTCCACCGCCCGGATCGAGGATCTGATCGCGGAGTTCAAAGGCGACTATACCATTCTCATAGTCACCCACAACATGCAGCAGGCCGCCCGCGTATCGGATCTTACCGCTTTCTTTTACGAGGGCGATTTGATAGAATTCGGCGAGACGAGCCAGATATTCACGAAACCGAAGGAAAAGCAGACGGAAGATTACATAACCGGAAGATTTGGATAAGAAACAGGAGGCCGGGAAAAGATGTCCAAGCATATCCGCACCGAGATCGATAAACTTAAAAAACATATCCTGACCGTGGGGGCTTCGGTGGAAGAGAGCCTTTCCAAGGCGGTCAAGGCCCTGGAGACGAGGGACGCGAAATTGGCGGACGAGGTCATAGAAGATGACCTGGAAATAGACAAGAGGGAAGTCGAAGTGGAGGAGGAATGCCTCAAGGTTTTGGCCCTGCATCAGCCGGTGGCCATCGATCTGAGGCTCATCGTCTCTATATTGAAGATCAACAACGACCTGGAGAGGGTGGGGGACCTGTCGGTTAATATAGCCGAGCGAGCCCACTTTCTGGCTCAAAACGGCCGGGAGAAAAAATTGTTCGACTTCTCCGGGATCGCCTCCCAGGTCAGGGACATGCTTAAAAAGAGCCTCGACGCCCTGGTTAAGGAAAACGTGCAGCTGGCGCACGAAGTATGCAAATCGGACGACATCGTGGACGCCATGAACCGGGATTTCTTTCTTAGAATTCAAAAGGAAATCAAGGAAAGGCCCGAGGACACGGAGAACCTCATCCACCAGCTTTCCATCTCCCGGCACCTGGAGAGGATCGCCGACCAGGCCACCAACATCGCCGAGGATGTCATTTACATGATCGAGGGCGTGATCGTCCGCCACCAGGCGGAAAAATTCCACCAACCTAGAAGTTGACAAATTCCGGCACATATGTTAAATTTTTAACATGTTGGATAAGGCGCATATTTGCGCGCATCCGGTGGAATCGTCGCAACGACATTTAGGCGGGCTTAACCTCCATCCCCCGGGGAGCTGAGCGCGTAAATCGATCAAAATTTAAAACATACCGGGGAAAAAATTGACGGAGAATTAGAAAGTCAGCCATTGCTTGTGGGGTGGATCTCAAAGAAAGGAAACGTTCATGAAAGTGAAAATTGCATTATTAATATGTTTGATCTCTATTTTTCTACCCTCCTCCGGAAAGTCCAGCGACCGAGGCTTCCAGATCAAAAATATCTCCAGCAAGATATTCATGGTTAAAATTCCCGAGGGCGGAGAAGACCAGCTGGTCATTACATCCAGTAAAGGCTTAGTGGTATTCGATAGCTTTTGGTCCGAAATAACCGCCCGGAGACATAAAGAGGCAATCGCCCGGGCCCTGAACCGAAAT
Organism: Candidatus Krumholzibacteriota bacterium; assembly: GCA_016926065.1. Taxonomy (GTDB): domain Bacteria; phylum Krumholzibacteriota; class Krumholzibacteriia; order Krumholzibacteriales; family Krumholzibacteriaceae; genus JAFGPI01. The sequence continues at coordinate 3,598 of JAFGPI010000094.1, forward strand.
GATTTCTACCTGACCATAAATATGACCGACCGGCTCGACATGTTCGGCGGCAACGCCGCCTACAAGGAGACCACCATAATCGGTCACCAAGCATTCTGGGACAAGTATCAGGGAAAGGAAAAAGAGGTTGAGGCGGAAATCAAGAGATTGATAGATATGTGGCGCTGGAAAGAGGATGTATCGCGCCAGCGCCTGGAAACGCATGCCCCCGGCTCGGAAGACGAGATAAGCGAAAAAAGATGGATGAACACCTGCCGGCAGCGGGCCGACGAGCTGGAGAAGGGATTTTCTCTGCTATTGCCCAATGTGGTATATAGGGACAGCATGATGCTGAACCTGGGCGATATCACTTTAAAGCTGATCTGGTTCGGCAAGGCCGGATACGATGGCATGACGGTGGCGGTGGTACCGGCGGAAAATATAGCGATCATTCCGGGTTTTATCATGCATTCGCAACACCTTGCTCCTTATCCCCATCCCCAATACGCCGAACTGGACGTGCCCCGGTGGATCGAGGTGCTGGAAGAAATTCTGGAGGGCGATAATCCGGTGGATAGGATTATATGCGATATAAATAATGTATGGCCCAGGGAGAGGGCCCTCACCCACCTGCACTATATTAGGAGTCTCTGGAACTCCGTGGTAGAGGCCGAAGAGGCCGGGATGGGTCTCGCTGAAATCCAGGATCAACTATCCCTGGATAAGGATTTCGCCTTTGTCAAGGAAATGCAGGAGTATAAAGACGGCGGGGACGACTGGATACGCCCGCAACATGAGATGCACTTAAGACTTTTCTTCCTCCAGCAAAAAAATTTAGCCTCCGAGATCATTAAAACAGAAGGGCGGGATTCGCTGCCGGCCGCCCTCGCCAAGGTCAGGCGGCTGCGCGAGGAGGGGCGCGATATCTATTTCGACGAGGCGTCAATTAACAGTATCGGGTACTACCTGCTGAATTCAGGACGAGTACCCGAAGCCCTTGAAGTATTCATATTGAATGTCGAGGTTTTCCCCGAATCGGCCAACGTCTACGACAGCCTGGCCGAGGCCTATATGAAAAACGGAGACACCATAAAAGCGATCAATAACTATAAGAAATCCCTGGAGCTCAATCCCCACAACGAAAACGCCCAGGAAAAGCTGAAAACCCTGGAGGGCATGTAGAGCAAAACGAATTACTCCTTCCCGCAAGTTGCCGCGAAAAGCGGGGCGGGCCGGGAGCGGGCCGCTCGCATCCCCGAACCGCCCCAATGCCGGAAACCGGTCGAAGGAGTCAAGGCTATTTCCCACGCCCCGTCAATCAACCGTCATGGAAACGCATTTTATCACTACCACCGTCATGTCGTCGTGCTGCGGCGCGCTACCGTAATAGTCGCTGATATCCTTAATGATCAGGTGATTGATCTCTGGGGCCGTGAGACCACTGGTATCCATGCTATTTAAAAGATTTTTAAGTTTCGCGGTCTCGTAAAACTCGTCTTTTTTCGTCCAGGCCTCCGTGATCCCGTCGGTGAAAATCACTATAACGTCCCCCTCCTCGAGGGTAACTGATTTTTCCTGATAAAGGCTGTCCTCAAATGCTCCCAGGGGGCAAACTCCACCCGAGGTTTGCAGGCTGACGGTCGAACTCCCCCTTTTGAGCAGCGGCTCGTTAAATGCCGCCAGGGCGAAGGTGAATTCCTTCGCCTCGATATCCAGCGAAGCGAGGCAGAGGGCCGTATACATGATCTCGTCGGTTTTCAGATACAGCGCCCGGTTCAGGCGGGTCATAATATCTTTAACTTTTCGTATTTCGGTGGCCTTGGAAAAAACCATTCCGTTGGACATGACGGCTATCATGGCCGCTTTCATGGCTTTTCCGGAAACATCACCCACCACCACGCCGAACCTGGTCTTATCTTCGTCCAACCACATGTAGTCATAAAAATCTCCTCCCACCTCGCTCGCCGGAATGCAGGCTCCCGAAATCTCGAAATCCCGGAGCTTCGGATCGCTCCGGGGCATGATGGACATTTGGGCGTCGTGCGCGGCCTGCAGTTCGGTTTTCATGCGTACCTCCCTCAACCGGTACCGGTACAGCATATAGGCCAGGACCAGGAGGATCAGGAATATCAGCGTCCTGAACCACCAGGTTACCCAAAAGGGAGGAGTGATAACGATTTTTAGCGACGCTCCCTCTTCGTTCCAGACCCCGTCGTTGTTGGAGCCCCTGACCTTGAAAACATACTTTCCGGGGGGCAGGGTGGTGTAATTCGCAAAGCGTTTAGAGGCATTGGTGTATATCCAATCTTTATCCAAGCCTTCCATCTTGTAGGCATACCTGTTCTTATCCGGAACCGAGTAATCCAAAGCGGCGAACTCGAAGGAAAAAACATAGTCTTTATGGGAAAGCACGATTTCATCGAGCTGCGACAGGGGCCGGTCGAATTTTACTTCCCGGTTCAACTTCCTAAAGGAGGTTATCACCATCGGCGGCACATGGGGATTATCTATGATGTCATCCGGGTAGAAAGCGTTGAATCCCCTGATTCCTCCAAAGAACATCTCCCCGCTTTTGCTTTTGTGAAAGGAATTTCCATTAAATTCGTTGCTCTGCAGCCCGTCTTTCACGCTGTAATTCTTGAAGCTCTTTCTGGTAGGATCGAATTTCGACAGACCGTCATTCGTGCTCAACCACAAAAATCCCCAGTCATCTTCCAGAATTCCATAGATGGTGTTGCTCGGCAATCCATCCTCGACAGTATATATGCTAAACTTTCCGCTGCTCCGGTTAAAGGCGTTCAGGCCGCCTCCCCAGGTGCCGATCCAGATTATGCCCGTCCTATCCTCGAATATGGATAGGATATGGTCGCTGCTCAAGCTCTGGGGATCATCGGGGTCGGCCCTAAGGTGGGTGAAGCTTTCATTATCCCTATCCAATATATTGACACCCCCGCCCTGGGTGCCGACCCAGAATATGCCCCGGCTGTCTTCATAGACGACCCTGGCAAAATCGTTGCTTAAACTCCGCGGATTATCCGGATCGGACCGGAAGTGAAAGAATTTCTCGGTATTTCCGTCGAATTTATCCAGGCCTCCCCCGTGCGTGCAGATCCACAAGGCTCCTGATCTATCCTCGAATATCCATCGAATCTCGTCATTACTCAGGCTGTGGGGTTCTAGCGGGTCGTGCCGGTAAGTTTTGAACTTCCCCGAGTCTCTGTCAAACAGGTTGAGTCCTCCCCCGTTCGTCCCGACCCAGAATTTCCCGGAGCGGTCGACATGGATCATTCTCACGAAATCGTTGCTCAAGCTGCCCGGATCTTCGGGATCGTGCCGGTAATAAGTATATTGATCATTCTTCCTGTCGAATCTGTTGAGCCCGCCGCCCTGAGTCCCGATCCAGAGTATTCCCTGCTCATCTTCGTGGATCGACCAGACAAGATCGGCGTTCAAACCGCCGGGATCGTTCGGATCACGCCGGTAGAGCAGAAACTTCTTCTTGTTCCTGTCATATTTCGATATTCCTCCGCCGTACGTTCCGATCCAGATCACCCCGGCCCGGTTCTCGTAGATCGCGTACACCTCATCGTAGGCCAAACTATGTGGATCATTTGAATCATGCCGGTAATGAATGAACCTCTCATTTTCCCGGTCGAAAATGTTGAGCCCGCCCCCATTGGTCCCTATCCACAGGGTGCCCGATCGATCTTCGTAAATCGCGTTAATTTCATTGTGACTTATACTGTGACGATCATCCGGATCGTGCCGGTAACAGATAAAGCGCTCGTTTTCGCCGTCGAATCTATTCAGTCCCCCCCCTCCCGTTCCGATCCAAAGGGTGCCGGAGGCATCCTCGAATATCGATCTTACTGAGTTATGGCTGAGGCTACCGGGGTCGCCGGGATCAGCCCGGTAATGGATGAATCTTCCTTCATCCCTGATAAGCCTATTCAAACCGCCGCCCTCGGTGCCTATCCACAGGTTCCCCGCGCCGTCCTCATGGATAGACCGGATGGAATTGTGACTCAAACTGGCGGGATCGTCCGGATCGTGTAAGTATTTGGTGAATTCTCCGGTCTCCCTGTCGAGTCGATTCAATCCACTGTCGGTGCCTACCCAAAATCCGCCGGATCGATCTTCGCAAATAGCCCTCACGATGTTATGGCTCAACCCGGTGGTGTCCTCCGGATCCATGAGGTAATGAGTGAAATTCCCCTTCTCGGCGTTGTACCGGTCTAGTCCTTCGTGGAACGTCCCCACCCACAGCACCCCCGAACTGTCTTTTAAAAGGGCCAATAACCAGGTGTGGCTCAAGCTGTTCGGATCGTAATGGTCGTGCCTCAAAATGGTAAATTTGTATCCATCGTATTTGTTCAATCCATCTTCGGTGGCAAACCACATGAATCCCGTATCATCCTGAAGGATGGACAGCACCGAGCTTTGAGACAAGCCGTGCTGGAGGGATAGGGTCTCGAATTCGAGATCTTCGATTTGAGAATATGCGGATAGGGATGGGACCGGATTGAGCATAAAAACAAGGGCGAAGATCCCGCCCCCTATTTTCAGATAGGCGGCGATTCCACTCAAATATTTATGTCTCCGCGGTAAGCGCATCACAATTCTTCAAGAGATCGATGGAACGACCGGAACAAATCATCACCGGCCATCATCATTTCACTGGTTCCCACTTATTGCTTTGCCCAATTCCATCCAATAGGGAAGGCAAAAACTTTTATTCATGGCAACGGCCGCCGCGTAGCCGGTCAACCGATTGTCCCGCATCCGGCATTCCACCAGTATGACATGGGGAGCGCGCGCCGCATCCGGGGTATCGAACCTACCCAGGAACAGCCCCTTGAAGAGCTCCGCTTGAAATCCCATCTCCCCCAAGGGTGTTTTCATCGGCAAATATTGTACCGCTACCCCGCGCATGGTCATTTTGACCTGCCCCCCGCCGGAAATGTTTAATTCCACCGGGACTTCTCCGGCGTAGGTCAGCACACCGCCGGACCAGGATCCGATGAAGGCCGGGGGTGGCTGGGGAGACATAACAGATTCTTCCCGGCGATCCTTCAGCTCCGTTTCGAAGGCCTCCCTGAAGCCCGGAAGCATCGACCCGATAAGGCTTCCCTCGATCTTCCACAGATCTATATTATCGCCGTTGCACAAGAGGACCGTGACCAAATTTTCCTCCGGAACCAACGCCAGCCTGGAGGAGGCTCCGGGCATCGATCCCGTACATACCTCGATCCGGTACTCGCCGATATCCACTCCGCCAAAACTGCCCAATAAATATTCGTATCCGATACTTTTCTCCAGTTCGGGGAATCCGGAATCCGTTTCCGTATGTAACCGGTCGAGGGTTTCATCTTTCAGGATCGGTTTTTGTCCGGGGATCCGGTTCTTGAGGTGAAACAGGCCGTAGCGGACCAGATCGTGGGCCGTGGACAACACGGCGGATGCGCCCCGGTGGTCGAAATCGTACGGAGATATCGGACGGTTGCGCTCGTCATACATTTGGGCCACCAGGTCTTCCAGTGTCGTATCGATCATCACGGAAGTACGTGTTAATCCGAGAGGCTCGAATACCTCTCTTTTCATGAATTCCGCGTAGTCGGTCCCCGAGACCCGTGATATGACGTGATCGATGACTCCAAATCCGAAATTAGAATAGTTGTATATTTCGCCGGGGGCCGTTACCAGAATTCCGTACCGTCTGATAGATTCATCCATGGAGGGGCGCCGATACGATCCCCGGGCATCGAAAATATTCCAATGCTGGGGAAGCCCGGAGGTATGAAAGAGTAGCCTTTTAAGGGTTGCGTCCTCGGCGCTACCCGCGTGGGCAATCAGTTTTGATTCCCCCAGGTAACGATTCGCCGGTTCATCGAGATCGACCAAGCCTTTTGCCTCCAGCACCATCAATCCCGTGGCGGTGAGAGACTTGGAAATGGATGCCAGTGGGTAGATGGAGTGGGGAGTGGCTTCCATTTCCTTCTCCCGGTTCGCCCATCCGAATCCCTCTTCCCACAAGATCACTCCATCTTTGGCCACGGCCACCACGATGGACGCTACTCCCGTGCTGTCGAGCATACCCGGCATGCTCGAGCGCACCTGCTTCAGTTGTTCCGGACAAGACACCGTTTTTCCCGCAGGGGCAAAAGTGCCGGCGGATTTGCCAAACACCGAAAATGAACCAGCTGCCAACAGCAACGCCGCCAGGCACGCCGGAAAGAGAAACCGTAACCGGAAAAAACCTTTTTTATCCATGACAACCGTCCTCCGAAGTACCGTTTGAACCGCCAGCTTAAGCGGACCAAGCATAGACAAACGTAAAATTTATTGTCAATCGAAGTTTCAGCTTCCGAACACCCGCCGCAGCAGATCGGTGGTGCGGGCCAGCGGATCTTGCCTGATTTTCCGTTCTTCCTGGGCCAGCACGGTGAACAGGCCGGCCAGGGCTTTTTCGGTAACGTATTCATCGAGATCCACCAAGGGGGATGTCCCCGTCCGGGGCAGCGTATTGTACGCGCCCGCGATCCTTCCGTAAACACGCGAAAGGTGGATCTCGTCTATCTTCCGCCGAACGATAGGATGGAAACGGGTATGTAAAACCGTATAGGTCCGGTCGTGAAAATACTCGGTGGCGGAGGTATCGCCTCCGTTGAGGATTCCGAAGGCGTCGGAAACCGTCATACCGGTGATGGCGCTCCAGAACACTTCCCGGGCCTCGGCCGCTGCAAGTTCGGCCGCCCGGTTCATGCCGACCTCCAGCTTGTCGACCTCGCCGCCCAGCCCGATCTGGCGCAGGATCTCAGCCGCGGATTCCAGCTGGTCGGGAATAACGATGTGGATAAGCTTGTTGCCCAGGTATCCATCCGGCCGCGAGGTAAAGAGCACCGTGTTTTCCGTTCCCACCCGCAGGGCCTCTTTGATGCCGGCTATGACGGTAGTCTCGTCGAGGGGGCCTTCCCCTTCCTTATCGAGAATACTCCCCAGGTCTTCCTGCAGCGAGGCGCAGCCGAGGATGGAAATGGCCAGTATCGCAGGTACAGATAGACAGATACGCCTCATGATTCCCTCAACGCCCTTTCTTTACTTCCCGATCTTGTCCGGCAATCCCTTTGCCATATTTGCCAACATACTGACCGAATTGCCCGTAAAACCGCAGCCTATGGCAAACCATAGCACAAGAATCATTTCATCTGAAGCTCGTTCTTTAGTTTCACGAGCGGGGTGAGCATCCCCAGCGCCTTTACCCTGAACAGAATCATATTGTTTACGTGGCTTACTCCAATACGGGGAACCAGGTAAGGATCGGTACCTGCACCAACCAGACCGGGTATCATGGTGAAGGCCGCCTCGATACCTTCCGCCCGGAGGATTTCCGCGGCGCCGGAGGGAACGTCGGCCCTCCTGCCCCGGGGAAAGGCGAAATACTCCGGCCTTTTTCCGAGCTTTTCCTCGAGTTCGGCCTGCGAGCCGCTCAGCTCTTGGGCGAACTCGGGCGGGGAAATCTTCGCTGCGATCGCATGTGACGCGGTGTGGTTACCCAGTCTGACAAAGGGCGAGGAGATGGCCTTTTCGATATCGCCGGGGGAGGGAAAAGGGTCGGCGGCGGCGGATTCGGGTTCATCGCCGCAGTCTAAATACACCTTTCTGAACACGAAGTCGGTGGGAATGAAGAAGATCGACTGGATGCTGTGCTTTTCCAGGATGTTGATCCCTATGGTAAATATTTCCTTGTAGGCGTCGTCGAAGGTTACCAAGACTCTTATGCCGCCGGCCGGATCCGCGGGGGAAACGATCTCTTCCCAGGTCGAGGGAATAAAATTTTCACCCAGGAAGCGCATCTGGCGCTCGAAGGACTCCTCGCCGACAGGTTTTCCGGTACCGGCCTGGCCCGGGGCGATCCGGTGGTAAACGAGTACGACCGCCGAGCCTTTCCGCTCCATGCTCTTGCGACGTATCCAGTAAAGGCCTGAATAGTACAAAATATAGGCCACTATCAACTCGATGTGAAAGAGAAGGTTCATGATCATCCACTCCGGGAGCGCTTAAATCGCCGGATAAATTTTCTTACCTTTCTCGCCTTCTGGAGCAGTATGGGATTCTTGATTGCCAGGCGGTAAAACAGGTAACCCGTTTTCGCGATTTTCCCCCGCGCGCTTCTCGGCTCGAAGTACTGGAGGAGATCGAGGCTGAAATCGCACCACCTCTCCTTGTACTCCTCGTCACCTATGGTAAGGTCGAATATCTCCAGTCCATTTTCTATCGACCACCTTATCAACTCGGTGAGGAGAAGCTCCCCGGGAGATAACCTCGCCCAGGGACCCTGGGCGAAGCTCGGCATAAAGTAATAGAACCTGCCCCTGAAAACCATTCCCCAGTGGGCCGTGATTATCCGGTCATCGAGATAGAGGCAGGAAACGTTCAGCATCCCGCTGTCGAGCAGGGCGGGATCCGGATCGGTGAAGATCCTCCGGCTCGCTCGGTCGGCGAGGAAATCCGGCGCGCCTATATCCCCGTAACGGGTCCTCTTCTGCGCTACCATCGCCTTGGATATTTCCCCGAAAAGCCTTCTCTGCGAACCTCCGGTCACTTCGAATCTGACGGGGCCCATCTTCTCCAGCAGGCGCGCTTTCCTCCTGGCCGTGGAACGGGTCTTGGGCCCCGCGTGGGCTTCCAGGAAACCCTCCCAGTCTCCCGGGAGCCTGGTGAAGTACCCCTTGGTGTGATAATCGTCACATCCAAGCGATATCAGCGGATTGACCGTTTCCCCGACGAGCCGGGGCATCTTTTTCAGCCATACCAGGTCTACGGGGGGCAGGCGGTCCAGGATCTCCTTCCAGAGTATCTGAAAATCCCGATCGGCCGACTCATCCGGGAGCGTTCCCGAGATTAGGGGGGCCCCATAGTCGGTAAAATCACCGCCGAGCCATTCCAGGACCCTGAGCCCTCTCCTTTTGCTGATTCCGAAGGGCAGTAGTATAAACGGGGATCCGTCGGCCCATCTAACGCTTACCACGCAGGTTTCCTGCGAACCGAACCGGCCGGAACTTCCCCGGAGGTTCTTCTGCCATTCCCAGGACTGGAAGACGTAGAGCTCGCCCTTTTCCTGGAACTCCCTCCAGGTCTCCCCCGCTTCTTCCGGGGATCCAAATACTTCAATTTCAAATTTCATCATCACCGCAGGTCTTTAACGAGATATTTCACTCTCTTCGACCATTCCCGGTGGACGCCGTCCCTGCCTGTAAATATCCTGCTGCTTTTGAAAGCGCCCAGTCCGGAATCCTTGAATCCCGCCCTTTTATACATCTTCTCCACCGGGGGATTCGTTACAATGACCGAAACACCCACCCTTTCGTAACCCTTTTCGCGCACCAGGGATTCCGCTTCCTTCAGTAAGGCCCCGCCGATACCCTTGCCCCGCGCCGCCGGGTGGACGTGAAAGTCCTCGATGAGAGGCTCATTTTCCTCTCTTTCCCCGAGAGGCCCCTCGCTGGAACCGTTCCAGATGATATAGATGTGCGCGGCCGGAATAGTGTGCCAGGCGATAAGATAGTCTCCCTCACCGCCAGCCTGGCCCTCTATCCTCTTCCGGTGCTTCATAAAATCTCCGGAGGTGAGAAATCTCTCCAGGACGGGGATATCCTCCCTCCGGGCCCTCCTTATTTCGAGGTCCTCAATTCTGAAATCCCTGAAAAGAGCGCGCTCGGCGGGCTTGAGCCGGAGCGAAAGCCCCGTCAGCGCGGCGCGGAGATTCCTAAGAATCGTATAAATGAAATCCATGATAGTTCCATGATCCCCCGGGCCGTATCCACCGCCGCCCGCGGGACTGCCTTTTGGAATTTCCGCGGCGACCGGCCGGCGCCCGCGGGACCGTCTTTTGGAATTTCCGCGGCGACCGGCCGGC
>JAFGPI010000095.1 GCA_016926065.1 Candidatus Krumholzibacteriota bacterium
CTTTAACGCGGGTCGGTTAAGGGCGTGGGGTTGGGAATCAACCACCGAGACGAAGCTCGGTATCCCCCTGGACCAGGATCAGTTCTCCGAAATAAAGGCAGTAGAGCACGTGTTCCCCCTCCAAGGTTATGCTCTGGCGTTCATGTACCGGCAGCCCCGAGAGTTCCCCGGTATCAAGGGAGGGCGGCAGTATCAGGGCGATATTACCGGTAATATCAAATATCCTCTCCAGCAATTCATCCGCCGGTGGACGGGTGTTTGAGCGGATAAAGCGATAGACGTGATCCGGCTCCCTATCCGCCCAGTCCGGATCGAGAAAAGCCGCGTCCACGGCGGAAAGTCCCCCCAATAGCTCCTCATCCAGAATATCGCCCCGTAAAAAGGTCACCCGGCCGGCCAGGCCGGCCCGGGTCACGTTTTTTTTGGCCTGTGCTTGATGAACCGGATCGATCTCCACCGTGATCACCCGCGCGGCGGTCCGGGCCAGGGCGATGGTGGTGAATCCGGCACCGGTGCAGGTCTCCAGAACTACCCGGTCTTGAAAACGCTGGGCCAGCCGGGCGGTGATTCGCCTATCCATGCCCATGGTGAAAGTACGCTCGTTGGCCACGTAATCATCTCCGAATTTGGCCCGGATTTCTTTCCCATCCATCGCTCATCATCTCCTCGGAACCGGCTCCCTCAGAGAGCGGCCGCCCTCGGCGGCCGGTGGCAGTTCCGCGGGTCCGTGACTAAATATACCGCCGCGCTCAAATCAATCCCCAGGTCTTCCGCAATATCCACTCGGCCGCGAAAAAAAGCATGATCCCCAAGAATAAAAGGAAGGTTTCCCGCAGGGCTCTTATTTCGATCTTTTCGATCCGGTCGACTTCCGGTTTGATCAGAGTGCCGATATTGTCCAGATCATCTCCGTTTAACAATTTCCCTCCTGAATTTCCGGCCAGCCGGCGCAGGAATTTGATGTCACACGAAGTCCGGATAAATTCGACCGAAACATCCTGAACCGAAAATTCCATCTCCGCTCGATCCTCTCCTCCGGAACCGTTCAGGAGACGCGCCCGGACGACATATTCCCCCGCCGGTAACGGCTCCAGAACGGCTCTCTGAAAGTCCCTGCGCCCTCTATCCATGCGGAAGTTGAAGGTTCTCAACAGGATTTCTTCCTTTTCCCGGCGCCAGTAAAGCTCCCCCTTTATTCCGGCAGAGGCCCCGCCGTCGGCCTTGAATATCGATATGCGGGGCCGGTCTCCGGTGCGGTATACCGATCTATCGGCTTGGAGCTGTAAGGCGGGGATATCCATACCTTCGGCCAGATATTGCACCAAGCTGGTGATGAAAGCGCGGTAGGCCGCCCCCTCATCCTCGGCCAGCTTCCAGCGCCAGAGGGGTAGGCCCAGTAGAACCGCGGAAACACCCTTTGGGTACCTCTGCACGGCTAGAAAGGGACTATTTTCTTCAGGGGATACCAGGACCAGCGGAATCTCGGCCGCGGCCGTGGCCTCCATTCCCGACAACCGGGCCAGCAGCGGAGGCAACCGCTCGAGCACTCCTCTCTCCTCCATGACGGCCGCGAACCGGGGGGCGCCGCCGCCCCGGTTGATTTCGACGAAGAACTCTCCCGGCACGATATCCAATTTGGAAACGCGCCTCAGGGGAAGGAAATCTTCCAATAAAGCCACTGCTCCTTCCGTCCGCAGGGGGGAATTTTCATCCGCTAAAAAAAGCAGGCCCCCGCCTTCCCGCAGGTAACGCTCCAGGATTTTCACCGCCGCCGACTCCGTGAATATACGGGTATCGTCGGCTATGATGACCAGATCGTAGTCCTCTAGACCGGAAAGGTGAGTGGGAAAATTCCAGGTTCCGCGATCGGGCAGATGGTGCCATCCGTCCCGGGCGGACCAGGTAACGGGATCCACCCTGAACCTCTTCGAGTCGGCCATCAAATCCCTGATAAAAGTCATGTTCCAGTCTGGAAATTGATCGATGTACAATAGGCGGAGTTTATCCTTGAGCACGGTTAACCTTATCCGCTCCAGATTGTTTTCCCCGGTAATCTCAGCCTCCACCGGGGCTACCCTTACGGTCAACCTCAAGTCCCCCATCTCCTCAGGCAGGTAATGAAGAACCGCCTCCACCTCACCCGATCCGGCCGGCGCCGGCAGATTCCGGCCATCCCTTATTTCTCCGTTTTCCAGCAGCTCCACTCTGACCGTAGCGCCGGCCGCTAGTCCGGAGGTTCTTATGATCGTTTTTATATCGATCCGCGTCCCGGCATAGGCTATCCTTTCATAGATTACATCGGCGATGGAAAGATCCCTGCCTTCCAGGGTGTCGCCCCAGGCGGCGATAAATATCCGGGGGGACATCAATTCCCCGGAGGAAGTCATTCCCCGCGTCACCCTTCCGTCGGTCAGCAGAATGACCGCCGCCAGGTTCTGGGATCGATATCTACGGATCGCCTGGTCCAGGGAACCTAGAATATCGGTTCCTTCCGCCTCCGCCTCCGGAATACTATCCATTTCCACCGTCAGGGGATGAATTTCCCCGGAAAACGGTAGGATGGGAAGATCGGCCTGAGTTACTAACCTCTCCCGCAGGAGGACAAGGCTGCTTATCGCCGCTTCCCGGCGGGTCTTCCCCCCCTCATCCGGAATCCGCATACTCCTGGAAACATCGAGTAATACCGGAATTACCGGCTTTCTGCTTTCTCTGCGGGAGGCCACCAGCGCGGGATCGAGGATAAACAGAAGCAGCAGGATAAATCCGGTAGCGCGCAAAGAGGCCAGCAGCATACGCCGAAAAAGGGGAAGGGGCGGCCAGGTTCTGCGGTAGGCAAAGAACGAGAAAAGCACCAGGACCAGCCCGGCGGCGATTTTAATTAGACCGGGTTCGAAAATTATCCTTTCTCCACCGCCAGGCATAAGATCCTCCTGGAAAGCAGCTTAAACAGGGAAGTAATTCAATTCAAGCACCGGCAATCCCCGATCTTGGAGGAATCATAGAGGACCTGATCTTATCTAATCTTTCGCCGATGAAGAGTGATCCGAAAATGATCAGTCCCGGCTCGATCATGAGCCGGTAACGCGCCTTGAATATAGATAACAGGATATTGAAAAACAAGTAACTGATCAGGGGAATCGCCAGCGCCCGGGTCCGTTTATCGAATAATCTCACCAAACCGCAAAAGCCGAAGATCATGACCGGAAGATAGCCATAATACAATATTTGGCTGAGCGTTCTATTTTCTTTGACCATCTGGCTTACGGTGTAATTGCTGTATCCCCGGGAGACCAGGACCTTGAGCTTGTAGTAGATGATATCGACGGTTTCCCACCGGTTATGGACGATGAAATCGAGGGCGCTGCGCAGATAGGCGGAGCTGGGAAGATCCTCCCTTCCCAGCATGGTGTCCCTCAGTTCCAGTGCCTTGCTCCCGCGTTGGCTGGGATTGTACGTTTTGTAGAATCCCCTGGCAAAACGCCTCGAGCCCTTGCCGGTAATGGAACCGTACGAAACCCAGGCGCCTATGATTATTATCGTCACCACCACGAACCATTTTTTCTTCTTCAGGCAGAGCAGCGTCCCCGGCCAAAAGAATATCAACGCCGGGCGAATCAAATAACCGGCGCAAAGTATAAGCGCCGACAGAATCGATCTTTTATTCTCGCTCTGTTCGTCCGTCAGAACAAGGAACAGCAGCAATACGAAAAATATCCCGATTGTCTCGGTCAGGGTAATCAGATTGAAGACGATGAAATTAGGATAGAGGGCGGCGGCGGCGGCGGCCAACAGCGCGGTTCTCCGGCCGCCCGCCCGCACCGTTACGCGGTAGAAAATAAGTACCGTGAGGGCGCTGATGATCGATTGCAGCAGGTAGACGGCGCGGAAATTCAATCTACCGAAAAGAAGATAGGTGATTTTTAGGAAGAGGGGATACCCGGGGGGCGGCGCGAACGACAATTCCGGACCAAGCGCGATATTGTTGTAGCGGGCCATATCAAAAAATCCGTTATGCCCGGTGCCGGTAATTAGCGAAAGGTAGAGGCGCAGTCCCAAGGCCACCAGAAAAATTAACGCCAGCGCTCCATGCCGCCTCCACCAATCATATTGGCCTTTATTCCTAGATCCTACATCCATCATTCATTATCTTCCTCTCGCTCTCCCGCGACAGCGAATCTCAGCATAACACGCGTCCCCTCCGGCAATCAAACGCTTAGTGGATGGTGACGCTGAGAAAGGATTAATAGCTCCCGGCCTTCACTCCCACCACGATTGGTGGTATTGGTGGTGAGGAAGGTATAAAGGGATCTACCGGCCCATGATGGGGAAAATGATGAGGGTAGGGAAAAATCCGGATATCGCTCAAAAGGGAGTGCGGGCGCCTATCAGGTCTTGATTTCCGATTCTTTATCTTTAGGTTTCTTCCCGGTGGGGGTCCCGAAACTTCTGACCGCCTCTTCAACGGAATCATAACTTTCCAGTATTGTCTGGAATTCGAGCAGTTCGAAGACTTCGTACACATCTCCGATCATGGAAGCCAATTTAAGATCGCCCCCATTTTCGCGGATTTCCTTGATTTCGCTGATGAATATTCCCCATCCGGCCGAACTGATGTAGTTCACGTCCTTGAGGTCGATAATTATATCAAACCGGCTTTTTCTCAGTAGCCGCTTGAGACTTTCTTCCAGTTCTGAAGAAGTGGTCGTGTCAACATATCCCCTGACGGAAATAATCGATACATCCGGATTTTCTTCCGGCCTGGAGAAGGAAATGTTAATATCATCCATCTTGTTTTTACTCCTTCTGTCGTCTCAAACTAGGTACGTTCGCTCTTTTCATTCACTCCGAAATCAACCATCGCATCCTTATTGGAATTGTATGGTTTGAGTAGAGCGTTGAATTCCAATAGATCGAAAACTTCCCGGACTTCCGGGCGCATTCCGCAAAGCTTTATATCGCCCTTCTTTTGCCGTACCCCCTTGATTTCTCCGATAAAAATACCCCAACCGGCGGAACTGATATAATTCACCTCTTGAAGATCCACGATTAACCTTACATTTCCCCGTTTAATCAGCTCTCTGAATCTGTCCTCCAAGAGACCGGATGTTCCGGAATCGACCAGTCCCTCCAGTTTGAGGATGACGAGATCATCCAACCGTTCTTCTAAAATATTCAGTTTATCCATAGGTCACTGTACTTTCTGTAATGTTACTCGTCCATTATTAAGCAAACTTTAGTCCAATAAGGCTTTTAGCAGAATAAAAATCCCTTCCCTATCGTTTTCCGTAAGTCTCTGGTTCTTTTTAGCTTTAGAATAATCGTTATTTATCTCCAGGGCCTTCCCAAAAGCTTCACCGGCCCTGTCCATAAATATCTTGCATTTTGCGGTATAGAGAATACCCAGAGAATTATAAGCATCGGCGAAAGTCGGATTTTGATCGATAATCTCTTGAATCTTAACCAGATACTTCTCAATCTCCGTTTCGGGAAGCTCTTTCCCACTTTGCAGCAATATCAGGTAAAGTTCGAGAATGACATCGTCGACTACCTGACGACCCGATTTCTCACCGATCTTATTTAATTCAGCGAGCGCTTCTTCCAGCCTTTCCTCGTTGAATAACTCCCGGGCCCTCCTTATCGATTCGGTATCCAAAAAGGGATTCAACTGTACGGACCTTTCCACGTTTGCATTGAATTTTTCACTCAGGTTCTTGGATAGCTCATAATCCTGCTTGATCACGGTATTCAGAATATAGGCTTTCACCAGATTAAGATAAGGCTGAGCGAAGTAGAGGTTCAGTCCGATTGCCCGTTTGAAGCTTTCCACCGCCATCCGGCACATATTCTGTTTCAGGTAGATCTGCCCCATCATATTGTGGAGATCGGGATAGTCCGAACTTATTTCAATACCCTTCCTGATCGCTTCAAAGGCGTGCTTGTAATCTTTAAGTTTATACCAGGAACTGCCCAGAACCATGTAGGCGCGGGAATCATCTATACCCTTTTCGATGGCCTTCTCGGCTTCCCGAATCGCCTCGGCATGGAGATTCCGCCGCGCCATGGCCTGGGCCAGTTTGAGATGGGGAACCGGATCGTCCATATCCTTTATCTTCTTGCCCGCGTCCAGCAGAAACTGGAATTTTTTCCGGTTATGGTTATGGATTTCTTTGGTCAGTTCCCTCAGTGCGGCCGGGGAGGGTTCATCTTCCAGCTCCTGCAAAACGGTGTCGAAGATATTACCATCCTTGAAAAAGGCGCTTCTAACCTGTTTTTCGTTGGGCAGATAACTCGTTTGCAGAAAATAACTTCCTCCAACCCACTTGATTTCTTCTCTCAACTCAAAACTATCCAAATTACATCCTCCCGCACACTTATACCTTAGCAGAATATGCTGGCGGAAACCAGTAGAACTATTTTAATTCCACATCTAGGAAAAAAATCAAACCTTTTCGCTCATGGATAATATCTCTTCGGTTAATTTATAGTAATCGAACGCCCCCCGGGATAAAGGAGCATGTTCGTATATCGTCTTGTTATCCCCCGGCGCCTCCCTCAGGGCCGTATTGATACGGATAACCGTCTTGAATACCTTATCCCCGAACCATTCGCGGATCTGCACCAGCACCTCGCGGGATATACGTGTGCGGGAATCATAGAAGGTGGGTAATATGTGAAAATCGATCGAGTCCTTCTGCGTGAGCCATTTTATCTCGTCTATGACCTTCATGGTCTGCTCGGCCCCTACCTGGGATAGATAATCCATGGCAATGGGTATAAATATCTTATCACAGAAGGCCAGAACATTCACATTGATCAAATTCATTGAAGGCGGGCAATCACAAATAACATAATCACAACCCTTTAGATGCATCAGTGCTTTTTGCAACCGGTACTCCCGCTTTTCCTGGCGTCCCAGAATGAGTTCGACCTCCAGCAGATTCCGCCCCCCCGAATCGATCAGGAAGCAATTATCACGGACCTGCAGGATGTCTACATCCCCGGTCATCAGCAGAGCGGCCAGACCTTTCTCCGATTCCACTCCAAAGGTTACGGCCGCGTTTCTCTGGGGATCACAATCGATCAGAAGAACCTTTTGGCCGCTAAGGGAAAGACCATGCGCGACGTTGACCGCGGTGGTGGTTTTCCCGGTTCCTCCCTTCATGGTCATTATGGCATAACGTTTCATATTTTACTTTTTCCCGTTCTTCTTCTTTTCCCTGTTCCTGCGGACCAACTTTTCGCCGTAGCTCGCCCACCCCATATCCCTAATCATCTGGTCCTTTTTCTCTTTTGATCCGCTCAGCTGGTTAAGATCGACAGCCACCATAAGATCATCTGTTTTTTCCGGAGGTGTAGCTTCCAGGGGAACCACTCCGATTTTTTCCACCTCGGGATCGCCGGGCCGGCCGGTAATCCCGGAAGGAGCTTTATCCGCCCCCCTCTTTCCTCCCCGGGTGGGAGCCCTCTTTTCCTTCCGGATTCCGGCACGGGATTTATCCTTAAGCGCACCCCCGGCCGGCAGATCGATTTTTTCCCTCCCTGATCCCTCGGCCTTTGCTCCGGTCTCCATTTCCGGCGGGGGAGCGGCCAGTTCCTGCAAAGCCTTTTGCACCGTCAGGTAATGCGGAATGAGAGGTTCGAAACCCAGGTCCCGGAAGATCTTGAAAATGACCGGACTCATTCCGGATAGGGCTATTTTACCCTCCCCGGCGCTAAATTCCTGCATATTCTTTATCAGCACACCCCATCCGCTGCTACTGATATAGACCACCTGCTCCAGATCGATCACCAGGTATCGTGGTTTCTTCCGCCGGGATTCTCTCAGGTAATTTTCAAACTCCTCGGTGGTAGCGGCGTCAACCGCTCCCCTCACGTATATAACGATCGATTCTTTTCCGGATGACTCGGCCGAGGATACCTCCAATCTCATATCCAGTAATTTCCCTGATCCCTCATGCCCGGCGGGTGCAACCGGCTCCGGGGGGACGGCGGCTTCCACTTCAACCGGGGGAGGGGCGGATTGAATATCGCCTTGCAGCACGGAAGGCCGTTGAAAATCCTCAATGGCTTCGGACATAATGCTGAAAGATCTCATAATCACGTCGAAACCCAGCAGGTGGAATATACTATCGACCTCTGGATCCATCCCGAAGATCTTGAGATCTCCCCCGCGCTCCCTGACTTCATCTATACTGGACGCGAAAACCCCCCATCCCGCGCTGCTCACATACTCCACCCGGGACATATCCACCAGCAGTTTGACCGATCCCTTGTCCACCAGATCATCCATTACGGTCCGGAGATTCATGCAGCTTACGGTATCGATAACTCCCTCGAGATTGAGCACGGTGATCTCGCCTTCCTTGCCGACCGTACCCGCCTCTATATTCAGCGGAACCCAGGCAGACTGCTTTTCATCTCCCTCCTCTCCGGCCGGAACTTCGCTGGAGAGGCTGTATTCGATCACCTTATCCTTCGCCCGCGCCCGGGATGCCTTCTCCAGGCTGGCCTGCCTTTCCTCGAAGGGTAGGGAAATAAATTTCACCGCCTCCTCGACCCTCTGGAAGTGCATGATAATATCCTCGAAGCCCAGCAGTTCATAGATATCAAACACCTCCGGAGACATCCCGGCCAGAACCACATCGCCTTCACCTTCCCGCAGGATTTTTACCCTGCCGGTGAATATTCCCCAGCCCCCGCTGCTGATGTAGGACACCTCCCTCAGATCCACGATAATTTTTCTGGTGCCATACTCGTAGATGCTCTCCAGTACTGTTTCCAGTTCGCCGGCCGACGACGAATCCAGATGACCGATGATCTTCAACACCACCGCTCCTCCCGCCTGTTCGTCCAACTTGATCTTTATCGAGCGGCCCGCCTCACTCTCCTCACCGAGCACCCGCGACAACTGGCTTTCGATCGATTCGTCCTCACCCTCCCCGGAATCATTAATATCGAAGCGGGAAAGGGATAGCGGGTGGCTGTCCGGGGAGCGGGGGACGGAGATCCGCCGGGCGGCCGGTTCTTCCCGGATCGGCGGCAATCTGAAATCTTTGTCCCTTTTTCCCGTGCCGGCGACGGGTATTTCACCGGGGGCTCCCTCTCCGGTTTCCGGTAGAGGAATCTCCTCTGCGCCACCATCCCTCAGCGCCGGTTTCCCGGTAAAGGCCGCATCTTCCCCGGTGGAGAACAGATCCTCCCCGCCGGTTCTTTTGCCGGAGGCGGGAGAAAGCAGCATCTGCTGGTACTGATCCTCATCGATAAACCGGTTGCGGCGCAGGTACTCGAGCCTTTTTTCATATGTATTCAATCTCATGCGCTTGAGCTCATCGTAGATAAGCGCCGAACGCAGTCGATCCTTTTCTTCCAATTCCTGGTTGAAAATGTCCCCTATCCGTTTGGCGCCGTAACGGGGATTCTGTTTGATGATGGATAGCAACCGCTTTCGTTGTTCGATACTGACCCGCTTGATCTCATGTTCCCGCCGCAGCAGTTTATTCTGCAATCCCCGTTCGCCCATCTCCGCCAGTCTCCTGCGATAGCGGTAATAGGTGGAGGGGGAGACCTTCATCCGCTGGCAGGCTTCCGCCACCGAAAGGCCTTCGATATCCACCATGTCGAGCAGCTTTTTCCGGATACCGAACAGCACGTCATCGGCCATTAATTTTTCTTTGATGGCCACCACGGTAATATCATCGTTCTGGGGATAATCGCCGGTGAAGTCCCTGATATCCTCGTTGAGACGCTCTATGAATTGATCCGGTTTCAATTGGCCGAATTGCTTTATCAGACGGATGAGCCGGTCCTCTCCGTACTGCTCCCGGGCGGAGTTCATGGCCTCGGTGACACCGTCGGTGTAGATGACCAACATGTCATCTTTTTTCAGTTTGATCTTTTCAACATCGATCGAGCGGCGGAAAAGGGAGTCGTCCGGAAGGCTGATACCCACCGGGAATCCGCGCGGATTGAGGAAGAAGGTTTCATCCGTTTCCGCCCGGAAAAGGATCATCGGATTGTGACCGGCGCTGGCGTAACTGATGATCCTATTCTTGGAATCAAGGATCACATAGAAGATGGTTACAAACATGCCCTTTTTCATGTCTTCGGTCACGAAATCATTCATGCGGGACATGACATCGGCCGCGGAGAGGCTTCCCCGGGCCTCCATTCGCAGGGCGGTACGGATCATGGTCATGACCAGAGATCCCGGAACTCCCTTTCCGGAAACATCGGCCACCACCACTCCCAGGGAATCCTCGTCCACGTTGACAAAATCGTAATAGTCCCCTCCCACCTCCTTGGCTGCCCGGTAGAGGCTGGCAATATCGTATCCACTGACCTGGGGAACCTTGCTGGGCAAGAGAGAATGCTGGATCTCCTGGGCAACCTGCATCTCTTTTTGCATGCGCTCCTGCTCCACCACGCTCTTCTGGGCATCGCGGAATTTCATGGTTATTTCGTTGAAGGCCCGGGCGATCGCTCCGATCTCTTCCGGTCCATCGATCTGGATCCCGTCCTCCAGGGAGCCCTCGCCGATGGCCCGCACCCCATCGGTCAGGGCCTGGATCGGTTTGACAAAAACCGAGATCAAGAAATAGATCAGGGCTACCCCCACCACGAATACGCCCAGGAGAATCAGGATCGTGCGGAACCTGCCATCCGCGATATTCCCCTCCAGGATGGATTTCGAAACTCCCAAAACCACCCGGCCCAGAACCGCCGTTTTCCCGGAATCCTCCTGCATCAATTGCACCGGATAGTGAAATTCCTCCACCGGACCATGAACATCGTCTCTCACCGATCTCCATTTTCCCCGCGCCGAAAGATTTTCCATCACCGCGGGCACCTGATAGTTTTTCAGAAATTCATCCAGATCGTTCGAGCAAACGATCACCCGCTCATTATTCACGATCCGGATATACTTCACCGCTTTCTGCTCCGCCATCTCCCCCAGGATAAAATCACTGACCTTCCGGTATTCGGGGTGATAAAGATCATCCAGCACCAGGGCATTTTCACTCTTGGATTCCAGCGTCTTCGCCAGGTTGCTCATACTGAACCAGGCTTGGCGGCACTGCGAGTCGATCTCGCGGCTCTGGTTCAGGAATTGCGTGACTCCCAGGACCAGGACCAGGCCCAATAATCCCAAGGTGGCCCGCAGGGCAAATTTGAACCGCAAGGTGGCGGTCCAGGTGGGTTTTATCGACTCGAACAGGGGCATCACCCGTCTACCGGTGACATCGGCCATCTTGACCATATAAAGGTGGTTTCCACTTCCACCCGTATGGTAATCGAGATCATCCATGAGACGGTTCATTAGAAAGATCCCCAGCCCGCCCTTTTTTCCTATTTCCACGTAACGCTGCAGATCGGGATCTTTCACCTTGGACCATTCGAAGGGTTTGCCGCGATCGAAGATGTTTATCTCCACCTTGCCCGGCTCCGCCTGCACGTCTATTCTTACCTCGCCCGGATTGGTTCCGTAGGCATGCTTGATTATGTTGGTGCAGGCCTCATCCATGGCCAATTTGGTATTGTTGGTCTCCCGCTTGGAGAATCCCGCCCGGACGCAAATATCGGAAATGAAATCCCTGACGTCACTGAGGTTGTTTTCGTCCGCCGGGATTTCCAGGTGAAAGGTTTCCCTTCCCTTGAGAAGCTCCTGCCTCAATTAATCCGCCTCCGGTGATTGCAGTTTTTGAATTCTCAATTCCGCTTCCTCGATATTTTTCTTCACGCTCTCGTTATCCGGATCGATTTCCAGGATTTTCCTCCAGGTCTCGATGGCCTGCTGATACTCCTGTTGGGTAAACTGCTTCATCCCCTCAATATATAATTTACGGATCTCTTCCTTCTGCTCCTCGGTCAACGGGGTCATCCGCCGCTGGATCCGCCGCAACAGATTCCGGGCCTCCTGGTGATCCGGCTGCCGCCCCAGAACGCGGGTCAACAGTTCGGTTGCTTCATTGTATCGCCCGACACTGAAAGCATTTAACGCGTTTTCGAACAATTCGATCGTACCCAGCCTGCGACTGGCGCTCCGTAAATCCCGGCTCAGCTCCTCCATTCTCCGGCTGATTCTACCGGTCGCTTCCGCGGCTTCCGCATTTTCCGGATCGATCATTTTCACCATATTCCACTCCACCAGCGCATCGGCCAGTTTTCCATTCCTCTCATAGGCGGCGGCATTCGCCTGGTGCTGCCGTATCTGTTCGGCCAGTTTTTGCTCCGTTCTTTCCAGATAATCGGCCGCCTGCTTATTTTCCTGATCCAATTCCAGCACGTTACGCCACTGCGCGCGGGCCAGGATATATTCGTTGTTGCTGTAATGATTCAGCCCCAGGCGGAAATGCTCATTGATCACAACCGCTTTCTCCTGGGTAACGGCCCTTTCCTCCTGCTGGCGCATGATCTCCTCTCCCACCTCTTCCCGCATGCGCGAGGCCGTCTCGTTTCCGGGATCGTATTCGAGGGCAATCTTTATCTCGTCGAAGGCCTGATCGAAAAGGCCCTCCCTCCGCAGTGAATCAGCGGCGGTGATATGCTGCCTGACCCGCCGCGAGAATATTTCATCTAATCTTCTTTGTTCCTCGGCTATTCTCAATTCTTCCTGGATACGGATCTTCTCCTCCAGGGGCATTCCGATTCTGGCGGAGATCGAGACGGGATGGGAACTACCGGCCTCCTCCCGGGTGTAAAATCCATAATCCGCCTGGTAACCGCGCCACCCGACGCCGATCCCCGCGGTAATCGACTGTGAGTCGAATCCCATCCGGAAGCTGATTTTATGCTTATAATCGTACTCCGCTCCAAACCGCGGGGCCTTATCCATCCGGGCGGGCATATCCAGCTGCACCGCCAGATTGAGAACCGATCCGTTCTGGAAGGGATAGGAATAACCGGCCCCCAGCATTATCGTTCTATCCACTTTTTCACTGGTCTCCACCAATTTCGTCTCCGCGCCTACCAGATCCTGGAAATTGCATCCGACGGTGACTCCCGGGAGATAACGGTGCCGGTAGAGGAATCCCAGATCCACGCCGGTTCCGGTATCGGATGATTCACCCACCCGCTGGCTGAGGATCTTGACCGAGAATCCGGTGGTGACCGCGCCCGCATATTTCCACGGAAGTTCAAAGGCATAGGCCAGGATGCCCTGATTCTCCCGGTAAGAGATCTCCCCCGTCTCCCGGCTGAACTGGTCGAATTCGCGTATGCCCCCGGTACCGGCCGACATAAAGCCGATTCCGAACGCACCCACCGAAGTGGTCGGATAGGCCAGGCCCAGGAAATCGTAAGTGGCATCGCTGAAACCGGAGAAGAGTTGGATATGATTGGCCAAAATCCGGGGCGCATCGTTTAGTTTGAGGGCGGCGGGATTGTAATACAAAACCGACGGATCATCGCCGAGGGCGGTGAAAGCCCCTCCCAGGGCTATGGCACGGGAACCGGCCCCGATTCTAAAGATGGAACCGGTTCCTCCGCTGCCTTCCTGGGCGTAAATATCTCCGTTGATCAACGGATACCCCAGCAGCAACAACAATATGATGATAAATTTCTTCATTCCTTCAATCCTATTTAGCCACGGCGATCTTGAATATTGCCGATCTGGATCCTGCCTGAAGCTTGCAGATATACACCCCGTTCCTGACTATTTCCCCTCTTGCGTTTCTGCCGTTCCATTTGATTTTCCACTCTGTTTTGCCCGGATCCCCCCGGCCTCCCTCGTCCCCCGCCTTGATGTCCCTCGTCCATACCAGGTTTCCGGCCAGATCGTAGATCTTTACGCTGACGTCGCTGTCCTGGGTGAGGAAATAGGTTATCCTGGTCGATTCCCGTCCCGCCCGGAAGGGATTTGGAAAGTTATGCACATAATC
>JAFGPI010000006.1 GCA_016926065.1 Candidatus Krumholzibacteriota bacterium
CGGATTCCGTTACTGGAGCCGGGGGGGCGGTCCGTATTATCTCCGGCGTTGGGCCCGCCGCCCTATTCCGGTACCGGGACCCGGGGGCCGGTCAACCGGAAAAGAGCAGGGTGAAATCCCCGATCCCTATGCGGTCGCCGTTCCTTAAGATGCAACGGTGAATCTCTTTCCCGTTGATGCTGGTTCCGTGACGGCTGTTCAGGTCTTCCAGGATATAATTATCCCCGCTGCGGGATATTATGGCGTGTTCTTCCGAGACGAAGGAGTGATCCAGGCAGATATCACAGCTTATGTCACTCCCCAGAGAGATTTTCAATTTTTCCAGGGAAATTTTCAAACCGGCGAAGCAACCGTTGGTGATGGTCAGGGTGGCTTTTGATGTCCGGGAGTGGTTTTTTGACCGGAGACGGGGATTTTTCGATTCCTTACGGCGGTGATCTTTTTTGTGCTTGATCGTGGATGTCATTATTTCACCTTCCCTTTTCGGGTAAGCCAATGAATTTATCGGGTGTTATCTGGAGGTCTAGGCAAATATTGTACCATTTTGAAAAAATCCGCCTGGGGATGAGGGGTGATGGGTTTATATGAGAAGGCCTCTTGCCTCCGGGACCGGAGGAGAAATTCAACTTCATCCGCCCCTGAGATATTTTATCTCCAGGCGGGGACCGAGGGTGGAATCCCCCGCTTCGCGCAGGTAAATTTCCCGGAAGGCTTCCTCCCCGGCGGCCGCGGACTTGATCAGCACCCCGTGGTTGGTCGCTGGATCATTCAGCCACCGTCGTATCAAGCCGGTGGAAATATTGAAGGTGATGACGGAATCTTCGTCCACGGTGCATTCGTCAAGGGGGGGAGAAAGGTAATCGCCTCCCTCGGTGAGCCAGGGCACGATACCGTCGGTCGCGTACCAGGAGGCTCCCGCCGCCAGTCCGCCTAATCCTTCCACCCAGGATCCGGGCACGATAACCGGCACCACCGTCTCAAAGAGCCGGAAAGTGGCCGTACCGGCTCCCCCCGGCTTTATCCGCAGGGACAGGCGGGCCTGCAGCACCACCGAGCAGTCGGTGATAAAAGTGATATCGGATCTAACGAGCAGTCTTCTTTCATAGTAATGGCCTTCCCGGAAAATCGTGCCCAGGGTGTCCTCTTGGTTGATACCGAAATTACCATTCCGGGTGATCCAGTAGGGGGATTCCTTGATCACGGCGTCCCGGGTTCCGGCATAACCGGGAAAGGGGGCGATCCAATCTTGAAAGGCGACCCTGACCGTATCGGGCGCGGGGAGAAGGATGCGCTGCTTTTCATCGCATCCTCCGGCTCCCAGCAGCAGGATGACCGGGAAGATAATATAAGGATATGCCCTTTTCATTTTTTATTTTTGGGGGCCCTGAAGTCCTCGGGATCGATTTGGTGCTTCTTCATTAGATCGTGCAGGGTGGGTCGGCTGACGCCCAGTTCCTGGGCCGCGGCCGAAACGTTGCCGGAATGGCGGAGCAGGGCGTTGTTGAGCAAACGGTTTTCCATTCCCTCCCGGGCTTCCTTTAGGGTGATGCCGGCGGTCGGGACAGAGGCACCCGCCTTTCCCTCCGCTCCGGCAAACCGCTCCTCCGCGCCCTCCGCCGGTGAGGGTAGATCCATGTCCGGGGGCTGTATCATCTTGCCCCGGCTCATTATCACCCCGCGCTTCACGCGGTTTTCAAGCTCCCGGACGTTACCGGGCCAGGAATAATTGTACAGGGTCTCCAGGGCCGCCTGGCTGAATCCCCGGACGTTCCGGGAATACTCCCGGTTGTAATGATGCAGAAAGTGCGTGGAGAGCAGAAGGATATCATCGTGACGCTGCTGGAGCGGGGGCAGGGGGATGCTGATGGTGTTGATCCGGTAATAAAGGTCCTCGCGAAAAGAACGGTCCTCCAGCATGGAAGCGAGATCCCGGTTGGTGGCGGCGATGATACGCACGTCGAGTTGGATCGGTTCCCGGCCTCCCACCCGTTCGATGACCTGATCCTGAAGAAACCGCAGGATCTTTACCTGCAGGGATGGAGGCAGCTCTCCGATTTCATCCAGAAACAGCGTTCCCCCGTCGGCCACTTCAAATTTGCCGGGGCGGGAAGCGTGCGCGCCGGTGAAACTTCCCTTTTCGTGTCCGAACAGCTCGCTTTCCAGGAGATTCTCCGGAATGGCCCCGCAGTTGATGGGGATGAAGGCTTTGTTTTGCCGGGGGCTGATCTTGTGTATGGCTCTGGCGATCAGCTCCTTGCCGGTGCCGCTTTCCCCCGTGATCAGCACGGAAACGTCAGTGGGGGCCACTTTCTTGACGGTTTCGAATATTTCCAGCATCGCCTCAGAGGTGGCGATGATACCCTCGAATTCGCGACCCCGATGGCCTTTCTTCTTCAGCCGGGAGATTTCCGATTCCAGCGACCGGATATAGGATGCCCTGCGCAGGATGGTGCGGAGTTCGTCGATGGCGACCGGTTTGGTGTAAAAATCGAGGGCTCCCCGCTCGATCGCCGTGAGGGCGTTTTCCTTGTCATCATGTCCGGTGATCACGATTACTTTCAGGGCGGGATCTATTTGCAGGGCCGATTCCAGGATCCGAAATCCTTCCAGGTTGGCGGGGTCGCCTGTCAGGGACAGGTCCAGGATCATCAATTCGGGAGATTTGGTTTTCAGGGCGCCGATCGCTTCCTCGGCCGTTTGAGCGGTTATCACCTTGAAATCGTTTTTAAACGCCCACTGGAACTGTTTTAAAATAGCTTCTTCGTCATCAACCAGAAGCAAGGTGGTGGTGGTCAATGGCGATCCCTTCTTTTATCCGGCCGGGCTGCCTGGAAACAAAACCCGGACATCGGCTCCCTCGCCCGGGCGGTTCCCGATACTGATCGATCCTCCATGCGCCTCAACCAGAGATTTACATAAAACCAGGCCGATGCCAAGACCGTTTTTCTTGGTGCTGCAAAAAGGCTTGAAAAGATGGTTATCCAGGTAAACCGGATCGAAACCTTCTCCGGAATCGGAAACGGTAATGGAGAAGCCGGAATTATTTATTTCTTCCAAGGCGACCGAAATCTTTCCCCCGCTCCCGCAGGCCTCCAGGGCGTTGAGAACCAGGTTCTCCAACACCCGTTTAAGGGCCAGGGGGTCCGCGGTGGCGGTGATCTCATGCTCCGCCGTTACCACCAGATCGATTTTTTTCGCTCCCGCGTATTTTTTCAGGCCCAGGGCGGTTTCCAGGAGCAGCGCGTTCACCGGTACCTTGGTGGTGGATAGGGTGACCGGTCCCTGGTGGATGCGGAGCGAATCAATCAACCGGCGCATCTTTTCGACCGACCGGTTGAGGGTGGTCACGGCGTCCCGCTGGAATTCGGCGTCCTGTATGTTATCCCGGGCGTTTTCCGCGGTGAGCGATAACATCCCCAGGGTATTCTTGAGATCGTGAATCACGTAGGCGGAAAAACGGTGGAAAGATTCCATTTGCCTCGATTCCAGGAATCTCTCCTCCATCAGTAGATTTTCCAGCGTCAGCATGGCCTGATCGGCGATGGTGGCCAGGAACTCCCGGTCTTCGTAAGAAAAAGGCGTGTCGATGTCTTTCCCGCCCAGGGCGATCAATCCGCGAAGTTCCTCCCCGTGGCTCAAAAAGGCCAGGGCGTTGATCCAGCCCAGTCTCCCCTGGGGGGCGGAAGGTTTTTCCTTCCCGGCGGAGGCGCGGAGCCTGTCCGGACGCGGCCTCTTGAATGTGACCACCGGGGATCCGGCGTAGTAATCGAGCAAGGCGCGGATCTCTCCGGCGTCCCGCTCCTCCTCGGCCACCCCGTAGCTGGAGGATTTCCCCCCTCCGGTGTCGACCCAGATGATTCCTTTTCGCACCAACATCGTTTCACAGAGGGAACTGATGGTGTTGGAGAGGAATTCCTCGATGGTCGAACTGGAAGCCATCAGCCGGGCGTAATGCCTCCACTCCTTGCGGTAATTGTACCTGCCCGGGTAGAAGTTTTCGTTGATAAAGCGCCGCAGCCGCCGCCGGGATTTTCCCGAGATGCCGGCGGCCAGAAGCAGGAAAATAATAAAGATTCCCAGCACCCAGAGCGCGAAACGATCATAGGGCATGCCCGCCAGGGTGGAGATATAGG
Source organism: Candidatus Krumholzibacteriota bacterium (assembly GCA_016926065.1). Classification (GTDB taxonomy): domain Bacteria; phylum Krumholzibacteriota; class Krumholzibacteriia; order Krumholzibacteriales; family Krumholzibacteriaceae; genus JAFGPI01. The sequence continues at coordinate 4,134 of JAFGPI010000006.1, forward strand.
AGATCAGCGAAACCGCCAGGAGGTAGAGTCCGGCGATGGTGATGGTGATCACCGAGGCCTTCCCTTTCCGGTACGAACGGAATTGCACTTCGAAGAGGGGATAGCGGAAAAGCGCGTAGAGAAAAGAGACGGAAAACAGGATAAGCCCGCAGGAGTGAAGGGCCAGAAAATTCCGATCGATATGGGAGAGGGAGAGGCTACGGCTGATGACGATGAAATTGATCACGGAAGCGGAAATTATACCCAGCAGAGGATACTTGAGAGTGACTTTTCCCGGTATGGTGGCAGCCCGGTAGGTGTTTTCGAAGGAATGGAGGATAAACACGTTGGAAAGGAGAAGGAATACCCCCAGAAGCTTGCCCGCCGCCGCGATGCTCAGCCCCCAGAACTGGTTGTCGTCGGTAAAGTGAATCCGCCCGGCCACCCAGCTGAGGGGGATAAAGAACGCGCCGGCGGTAAGCAGCAACGTGAGTACCACCATGCCGTTCAGATTTCCGCGGGAAACCGCCCTCCCTTTTCTGCCGGACAGGAAGAGGAAGAGGCAAAGGATTAAAGGAGGGAGCAATATGATCCCGTACGTAAACAACCGGAGGAGCGCGGCCGCGGCCAGCAGTATGGTGAGGCCGGCCAGATGCAGCGGGAAGGGGCGCGCGGGCGCTCTTTCATTCGCCCGGGAAAAAAGGGAGAAGAAGGAGAGGGCGTAGCCGGGTAACAGGATGGCGCAAAATACGATCACCCGCAGCCAGGACAGGGCCTCCTGGGGGGTGGCGGAAACGAGCATAAGGCCCTGAGCGCTCTCCAGAATTCCCAGCACCACGGAGGAAAGAAAAAAGAGTGCGGCCGGGGGATGGAATTTCCCCCGCAGCAGGCAACCCAGGACCAGGAAGGCCAGTAGTCCCGCCGCCGCCCAAGAAAAAAATGAAGGGAAATTGATCATCTCAAATCCTGTATCCTGCGGTATTCCTTTTCCGCCGCCCGGGCCAGGTCGGTGTTCGGATATTTTTCCATGCACCGCCGCAGGGTCTGGGCCGCTTGTTCCAGGTCCTTAATTTCCTTTTCGTAGATGGAGGCGGCCATCAGGTAGTTTTCCCCGAATTTGCTGTATTCGGGGAACTTATCCGGCAGGGTAAGGAGCAATGCTATCGCTTCCGGCCATTTTCCCTGCTCCACGTACGCTCTCACGTAATATTCCGCCGCCATGATTTGGATGCTGGCGGAGTATTGGTTGGAAGATAGCTTCTTATAGTATGCTATGGCCTGGTCGTAAGAGGCGTCGGCCGCCGCCTTTTCCCCCTGGTCCCGGAAATGGTTGGCTATGCGCAGGGGGGATTCCAGGGCGGGCAGGGAACCGGGATAGTTGGCGTATATGGATTTGTAAAGCAGGGAGGCCTCCAGCCAGTTTCCCCGGGCTTCCGCGATCTGGGCCAGTTGCCATTCGGCCTCGGCCGATTCCTTGGGTTTGGATTTGAATTCATCCACGATCTTTCGAAAGATTCTTTCCGCCTGGTCGTACTCCTTCCGCCGCATGTGGATCCCTCCGGCGGTAAGCCGGGCGGTCAACGATTCGTCCGCTTCCGGGTAGTCGGTGCTGATGCGGGAGAGGATCTCCAGCGCCCGGAGGGGGCGGCCGTAACCATCCTGCTCTATTTTCGCCTCCAGAAAGAGCAGGGAAGGCATATCGGAGGGGCCACCGTAAAGGTCTTTGAGCTCGCCGATGAGATTCAAAGCCCGGTCCCATTCCTTCTTCTGCAGGTAGACCGTGACCAGGTTGTACCGGTTCGCTTTCCGCGTTTCTTCCTCCAGGGCGGAATCGATTATAAGCAGAAAGATATTCTCGGCCTCCCGCAGGTAGCGGAGCTTTTCCTCCTTCCGTCCCGCCGCGGATTCGATTTCGGCCAATCGCAAGGGAACCAGTGGATAGCGGGAATTCATCCCCGCCGTCCACAGGACCTTATCCCGGCTGAGAAACTCCTCCATGAATTTTCCGTAGAGGGAGCGGGCCCGCGGAATATCTCCTGTTTCCTGAGAGATGAAGGCGGCCGACCAGAGGGCGTTCGCTCTCGCTTCCGGAATGTTCCCGGCCCGGTGGTAGGCCTGGATGAAGTCTTCCCGGGCCGCGGCGAACATTCCGGTGCGGAATTCAAGTTCGGCCAGCTCCATTAAGGCCGATACCATCAGCATTTCCATACCCTCGATGCTGTCGGCGGAAGCGCCGTAATCGCTGATGACGCGGCGATAGGAGTTCAGGACCTCGTCCAGAAACTCGGAGTTACCCGTGGTCAGGATCATTTCATTGTTCATCTTCCGCGCTTTGAAGAGCGCCTTTTCCGCCGAGTAGCGTTTTTTCTGGCTGCTTTCGGTGCATCCCCCTATCAGGGGCAAGATTATGAGCGCTGCGGGCAGCAAGGTTTTAATTATCGATTTCATCCATCGTTCTCCCTTGACTGGCTGGATTCCGGATGATTTTTCCGCCCGCTAAGGGGCGGCCTGTCTTTTTTTGACGTATAAATGCGATCGTCGCTCCGGCGGTGATTAAATATGTCGAGATCAGTCTCATGATCTCTCCGATAACGTGAATATGGATCATAAACTCGGGGGAGAGCCGCAAAGATATGATTTCCGCTTTATAGTTCAAGAGCATCGTGGGAATGGTCAGCACAAAGGGCAGGCCCACCAGGAGCAAGGTTTTTAAAAAGGAGCTCCAGGCCAGGATAAAGCTTTTACCGATCGCCTGGCTGAAAGAGCTTCCCCGCAGGAGTATAAAGGGCAGGGCATAGAGAAAGAGAGCCTGCATCACCAATCCCAAAAGTATTCCCAGGGCGATAATTCCTTTTCCGGCCGCTCCCTCGAAGGAGGCGGACAGAGCGCGGGTGAGGGTGATGACGGCGAAGATACAGCAGGAAGCCAGCAGGGAGGTTATCACCAAGTGCGGATAACGTTTGAGGGAGTGCTTGAAGCTCCCCCCCACCGAAACCGGATTTTCCCGGAAGGCCGCGGCGACCAGCAGGATGATGGCTCCCTGAAATATAACGTGCACCAGGATATCCGACAGGATATCGAATCTGCCCAGTACGGCCTGCATGAGGATCAAGTGTTCGGGAAAATGACTCAAACGTTCTCCCGTGAGGCCGGGCCACAGGGCGGCCCAGAACCTATTCAGGGGGCTGTGGATGCAGAGCAAATAGCAAGTCATAACTCCAATCTGGAGAAGGAAGTACAGGCCGGAGGGCAGGATCAATCGGATATCGTGAAGCAGTGTCAGGGATGTTTGAAAAGCCCGAAAGGCCGAACGGGCGTTGGTGGGAAGGTCGAAGCGGGGATCGCCGGAAGTTCTGTCCGCTGTATAACCCATGCGCTATCAACCTTTCTCCTGGAAGGGGGGGGATTCCGGGGCCAGGGCCGCCTGGATGGCGGGGGATAAAGTTTCGATGAAACGGATCAGGTCTTGCCGGGCCCGGCCGGAGCCGCCCGCGGGGATTCCGGTGGAAAAGCGGATGAAGGTGGCGGCCGGAGAACGGGCCAAGATGTTGCTTTTCATCTGCCGCCATTTCAAGCTGAATTCATCGTGAATCGTCTCTCCGTTCATGTCGAACCAGTAGAACACCAGCCGGCGTTCCTTCCCGTCCGTAATGGTTATCTCTTTAACCCGCGCCTCCCTGCTTCCCAGCCTAATCCGGGGAGAGCCTTCGGCCAGTATATCCCAGCCCGATCCGGGATAGCAATGCTTGGGTGAGTGGATCTGTGAATTTTCTTGGGGGGAGGCGAAATATCCCAGGAACAGTTCGATCGGTCCCGCCTGGTTCCGGTAGGAACGCGCCAGGGTGGCGTCGGCCCCCAGCAGGCGCAGGGAGGCCGGCTCCAGGTATTCATCCCGGGAGGAATACCCGCCTATCTCCCGGGGGATCAGAGCCAGGTCCGGGGATGGTGGTTTCATCATCGATCGGTCGCGCAGCGCGTGGACGTATCCGGTCAGCAGGGAGAGAACTACCAGCAGGAGCACCAATCTTTTTATCTCTATTTTTTCCATCTCAGTATCCCCACGCACAATAACAGTAATAGAAATCCGGAGAGGAAAACGATTAAGCCCGAGATTTCATGTAGGATTCCGTCGGCGAATTCGGGTCCGATGGCGTAGGCCCCCAGGGCGGTGGATACCAGCCGCACGGTGTTGGCCGCTATGGCCGCGGGAACGGCGCAAGCGGCCAGGATCAGCCTTCTCCGGGTGGAAAGTGCCGAGAAGGCCGCGAATATCAAGGCCAGGGTGAACATGGTCATCAGGGAACGCAATCCGCTGCAGGCGGCCACCACCTCCAGGGTGTAACCGGGGAGCAGTAAGATATTTCCCTTGCGGATTACACTTACCCGGAGAATCTCCAAAAGGCCGGCGCTTAACTGGGCGCTCAGTATCTGCAGGGGAAAGGTGATTTTGTAATATATGATATAGGGCAGGGGGATCATCAGCAGCAAAAAGAGCAGGGGGAAGGCGGATTTCCGCGTAAATTCGCTTCCCCGGAGAAAGAGGGTCGTGCCCAGAATAAGGAGCGGCAGGGAGAGTCTGCTGGTGAAGAGTTCGGAAGCGGCGGTTCCCCCGATCAACAATCCGGCGGACAGGAAGATGATCGCCAATCCCACCAGGGTTCCCCCCCGGCGGGGTATGGTCCCCAGGGAGGCGCGTATCCTCCAGAGCATATATAGAGAAACCAGGGGGATCAGGACGCAGTACCGGTAATTGGCGTCTTCCACGTACTGGACGATCAAACCGGCCAGTACCGGATAGTACAGCAGCGCCAGCAGGGCGCACCCCGAGGCAAGCAAAATTATTCTCAACTTGGGATGCGCGCGGGGGATAGCTTCGGTGATGAGCAAAATCCTTCCTTCTCCCGATAAGAAAATAGGCAACATTTTGCATATAGCGGGTTTTATTAATTTTAACAAGGGTTATAACAGCAAGAGGGGTGCCAGAAAAAGCGGGCGCCGCTACGACACCCGCCGGTGAGGTCTTATTCTCCATCGGCCCCGGTTTTCCGTCGGGGGCCTACTTACCGGAAGCTTCTCTTCTCCGGGGCTACTTTTTCCTCCTCAGTAGGGGAGCTATACCCAGTAGTCCCAGGCCCAGCAGGCTCAGGGTGCCGGGTTCCGGGGTGGCGAAGTATGACGAATCATGGTCATAGGTGCTGGAATAGGTGCGTCCGTTCCTATCGACGCCGATGGCGTCGAAGTGCGCCCAGTCAAAGCCGCTGACCACCACATCGAGCAGGATTTCATCGCCCCAGCCGGGCTCGGTGATCTGACCGTGATCGTAATGCCACGCGTTCTGCTGGCTGTTGTCTATCCGACCGATATCCTGAAAATTATATTTTCCGAAAATCGAGGGACGGGTGAGGGGGATCAGCCAGGAAGGATTGGTGCCCTCCGGCCGGGCATCGAAGAAATTGGTGAAGCTATTTATCTGCACCCCGTTGATCCACACCGTCCCGGACTGTCTTAGGGGAACGCTGATGGCCACGTAGCAATCCATATAGTCATAGCTGGGGGCGCTGGTGCCGGTCAGGAAATTAACGCTACCGCCGCCGGTGGCTGCTTGCGTCGATCCCCAGTAACCCACCACCTTGAGATCGAAGTTGCGTTGGTTGGCGATCCAAGAGCGGCTGTCGAGATAGTTGTAATTGTATTCATATCTTGAATTTACTATATATGTCTGCAATCGGGGAACAGCCAGGGCTGATCCGGCAAAGAACAACGCCAGCAAAACCGCCAGATCTAAGATAAGAAGCTTCTTCATTATTTCCTCCCGGGTGTCGGGTTATTTATTAGATAGATAACAAATTTAATTTCTGTCCAAATATATCGCAATCGGCGTGCCAGCAGGGGCCAAACGTTAACATATTGTTTCACAATGTATTATAAATAAACGCTGTTGGGGGATATCCCCCAGCGGCAAAAGTGTAAAGAATTTCGACATTATCGGCGAAATGGAGCTGTTCCCGTCTATCCCCGGGCGCCCTGGTTTGAATAGGGTAGCCGCGGTAAGATAAAAAAGCGGAGGACCTGGGGCCCTCCGCCTTGATTCGAACCGGTTGCACGGATTAACGCGATATCGATCGGGAACGGTCATTATCTGGTCGCCCGGCGCCGGAGCCTGGTGGCGCTGCGCGAGAGCGAGGAAGTTCTACTGCGGAGCTTGGCATTACTAAACCGGGTGCCCATATGGGGACTGCGCCGGGAGTAGCTTCTGACAAATGAACCTTTGCGGTGGAACTTGTTGGCGTTTTGTGACAGGCTTCCCTTTCCCAAAAAGTTCAGCCTGACCCGGGAGGGGCTATCCTGCACCGACAGGCCGCGGGAAGGTCTGCCCCGCGGGTTGGTGGTCTTGGGCAATAAAGCGGGATTTCCCCTCTGGGTGAAGGTAGGATTCAATCCCTGCCGGATTCCTTTTTTCCACCTGGTTATGGGGGCCGCGGTTCCGGCGGGTCCCAAGGGATGATTCGCGATCCGGGAGATCCGGGAGGAGGCCGGGGATTTCACCTTTACCACCTTTTGCCAGCGCCGGTCCAAGTCCCGGCTCTGCTTCAGCGCCCAGGCCGAAAAATCCTTCTTCTCGCTCGCGTAGGCTCGGTTAGGGAAGGTCAGGGAAGTAATGAATATCAATACCATTACCAGGACGGTTAAAAAACGCATCTTCATTTCCCCATTCAATGTAATTGATAAAATAATAACCGGATTTAGAGAAACCACATTTTGTTACGCAGAGGGAAGAAGAGGAGAGAATCTTCTTGTTTACAGCATCGATTGTATCATAACATGATTCACCTGTCAAGCCCGGTACCCGAATTAAATGTGTTTGGTGCTACTGGTGGAGGTAAAAAATCTTTCCTCGGTATCAACTATCCGGGAGCCCCTCATGAAAAAGAAGAGGAGGATACTGCTGGTCGGACCGTTGCCTCCTCCCATCGGCGGAGATACGGTGTCCACCTATAATCTCCTTCACAGCCGCTACTGGAAAGAAGAAGGCTGCCTCCTGCGCGCCGTCAACGTGACCGGTGAAAACAGGTTGAAATTGCCGGAAGACCGGCTGACGGGGGAGCACTGGGGACGGGGGCTGAGGATTTTTTTGCGGGTGGCCCGCCGGTTGCCGGGATCGGATATAGTGCTTCTGTGGGCGAACGCCCGTTTTATCTATACCGCCGGACTGCCCATTATTCTTCTGTCCCGGTTGCTGCGTCGCCCCGTGATCGTGAAGCCTTTTGGCACTTACCTGGTACAGCGGTTTCCCGAAATGAGCCGGCCTTTCAAAGCGTTCCTCCGGGCCGTGCTTTCCCGGTGCGAGAGGGTTCTTCCCCAAACCCTGGCCCTGAAGGAGGCATTTCTGGGCGAGATCAGATTGCCGGAATCAAAAGTCACCTGGTTTCCCAATTTTCTGACCGACGAGTCGTTTGCGGTTCTCCGGCAGCGGAAAACCTTTACCGGACGGTGCGTCTTTATAGGGCAGATCAAGAGAGAAAAAGGCATATTTGATATCATTGAAGGATTGCGGAACCGGCCTGAGCTTTCCTGCGACTTTTTCGGACCGATAATCAAACGGGATGAGCCCTCCTTTTTCCGGGCCCTCTCCGGCGCCGACAACTGCTCCTACCGCGGTGTGCTGAAACCCCAGGAAGTAATTAATATTATGGCAGGTTACGACGTTTTTCTCTTTCCCACCTATCATCCCGGAGAAGGGTACCCGGCGGCCATTCTACAGGCCTTCGCGGTGGGGGTTCCGGTGGTCGCCTCCGCTTGGACATCGGTGCCCGATCTGGTGGAAGACGGAGTCAGGGGTTTGCTGGTGCCGGTAAAATCGCCCTCCAGCATAGCCGCGGCGGTGAGCCGATTGGGCTCCGATCCGGTACTCTATGGCTCGATCGTGGAAAGGGCCGGAGCTTACGTGCAAGCGTTTTCGGAAAAAGCGGTAGTCCGGGATCTGTTGATCGGGGATATCCTGGCCCGGTTTTAAGCCTGTCCAGGTGACCGCCGGGTGCGGGAGGAGAACGGGCGTTCTTTGCCGCCAGGCCTGAATCCGCGCCCGGAATAACTTGACCCGGGCAAAAAATAGCGATAAATTATATACGCCCTCTCGATGGCGGGAAACTGTTATCCCTGGGTGTCCCCTGGATTTGAGAATATTGGGATGGATCTTAGGAATGCCCATTAATTTACAGGCAAGACTATTTGATATCTGATATATGCACTTTATTATAACGGTAAAGCCGCCGGTTGATATTCACCGGCTTTGCTGTTTTAGGAGTAAGGCCGGTGCTTGACGGGGAGTATCTCCAGCGCTTAAGGTGGTTTTTTAGGGATGAAAGGGTAATATAAACCGCGGCGCTATTTTAAATTTAATTTTAAGTTGATTTGATCCGGATAAAGCCTTAAAATACGTGATTTCAGAATCAGAGCGGAATAAGAGGTTTGAATTACTATGCGAATTCTTTTTCTTACCGCCCGCTTACCCTTTCCCCCCATCGGAGGGGATAAGCTAAGGGCCTTTAATTTTATTAAGTATCTGGCCCGCCATCATGATGTGGATTTGATCTCTTTCATATCGGATCAGGATGAGATTGATAATATTTCGGAATATTCTCCCCTAGTCGGTCAGTGCCATACGGTGAAGCTTTCCAAAAAGAGGTCATATTTTAATTCTTTTTGCGGATTATTCTCCTCCCTTCCCCTGCAGATTAAGTATTATTCGTCGGCCAAGATGCAGCAGGTCATTTCGCGCCAATTAAAGACCTGGGAATATGATTTGATTTTCGTGCATCTTTTCAGAATGGCGGAATTCGTGAAGGATTACGACCAGGTTCCCAAGCTGCTGGATTTAACGGACGCCCTGTCCCTCAACTACGAGCGTTCCGAAAAATTCATGAGGGGGGCTTCCTATCTGCTCAATTTCATCGAGAAGAAAAGGGTCTTCCGGTACGAATCCGATATTATCGAGCATTTTGACAAAAACATATTTGTTTCCCCGGTGGATAAGAATTACTTCACGCATTTTGACAATCATGAGAACGTGGATGTGATTCCCAACGGCGTGGACGTTAATTATTTTCAGTATTTCAACCAGCCTCCCGATTTCAACAAGTTGGTTTTCCTGGGTAACATGAGGACTTTCCCCAACGCCGATGCGGTGGTTTATTTCGTCGAGAAAATCATGCCCCTGGTAAGAAAAGAAAAACCGGATATCAGCCTCTATATAGTAGGCTCCGAACCGACCCGCAAGGTTAAGAAATGCATTCATAAAAAGAACATTTTCGTGACCGGTTCGGTGGACGACGTGCGGCCCTATCTGCAGCAGGCCGCGGTCTCGGTTTGCCCCATGCGCACCGGCGCCGGAGTAAAAAACAAGATTCTCGAATCGATGGCGGTGGGCACCCCGGTGGTAAGTACCACGCGGGGCGCGGAAGGACTGGAAACCGCGCCGGGTGAGAATATCGTCATCTCGGATTCCGCCGAGCAATTCGCCGGAGAGATAATAAAGTTGCTGGAGAACCGGGTTTTTCATAAGAAGATATCCCTCAACGGCCGTAAGCTGGTCGAAGAAAGGTATACCTGGAACCGGGCGCTTGGCAAGATCGATCAGATGATAGACGATTTCAGCGGACATGAGCCGAAGATCGAGCTGGTCAAAGAAACCGTCTAATCGATCGCTCCGGGAATATATCCTCAATCCTTGAATTCCTTATTTATTCTTACTGCTTCCGGGAAGCGGGCCGCATGGCCGGGCAGGCAATCCCCTGGAAATGGACTGGATGAAAGAGCCTGCGCCCCCTATTTATGAAATTGAGGGGAAAGACCAACCGCGCTTTTTCTCCATCTCCGCTTCTTGCCTCTATACCGGAATAGCCGGTTGACAAAACGCAGATAATCTGGCATAATCGCCTTCCAGCGATCATTTAATTAGCATTTTTCGCGGACATTGATCACATCCGGCAAATGTTGGAACCGAAAAGCGATCTCTATTGAAGGCCGCTAACGTTTTGAGTCGGCGGGGAAAGGTTTAAGTTCCCGTTTTGGGGTCATTCCCGGGATCGTCTCATTTCCCGCCCTTGAGTTAATGTTCATAACGGCTATCCAGGCGCATGAGATAAGGAGGTCAAGATGACTAGAAGGTCACTGGCGATAATACCGTTGGCGATGTTATGCCTGTACACGGCAGCGTTCGCCGATACCCGGAATATCGCCCTCACTTTCGATCAGGATTCGCTGGTTTTCAGCCAGGTAGTGGACGGCCTCGATACCTTCGACGTGGTGGAGTACCGGGGGTACATTTTTACTACCCTGATCGGGGAGCCCCAGCTGCCCCAGGGTAACATCCATGTGCTGGTGGACACCGGGGCGGTAATAATCGATTCGGTGGTGGTGACCTATTTCGACACCGATACCCTTCCCGGCAAATATTACCTCTGGCCCGTGCAACCGCCCGATAGCACCCCCGGAACCGGTCCGGAGATCGATTTCACCAAACCGGACCCCCGGGTCTATGGCTCCACCGCCGCCTACCCGGAGGATTTGCTGGATTACGCTCACCAGGGATACCTGGCGGGAACTTGCCTGGCCGGAATGCTGGCTCATCCCCTGCAATATCTTCCGGACGATAGTCTGTTGATCTTTCACAACAGTGTCGATTTTACCGTTTATTACCACCAGGGAGGGGTAGCCCCCGCTCTTTTCGCCTGGAGGTCTGATTTGATTAAATGGCTTATCGAGTGGTTGCTTAGCAAGCTGGTGATCAATCCGGGGGATATGGTTCCCGATCCCCGCTACGCCGGGGAATTCGACTATGTGATAATAACCAACGAAACCCTCAGTCCCAATTTTCAAAAGTTGATAGAATGGAAGACCAAGAAGGGCGTCAATGCCTTCATTAAAACCACCAACGAGATAATTGTCGAGTACACCGGTGACGACGATCAGGAGAAAATCCGGAATTACATCATTGACGCCTACCGTGCCGGAGTGAGCTGGTTCCTGCTGGGAGGGGATGTGAGCGTGATCCCGGAGAGGGAGTGTCACCTGGATATATTCGGCTTATCGGTCGATATCCCCTGCGATCTCTACTATTCCGATCTGGATGGCGATTGGGACGGCGACGGAGATGGCGTGTACGGAGAGCCGGACGATGGTGTCGATATGTATCCGGATGTTTTCGTGGGCCGGGCCCCGGTGGAGACGGCGGCGGAGGTGAACGTTTTCGTCAACAAGGTGGTGGATTATGAGAGGTGGCCGCCGCTGACCGATTATCCGCTGGAGATGCTGATGATGGGATTCGACCTGGACACCAGGACCTTTTCCGAGGAAACCAAGGATTATATCGACACCCACTGCGTGCCGGCCCGCTTCGATCCGATCACCAAGCGGTATGAAGGAGTCACCAAGCAGTCCTGCCTGGACGCGCTGGATGACGGTCATAACCTGGTCAATCACTCGGGCCACTGCAATTACAGTGTGATGGGAACCTCGGGCGGTAACCTCACCCTCACCGATGTCGACAATCTGGTGAACGGCGACCGCCAGTCGGTTCTTTATTCGGTGGGCTGCATGGCGGCCGGATTCGACTGGAGCGGGGGAGATTGCATCGCGGAGCATTTTCTCCAGAATGCGGGTGGGGGCGCGGTGGCCTTCGTGGGCAATTCCCGCTACGGGCTCTATACTTCCGGAGAAAACCCCTGGATCAGCCGCTCGGCGGCTTACGATATAAGTTATTTCAAATCCCTGCTGGCCCACCGGGTGGTCCACAGCGGCCAGACCCTGGCGCGCTCCAAGACCGAATATGTGATCACCGCCGGATCGGATGATGCCTACAGATTCACCATGTACGCCCTCAACCTGCTCGGTGATCCGGAGATGCCGATCTGGACCGATGATTTTAATACCTTCGACGTAACCGAGCAAACCCTGCAGGTGCCGGTGGGAGTGGGGACCTCCTTCCAGATTGCGGTGGATGATCAGGGAGGCTCTCCGGTAAACGATGCCTTTGTCTGCCTCTCGGGGTGCGGGGTGTACGAGACCGGATTTACCAATGGTTCGGGACAATTTTCCCGGACCGTAAATCCCACCGGCTACGGACACATCAGCGTTACCATCACCAAGCCGGACTTCCTGCCCTACGTCAGTTACTCCAAGGCCTGCAACGGTTATGAGGATGTTATCATACGGGATTGCGTGGGGGATGACGGCCGGATGCCCTCCTGGGACGTAAACCATAACGACAAGTACGAATATGGAGATCCCGACCGGGGTTACTGGAACAGCCCCGATATCCTGATCGATAACGATCTCGACGGCATCCCGGGGGAGCCGGGAGAGGATAGCCCCGTACCGGGTAAGATCAATCACGTCTATGCCTACGTCAAGAATATCGGAACCGCCGCCGCCACGGCGGTAACGGTGGAGTTCTGGTGGGCCGATTACGGATTGGGAAGCCCGGTGTGGGGAGAGGATTTTCACCTTATCGGTTCCTACGTGATCCCTTACCTGGGGGTGGGAGAAACCGACACCGCCCATTGGGTGACTTGGGATGTTTCCCTGGGCCAGCCCCGGCACACCTGTATCTGGGTGACCATATATTGCGCCACCGATCCCATAGTAAGGCACAATGCCGGCTGGGAAAACAACATCGGCTGGAGGAATTACGCCATTGAGACCCTGACCGAGACGGGAGGAGGGGATTATGAGGTGGTGGTGGATTTCAAGGTCTGCAATCCGGATAGCGTGCACGGACACGACGTTTGCTTCGGCCTGCACCTCGAGGATTGGCCCGGCTGGTCCCTGGAGGTGAGCTCGGCGGATCCCGATTTCACTCAGCTTGGCTCCACCGAGTTCCTATTCGCTTCGGTCGATCCCGGAGAGAGAAAGGATGCCCAACTCACCGTTACCGCTGCGGCGGGAACGGAAAACGATTCCGGGATAGTGCATCTGGCCGGCACCATCGAGGGTGAGCCGATCGTGGGAGCGTCCCTGGAGATACTACCTCCCTCGATCACCGGGGTGGATGATTCTCATCCCCAGGGCAAGATCCCCGCAGTCAGCTCCCTGGCTCAGAACTATCCCAATCCGTTCAATCCCGTGACCCAGATCAAATACCAACTGGCGCGCGATTGCCACGTAAGGCTGGAGGTTTTCAACATCCTGGGGCAGAAGGTGGCAATCCTGGTTGACGAGCGGCAGGAAGCGGGTTACAAAACGATTAGCTGGAACGCCGGTTCACTGTCCAGCGGGATCTATTTCTACCGCCTGCGGGCCGGGGATTTCCGACAAACCCGTAAGATGGTATTGCTGAAGTAATTCGAGGGCTGCAACCGGATCAAAGGCGTCCGGTAGGTGCCTCTCTGGATTTAAACCGGCTTTATGCAGCCCGTCCGTCCCAGTTGTTGGAGACTGAGGATACACCCCGGGCAGCTCTTGGCCGCGGGGCCCCGCCGGCCTCCCCGCGTTGCGCCGGGTAGATACTTACGGCCGGTTTTATAAAAGGTGCTTAAAATAATCGCCCCCTTATGGTATAAAGCGAAGTTGAAACGCCCGGGGGCGGATTTTCCGCGGCCGGGACGGATTTATACATTAGACGCGCGCTCGGGCGGACGGATAGTATGCATGACGAATAAAATTTTATCCCGGCTGGTCATTATTCTCGGTTTCCTGTTGCTGGCGATCTCCCTCCTGTTCTACACGCAGGAGACCTTGCGCACCCTGAATTGGAAGTCCACCGGGAATATGGAGAGCGATATCTCCCTGGGCCCGGATTACGAAATGGTATTTTCCCGGATCGACACCCTGGATTTTGCCTCCTCTCCCTATCCGGCCCGGGGTGATACGTTGATCCAGCTCGCCGATTCACTGGCCACCCTCACTTTTTTGCTGGAAGAGCTGCATACTCATCACCCGGGATATGAAATCCCCCTCGCTTACCGGCATGGGGACGACACCCTGCGTACGGTGGTGGTGGCCAGGGAGGTAACTTCCTTCGATTTTATCTCCATGGCGGTGTTGCATCTACTCCGGGTGCTGACCGGATTGCTCTTCATCGGAGTGGGGCTGTGGGCGAACGTCAGGAGGCCGGAATCGGGAGCGGTCAGGGCCCTGGCCATGTTCTGTTTCTCCATGGCGGCCTTGATGGCGGCCGCCATCAACATGGGCATTCATAGTGTCGAGACCTTCGAGATACCTTACGTGGAATTTATCCAGAGGATACTGCGCTGGCCGGTACTGTTCGTGGGGGCTTTCTGGCTGAACCTCCAGCTGCTCTTTCCCCAACCGCGGAAGTTCGTGAAAAACCATCCCCTGTCCGCCTACCTGCTCTGCTACCTCTTGCCCTTCCTGGTATTGATCGTGTCCTTCCTTCACTACCTGCTAATCTTTGCCATAGTGACGCCCGCTATGATAGTTCTGCAGCTGCTCGCCGGTTTCATTCTGCTGGGAACTTACAACCGGAGTACGCGGGACAATCTGCAGCGCAGGCAAACCAGGCTGGTTCTGTGGGGAACGGGAAGCGGATTGTCCGGAATGGTGATTTTTATTCTGCTCGCCACGCTGGCCCGGGGATGGTTATCCCGGCAGTCGGAAACACTCGTAATGGGGATAATCATCCTGGTCTTTCTGGGCCTTCTGCTCTCTCCCCTTTCCTTCGCCTACGCCTTCGGGCGTTACCGCCTGCTGGAGGTGGAGGGAAAGATAAAGCGGGGTACCCGCTACGCGGTGGTGACGGTCTTTCTGCTGGCCGCCTTTTTCGCTCTGGTATTTTTTATCAGCGAAGCGCTGCTCAGCCGGGTAAATGTCGGGAGCCGGGCGTTGCTGCCCACCGCCACCCTGCTGATGGCCATCGGTTTCACTCCGGCCCAAAGAAGGATCCAGAACCTGCTGGAAAGGAAGATATATCCGGAACGCAGTCGGTTGAAGCAGATGCTGAAAGATTTTCTCTCCAGCGCCCTGGTGATATCGGAAAAGCACGCGTTCTGGATCGGACTGGAAGGCCAATTCCGCGAGGCCCTGAAGGTCGAACTGGTCTATCCCGTGCTGCGGGTCAAGGCCCAGGAGAGCTTGCAGCACTGGAGCGGGGAGGATACTCCATTTGAGAGGGAGAGTCCTTTCAGCCAGGCCCTGTTCGGATTGCAGAACCGTCCCTTGATGGTCGACGAGATTCTGGCCGGGGATAAGATAGCCATCGCTCCCCCGGAAAGGAAATGGCTGACCGATAAAAAGATAGCCCTGGTGCTGCCGCTGGTCAGCCGGGGAAAATTGATCGGATTCCTGGCCCTGGGGCATAAGACCGATCGAAACGATTTCGAGAGCGCCGACATAGAGCTGCTCGGTTCCCTTTCCTTCCAGGTGGCGATGGCCAGCGAGAATATCGTGCTGCTGGAAGAGAACCTGGAAAAGCAAAGAATGGAGGATGAGCTCAACATGGCCCGCACGGTGCAGGAAGGCCTCCTCCCCCGGGTAATTCCCCAAACCCCCGGCCTGGAGGTGGCGGGAAAGAGCGAATCCTGCCTGGAGATCGCGGGCGACTACTATGACGTGATAAATCTAGACGACCGGCGCACCGTCCTGGCCATCGGAGATGTTTCGGGCAAGGGGGCGGGAGCGGCCCTGCTCATGTCCAACCTGCAGGCTTCCATCCGCACCGCGGTGAGGATCGGTTCCGACCTGAAAACGATAGTGGGCCAGATCAACGATCTGATCTTCCACAACACCCAGGCCCATCAGTTCATCACTTTTTTCGTGGGGATATTTGATAAAAGGAGTATGACCTTCAGCTACGTTAACGCCGGGCACAATCCCCCCCTGGTGATCGGCCGGGACGGCCGGATCACCCGGCTGGTGTGCGGTGGATTGATCCTGGGCGCCATGGCGGAGATCGCGTACCAGCTGGATACGGTGAAGCTGCCAGGCGGCGACCTGATATTCCTCTATACCGACGGGCTCAGCGAGGCCATAAATCCCCGGGAAGAAATGTTTGCCGAAGCGGGAGTGGAGAGGTTCCTGCTGGCCCACCGGGAGCTTTCTCCCGTGCGCCTGCTGGAAGAGCTGGAAGCGGAGATAAACAGGTTCGTGGAGGGAAAGCGGCTGGAGGACGATCTCACCCTGCTGGCGGTGAGGGTTCTGGATGGTTAGGCGATCCGGTTTTCTCTCCGCCTGGGCGGTGTCCGGTGAGGGGAGGCCGGTGGATTATCTTGCCCCGGTGGGAAAGGCCCTGATCGGAGGGCGGGGCGGACCGGTCGTTAATTATGAAGCTAATAAAAAATTCAATAGTCTACAGTATCGTGCTGATCCTGAAAAACGGCATCGGATTCCTCCTTCTCCCCCTCTACACGGTCTATCTTACCACCGCCGAATACGGCATGGTAAGCCTTATAACCTCCCTGGTTCAGTTCGTGAGTATTTTCGTCCTCCTCTCCTTAAACGGCGCCGGGATGAGGTACCACTATGAGTTCAAGCACCAGCTTGAAAAACGGCGCACGCTGTGGGGCACGGTTTACTCCACGGTCCTGTTGAACGCGATTCTGTTCGCCCTGATATTCAGCCTGGGGCACAGGTACCTGCTGGAGCCTTTCCTGGGCAATATCCCTTTCTATCCCTACCTGCTGGCCGGTATCCTGACCTGTGTTTTCCAGGCCGGTTACCAGATTTATCAAACCTATCTCAAGGCCGAACAACTGGGAAAGGACTCCGGGATTCTGGACCTGAGCCATTTCCTCTTCAACCTGGTGCTGACCGTGGTGCTGGTGGTGGCCTTTGATTTGAAGGTGATGGGGGTGATTTTCGCCCTGCTGATCGCCAACGCGGTCTTCGGTCTCATTTCCTTCCTGATGTTCCGCTCGAAAATCAAGCTGGGAATCGACCGCCGGCAGCTCGGCGTCAGCCTCAGGTATTCCCTGCCCCTTCTGCCCCATGCCCTGGCCGGATGGATGATGACCCTCATCGACCGGATTTTTTTGAATAACCTGGCGGATATATCGGAGGTGGGCATCTATACCATCGGATTCCAGGTGGCCAACATAATACATGTTTTTATGGTGACGATCAATCAGGCGTACAGTCCCTGGTTTTTCGAGAAGAGTACCGAGGGGGAGGAGGGGAGAAAGAAGATCCGGGAGTACGCGGAGGTTTTCGTGCTCTTCTTCTCGGTGGTGGGCTTGGGATGCGTCTACTTCTCCCCGGAAGTCCTCCGGTTGATCACCACCAAAAGTTATCACGCCGGCTGGGTGGTGACTCCTTTCCTGGTTTACGCTTTTGTGTCCCGCAGCGTCTATTACATGGTGATCGGTCCGGTATTTCTTAAAAGGACCTCGCTGGTGTCGATTATCACCTTCTCCGGGGCCTTGCTGAACACGGGGTTAAACGCCTTGCTGGTGGGACCCTATGGAAAGGTGGGCGCCGCGGTGGCGAGTTTGATCGCCATGTTCGTTACCAGCGTGATGGCGGTGATTCTCTCCCGGAAGGTTAACGATTTCGGGTACCGCTGGGGCCGGATGTATCTATTCGTCCTGGGGGGATTCGCCCTTTCCCTGGTGGTGTTCCTGTCCGGCTCCCTGGGCGCGTTCCAGGTGGCGCTGCTGAAGATCGCGATCATGCTGGTGATCCTGACCGTGCTTTATATTATATACGCGCGGCGGCTGAAAGGCATCTATTTGATATGGAGGGATAGAGGAGCGGAGGGCTGAGCGCCCTTCCGGGGAGAGGGGCGTGGTGAACGCTCTCCCGGCGGAAAAAAGTAATCGGCGCGAAAATATTCGCCCCTGGCCATGATGGATAAAAAGAAGATAAGAATACTATTCTTCGCCAATGCCAACACCTCCCGCATGGTGCCCCAGGACCTTAACGCCAGGGATATAACAGCCCGCCTGGGCGAGCCCTTCGATATCTATATTTTCAATCACGGAGAGGGGGAGGTGGATCCCAAGTGCGTGAAGGAAAACGTCACTCTCATCGACCGGAACGGCAGGGGAGGAGCGCTGAGGGCCCTGTATTACATTTTTCTTAAAAGGATGGATTATCATTTCTATATCCGTTCCTATCAGAATCGATCTTACTGGTGGGTAAAGAGGTTGTGTCTGAATAGAGCCAAGACCGTCCATCATGTAGAGATCATCCTGCCCTATCCGGCGGGCGAGGCCTACCGCAGGAGAGCGCGCCGCAACGCCCTCAATTCCGACTATGTCTTCGGTCTGACCGATATGATCATAGAGACCGTTAGACGGGAATTCGGCATAGCGGAGGTGGGCAAGATCCCGGTCGGCGTGGACACGGAAATATTCCGTCCCCGGGAGGTGGAAAGAGAGAATGACCGCCCGCGGGTCATCTGCGTGGGAACGCTCTCGGAGCGAAAGCGCCCGCTGTTTTTCGTGGAAACCGCGGCCCGTTTTCCCGGGGCCGATTTTCTGTGGGTGGGCGCGGGAAAACTGCGGGAGGAAGTTTTACAAACGGCCCGGAAGGGAAAGGTCGATAATTTCCGGCTTTTATCCCCCCTCCCCCACCCGGAGCTGTCCCGGGAGATGAATCGATCCGACATCCTGTTTCTGCCCTCCCGACACGAGGGCCTGCCCAAGGTGGTGCTGGAAGGGATGGCCTGCGGCCTGCCCGCCATCGCCTACGGCGATTACCGTCCGGAGCACGTTCAGAACGGCATATCCGGATATATCGTGGCGAGCGATGAAGAGGCCCGGGAAAAGCTGGACCTGCTGCTGGCCGACCGGGAGCTGCGGATCAAGCTGGGGCGGGCAGCCGTGGAAAGGGCGCGCTATTTCAGCTGGGACAGGGTGGCGCGGGCGTGGAGTGAATTTCTCCTCAGCGGGAGATATCCGGACGATTTCCGTTAGGGTCTGTTCGGATACCGGGCGCGTGATGGGTTCGGTCGGTTGTCGCCCGCGCGGGCGGATCTCCAGGAAGGGATCATGGTCAAGAGAGACCCCAAGCTCGGGCATTCATTGATGCTTTCATTGCTGGCGGTACTGTTCGTGCTGCTGCTGTTGGAGATGGGATTGCGGATCGCCTTTATGGGAGATTCCTTTACCACGGGTAACGGAGTGGCCATGGATAAGACCTTTCCCCGCCTGCTGGAATCCAGCCTTTCCTAACGGGAGGGCGTTCCGGTGGAGACCTTGAACTTCGGGATCTGGGGCTCCGGAACCACAGATGGGGGGGAAGAACGTGCCCCGGCATTTCGATCTGGATATCCCCAACCGGATCTTGTCCCGGTGTTTGGAAGGTATCGATTTTATCGATCTGACCGAGGATTACCGGGGCTACGATCCCCGGGAGATCTTCTATTTAGAAGGCCATTTCACCGAGCGGGGCCACCGGCTGGCGACCCGGGTGCTGACCGACAAATTGAAGTTGGAGTGATGATCACCCGCTTATTCCCGCGCCGACTTGTCGGGATATTCCGGGGGCGGAGGAATCTCGACCGGCTCCTCTTTTATCTTCTCTTTCAGGTATTGCAAGGCCGCCTCCAGTTGCGCGTCCTTTCCCCGGAAGGTTTCATGGGGAAGGTTGTCGACCACTATGTCGGGTTCCACTCCGTGACCCTCGATCAGCCACTCACCTTCCGGACCATAGACGCCGATCTCGGCGGCGGAGGCTATGCCCCGGTCCACCAGCCAGTTTCCGAAAGACAGCCATATCTCACCGCCCCAGGTACGGGTGCCGATGACCTTACCCAGTTCCAGGCGGCGGAAGCCTTCGGCGAAGGCCTCGCCGTCGGAGGCGGTCCTTTCGTTGCACAGAACCACCATGTGGCCGCGGAAGGCGTAATGCATGTTCCAGAAAGGCTTACCCACCCGGGGTTTCCAGTAGAACCAGACCCGGCGCAACAATTTTTCCAGTATCCAGCTGTCGATACTCCCTCCCCGGTTGTGACGGACATCGATTATCAATCCCTTCCGGTTGAATACCGGATAAAAATTCTCCATCCATTCGCTGAAGTCCTCCCCGCCCATGGCGCGCAGGTGCACGTAGCCGATCTCCCCCCGGCCTTTTTCCTCCACCTCTTTTCGCTTCCGGTATTCCCACTCGTTATAGCGCAGATTCGATTCCGCGCCGGGAGTCACCGGCTTGACGATAGCGTCGAACGGCTCCTTGCTTTCTTGCGAGATCAGGGTGAGCAGCACCTGCTTTCCCGCCTGGTTCTTAAGCAGCACGGCCGGATCTGCGATGCCGCTCAGGGGGATACCGTTAAGGGCCGTTATGACATCCCCCTCGCTTATGTTGGTGCCCGGTTCCGCCAGGGGTGGGCGGCGGCCGGGAAAGTCGGGATCGAATTCGAAGATATGCTCGATGCGGAAGCCTTTATTTTTATCGTCCCGGACCAGTTCCGCGCCCAGCCTTCCCTGGCTGATATCATCCTCACCGCTGCGCCGGTCCCCTCCCCAAACGAACGTATGCAGGGCGGACAACTCGCCCACCATATGGGCGATAAGATCGTTCAGTTCCTCCCGGTCGGTGATCCTATCCACGTAGGGGAGATATCTCTTCAGGACGGCGTCGTAATCGGCCCCGTGCATATTTTTGTCATAAAAGTAGTCGCGTTCCAGGCGCCAGGCCTCCCCGAACATCTGCCGCCATTCGTCGCGCGGCTTCAAGGAAAAAGACCAGCCACCCAGGGGGACCCGCTGCTTCTCCAGCTTGGAGGGGGCCGCGTCGGAGGCCGTGAACACGTAGATATCGTTGCTCTTGCGGACCATCAGCTTCTTTCCTTCCCGCGAAAGTTCGTACTCTCCCACGTCGGCGAGCAAGGTCTTGACCTCGATATCCTTGTTCTTGATTTCCAGCGCCTGCAGGGTCCTTTTCCTTTGCAGGGAGATCTCCCGCTCCACGAAGAAGAGGTATTTATCATTGACCGCCAGGTCGGTATAATCTCCGGGATCGACCGGCACCTCGATGATCCTGCTCTGTATCCCCTCCAGTTCGATTGCCACCTTGATCTTTTCTTTCTCTCCGCCGGAATCCTTTTTGTCTTTTTTATCCTTTTTATCCTCCGCGGCGCTTTTTTCCCGGGCTTTTTTCTCCTTCCCGGCCAGGTACACCTCGTCCTCGGGCAGGAAGGGCGATCTTTCCCCGGGCATCAGGGGCAGCGCGTATATGCGGGTGGTTTTATCGAAGAACGGTTCGGGTTGCCGGGCTCCCCAGGGACTGCGGACCAGGCTCACGAAGTGCCGGTCGGAAAGGAAATACAGCCACTTGCCGCAGGGGCTCCAGGCGGGGCTCCAGCTGTCGAAGCGGTCGCTGGTGACGGCCGTGATCTCACCCTTATCCAGATTGTACAGCTTGATCTGTGAAAAAGAGTTATCCGCATCCTGCACGTAGGCCAGCCATTTGCCGTCCGGCGACCAGGTGAGGTTGGAGAAATTGGAGGTTTCCGAAGCGGCGATCTTCTTGGTTCTATTCCGGGCCAGATCATGAATCCATAATTGATAATCCTTGTCCCTGAAGGCTATCAGCTTGCCGTCGGGGGAGGGGATGCCCGGATAGCGGAATACCCGAGCGTTGGCGGTCAGGGCCCGTCCCTCACCCACTCCGTTGGCCGGAATTTCATGGAATTCCAGCTCTCCGCTCTCGTCGGAGAGCAGGAGCAGATTCTTTCCGTCCGGCAGGAAGGCGGCGTTCCGGTAGCGTACCCCGTTTTTGCGCGTTACCCGCACCAGCCTGCCTTCCTCCACCGGCGCCACGAATACTTGGCCCCGGGAGGTTAAGGCCACCCGGTCGCCGTCGGGAGAGAGGTGCGCCGAGGTAAGGTACTGCTGGGGGTTCTTGATCCAGCGTTCGCGGGTCTGGTCGAAGTCGGAGGCCAGGGTGACGGGGATTTCACGGTCCTCCCGGCTGGAGATATCGTAGAGATAGAGGTCGGCCACCAGTTGGTAGACGATTTTCCCCTTATGCAGACAGGGGGAGCTTACGTCCAATCCCTTATGAAAGGTGAGCTGCCGCGGATCGCCGCCGTCCGCTTCCATAGACCACAGGTTCATGGTGCCGTCCCGGTCGCTGACGAAATAAAGCCGACCTTCCCACCACATCGGATCCTTGCTGGTTCCGGGATAGTCGGAGGTGAGAGGAACAGCTTCCGCGCTCCCTTTGGCATACTTCCACAGATTCTGGGCCGTGCCCCCCCGGTAGCGTTTGGTGTGGCTTCCCTGGAAGGCCAGGCGGGTGAAAAATAGGGTCCGCCCCTGCGGATCGAAGCTTCCGTCACTGGCCTGGCTCAGGGGATAAAGTTCCCGGGAGTTGTTTTTTATATCCAGGAGGACCAGCTGCGTGTTGGGAAGGGTGGAATAGCTCGAGGTGCTGTAGATAAGTTTTCCCTCCGGGGTCCATCCCACTACCTGGGCGTTTCTTCCCTCGAAGGTTTTTCTCTGGGGTAGGCCCCCGTCCAGTGGCATGACATAGACCTCGGTGGGGCCTTCATACTGGGCCGAAAAGGCCAGCCGGGAACCATCGGGGGAGATTGCCGGATACGATTCCACCCCGTGATGGGTGGTCAGACGCTGGGCCACGCTTCCCTCGAGCGTTACCCTCCAGAGATCCCCCTCGGCGGTGAAGATAACCGTGTTTTCGTGGATGGCCGGATAACGGTAATATCCCATTTTCCCCTGTGCCAGGGCCCGCGCCTGAAGAGTAAGTGGGATAACAATAATCAGCAGAAAGAGGATACGTCTCATGGAGGGACTCCTTTTTTTCCTCACTGGTCATGCTGGCCACGGTCGCCGATTTTCTTCTCCGGGCCCGTTGGGAGCGGGAGCGGTTCGGGTTCGGAGCGGGTCGGCAGTGACCAAGCTCAATTATAGTGTGGAGCCGGCCGGGAGCGGCCAGGCTCGTTCACGGCCGGGAACGGGCCAGGCGAAATCCTCCCCAACTGAACGTCAGGTCAGGTTTCCCTTTGCCCCGGCTGGCCACGCATTCCTGGTAGACCGGGCATCCGAAGCCGACGTCGCGACAGGAATGCATTTCCCCTCGCGCGGGCCCGGTGGGATTCCGGACGGGGCTGTATTGGTAATAATCCTCACCGTACCGGTCCCAGCACCACTCATAGACATTCCCGCTTATATCGTGCACTCCCAGTTCATTGGGGGCGAAATGGCCTGCCGGTGAAGTGCAGGCATAGCCGTCGTCGTATCCTTCCCAGTACTTTTTTACCCCCCATTCCCTCCGGGCCGCTTCGTCTTTGGTGTTTCCGGCCGGGCGCCCGTTTATATAGGGCTCCCCGTCCCCCCAGGCATATTTAATCCTTTTTCCCCGGCTCCGGGCCATATATTCCCATTCCGCCTCGGTGGGGAGCCGGTAGCCGTCGGCGCCGAAGTCGCACCGTACGGAATCCCCCTCTCCACTGTAGCAGGGGGATAAAC
The DNA here is from genome assembly GCA_016926065.1 of Candidatus Krumholzibacteriota bacterium. Lineage (GTDB taxonomy): Bacteria > Krumholzibacteriota > Krumholzibacteriia > Krumholzibacteriales > Krumholzibacteriaceae > JAFGPI01. Next base: position 27,500 of record JAFGPI010000006.1, read on the forward strand.
CTTCTTTTTCGCTGCGCCAGTTGCAGTACGCTATGGCGTCCAACCAGCTCACGCAAACCACCGGATGGCTGTCGTCCTGCGCGAAGCCGACCTTCTTCCAGCAGGCGCCGGGTATCTTTTCCACCTTATCCCCGGCGAAATCCGAGGCCCAGCCTTTTTCTTCCGCCGTGGTCACGTATCCGGTGGCCTTGATGAATTCCCTGAACTCTCGCACCGTCAGCTCGGTCTTTCCGATATAGAAAGGATCAAGCTCCACGTTATGCACCGGTCTCTCGTCATCGTCCCCTCCCGGGTAACTATTTCCCATTTCAAAACCGCCCCCTTCCACCAAGATGAAATCGGGGGAGGACGATCCGCAACCAACCAGCAGAAAAAGGGATATCAGCTGTAAGAGCAGGATTTTCATAACGGTCTCCCTATGGGGATGAATCCGATCCGGCATACATACCAGTTATACGATGAATAATCCTTCCGGTTCCATTGCTTTTTTCGCCGGGCCGGGATTATGCATTCTCTATTTCAAAAATGTGATTCTCCCCTCACTAAGGGATTGATAATAAGGGCTTCATCCCCTAGCCTGGAGTGGTGACCAGGCTTTATAGCCCGGCGCGGAGCACCGCCGGCCCGCGGGGGGGATCGGGAAGTACCGGGGGAGATAAGGGAAGAATGCCCGCGAAAGCAAGCCGGTGCTCCAGGAAGTGGTATCAACGAAGGAGATGAAAAATGTTCCGGATGATCGCCTTGCTCGTGATGTTATTAATCCCGCAGGTTTTTTCCGCCTGCGCGCCCCGGAAGGATACATCCCGGAAGGATGAGGAGGGGCCGCTCCTTTCCCGGCAGGAGATGCAGAGCGTGGTCGAGTTTCTGAGCCTGGATCTGCTGGAAGGACGGGCGCCGGGAACCAGGGGAGGCGAGCTGGCGGAGCATTACGTGAAGAGCGCTTACAAGCTGCTCGATATCGCTCCGTACGGGGGTGACTATTTTCAGGATTTCACCCTGAAAGGGTATACCCTCCGTGAGTGTGACCTGGAGCTGGACGGGATCCCATGCTCCCTGGGGGAGGACGTGGTCGGAAACTATCCCCGGGACGAAAAGAGTTTCTCCCTGGAAAAAGAGGCGGTTTTCGCCGGATTTGGAATAGTCTCCCCTGATTGGTCCTGGAACGATTACCGGGACGTTTCGGTAAAGGATAAAATCGTGATCGTACGGGTGAACGAACCGGGGGGCGAGGACCCCGGCCTCTTCGAAGGCCCGGCCCTTACCTATTACGGGAGATGGTCCTACAAGATTGAGGAGGCGGCCCGCCAGGGAGCCAAGGGTATCCTGCTCATCCATACCGATCGGTCCGCCGGTTACGGATGGCACGTGGTGCGTAACTCCTGGGGCGGGGAGGAGCTGTACCTGGAATCGGCCCTGGAAAATAATCTGGCCTTTCGCGGCTGGATACGGGAGGAAAAGCTGCGCCGGGTGCTCCGGGCCCGGGGGATATCCCTGGACGATCTTTACGCCCGCTCGAACGGCCGCGATTTCCGGCCGGTGGACCTGGGAGTAACGGTAAACCTGGCCGGCCGGAACGAGTTTCGCTCTTTCCGGACCCGGAACGTGGTAGGGTATATACCCGGCTCGGATCCCGATTTGAAAGAGCGGGCGGTTCTGCTCAGCGCCCATATAGATCATCTGGGGATGGATACCACCCTCTCCGGCGATCAAATCTACAACGGCGCCATCGACAACGGCTCGGCGGTCGCCTCCCTGGTCATGACCGCCAAGATCCTGAAGGAACGCCAAAGCCGGCTCCGCTACTCGGTGATCGTGCTGGCCTGCCAGGCGGAGGAATCGGGACTGCTCGGCTCGAGCTACTTTGCCGGGAGTATCTCTCCGGAGAAGGTGGTGGCCAACATAAACTTCGAATCCACCCCGGTGTGGGAAAGGACGGGCGACATCATGGCCATCGGGGCCCGCTATTCCACCCTGGAGGATATCCTAAAGGAAATACTGCGGGAGCAAAACCTGGATTATTCCTATTTCTCCATGCACGAACAGGGTTTCTTCTACCGTTCCGATCAGTTCAGCTTCGCCCGCCGGGGCATCCCCTCCCTCTGGATCTCCGCGGGGGAGGATTATGCCGGCGGAGAGAACCATATAAGGGATTTTTTCCAGGGCGACTACCATACCGTCAGGGATGAATACGATCCGGCCTGGAAAATGGAGGGCACCCTGCAAACCATACGGATCACGGTCCTCCTGACGGAATATATAAATCAGCGCCTCCCGGTGATTGAGTGGAAAGGCAAGATGACCTTCCCGGTGGAGAAATAGAGAGAGGATGGGGATATGATCAGAAAATGGCTGTTCTGGGTATTGCTTTTAACCGTGGCATTCCGGGCCCGGGCCGAAGTGGATGTCACCCGGGTCGATTTCCTGAAGGGCCCGGGAGTGGAGGTAAACGGGGCGGGGCCCTTGCTGGTAATGATGGATAACCAGCGCCAGCAATTAATCGCGGCCAATACGCTGAGTTCGTCCCTCACCTTTGTCGACTGCCACACCGGGTCGGTGAAGAATGTTCCCCTGGGGGGCCGGGCCCTGCAGCACCTGAAAGCGGAGGCGATGACCTTCAGCACCCGCACCGGCACGGTGTACCTTATCGGGATCCGCTGTTTCCATATCGCTGACCGTTCCGTGGGATCTCCGCTGACCGTTCCCACCGGGGAACAGTATGAATCTATAGCCGTGGATGAGGCTACCGGAAACGTGTTTCTGGCCGGCCGGGAGAGCAAACACCTGGCCTTCTACCAGGCTTCCTCGGGGAAATTGAAAAAGCTCCGCTGGCTGGATAAAGAGGAGCAACTGGTCAATCTCAACGCCACCCCGCCGCCCCCCATCCGGAAGGTAATAGCGGACAGGGACCTGGGCATAATCGCGGCCGTGGACGGTATCGAACCGTCCCTCTATCTATTCAGGGGGAAAGACGGAAAGCTGGTTTCCTCCCGGCCCCTGGCCCTCGCCGCCGGCGGGAGGTGGCACCTGGCCGGATACAACCGGGAAAAGCACTTCCTTTACCTGGTAACCGAAACGGCGGAAAGAAAGGTAACGGCGGCGGCCCGGATCGATATCCAGGGGGGGGACGACAGGATCGTGCCCCTCCCCGGTTTCACCGAAGGGGTGGGCATGATATACAATCATCTCCGGGATGAGGTTTATATTCCCTACGACAACCATGCCTCCGTGCACGTGGCCGGATTCGCGGGAGAGGGAAGTCTGGAGGAGATCATGATACCGGCCTACGGTAATGACGCCTCCGCCCTGGACGCGGAGAACGATATCCTCTATGTGGGTAGCTGGGCCCACGGCGAGGTGGATGTTATCGATCTGGAGGGCCGAGAGCTGCGCGAAAGGATCACCGGATTGGGAATCATCCCCCACATGTTCACCATGGCCTATGATCCCCAGGGTGGGTTGATCTATTTTCCCCAGGGAGCCACCGCCGTTAACGGCACCTTCGGAGCCGCCCTTAATACCCTGGATCCGGCCGCCGGGAGGACCGGTAAGATCCGCACCGGCTGGGCGCCGGTCGATCTGATCGAGATCGAATCGCGGGGATCCTTTCTGGTCTTCAACTCGGAAGATCAGTTCGCCGAGGTATTCCCCGACGGCACCTACCGCGTTCACGATCTGCCCTACGATTACCCGCTGCGGGCCGAGCGCTCTCCCCGGGGGGACGTCTATCTCTCCTACGGTCCCCATCAATCGTACTGGCCCACCGTTTACATCTGGGCGGCCAAGAACGGGATCCTGACCATCGCGGCGGACGATCTCGGTTTTTATGACCGCAGAATCCCCCGCCAGGCCATGCAGCTGGTGGTGGATGACAAGGGGGCGCTTTACTTCACCCAGAACAACTGGGGGAAGGAAGAGCAGTTCCTGGGGGTCCTGCGGGACCAGGTGCGCCTTTTCGAACCGGGCCAACGGCTGACCCTGGCCGACGAGGTAAACCGGGAGACCACCCAGCGGATTTTGAAGTACGACCGTGAAGCGGGCCGCATCTACCTGGTCCGGGTGGGGGAGAGCGACGATCTTCCCAGCATCCTGCAGGTGATCGATCCCGACAGCAGCCGGGTGGTGCGCCGGGTCGAGGTGGGCCTGGCGGCTGCCGACCTGGTCTTCGACCGGGAGAAGATCTACGTCTCCAATTTCGATTCCAAGAGCGTGTCCGTGGTGAATAAGACCGATGGCGGCGTGGAAGAAATCAAGACCGGCCTGAATCCTCTCGTGCTCTGCCGCTACGGGGCTGACGTCTACCTGATAAACCACGGGGGCAACACCCTGCAGAGATTGACCGGAAGGGGGGGAACCTACGAGATCCCCTGGAAGGGAAATCCCGACAACCTGTTTACCTGGAGGGAGGATCTGCTGATCACCTCCCATAGCGAAAAGGCCCTTATCATCTCCCGCTTCGATCCCGGGAAAGGGAAGTTCGAGCTGCTGCACCGGGAAGAGTATCCCTTTGGTGACACCAGTTTCGATTCCGGCAATGTTTCCTTCTATCTGCGCGGCCAGTTCGGCGACGCCCTCTTCACCCTCACCCGGGGAAAGGAAGGAAGTGGAGAAAGGTTCTGGATCACCGACTTCTTATCCGGTAAACTGTTCATCCTCAGTCCCTGATAGGGATGTCATCCTGAATCTCTGATAGGGATGAATAATTGGGTTGCCGGGGATCAAAGGAGTTGCGAAACGGGATTTGTAGGCTATAATCGTAAATGTGGAACGATTCCGCGGTTCGGTGTTGAATGGAATTAAGACAGGAGGAGCGATTATGAAAAAGACAATCGTCCCCGTGATTCTGATGCTGGTTGCCGTATGTCTGGCGCAGGCCCTCATGCCTTCCCCGCTGTGCGCCGAGAAGTATGAAAAGCTCTATGAGCTTTTCGGGGATATCAAGGGCTGGAAGGCCAAGGATCCGGAGGGTATGGCCATGGAAATGCCCGGGATGAAGATGATCCAGGCCACCCGGACCTACTCCCAGGGCGAGCAGGAGCTCAGCGCCGTGATATTGATCGGCAACGCCGCCGCGGCGGCGGGAGCCCTGGCCTCCCCCGGGACCGCCTCGGGAGAGATGAAATTCGAATCGTCCGAAAGCAAGGCCGAAGCCCGGGAGATCGACGGATTCATGGTTCACACCCTGCACGACAAGAAGGAAAAATCGGGCGCCGTCACGGTGGTGCTGGAGATGGGCGAGGGGCAGGACCAGGCCGTGTTCATGCTGTCCTACGAGGGTCTCAGCGACGAGGAAGGTCTCAAGCTCGCCCAGGGATTCGACTGGAAAAAGATGAAGAAAATGGTCAAATCGCTCGAATGACGGCGGGCTGAGCCACCTGGTTTTTGGGTAAGAGTAAGAGAAATTAAGTTACAGAGAAATTCGAGGGGGGAAGGGACTGCTTCCCCCTTTATGCAAGCAGGTCCCGCTCCATCCCGCGTTAAGATTTCAGGGATAAATTATTTGCCCCGGCAGGGACCGCCTATTATTTTTATAAGGTAAGCGCGAAGCAGTCATGATATAATTAATAATAAATCCCCACCGGAAGGCAGGAAGTAACGCGTCCCGACGTTGGTTGCTGGTTTACCGGCGGATGCTTCCATGCAAAATGTGCCTGACGATATCTGGGGATAGGAGGTTCAAGTATGTCTTCGCGAAAGAGTTTGGCTGCCGGATCACTGCTGACGATCGCCCTGATGATATTTCTAACCGGAGGGCCGCGGGCCCGGGATTATTCCTCGGTGGTTCCGGCCAAGGGCGGTGATTCCCCCTCCCGGGTTTTCGTGCTGGACGGTAGCGGCACTCATAACGTGGGGCAGTTGCAGATGCATACCGGCAACTGGGGAGTATTCGGTTCTTTCCCGGGCTCTTCCTGGCCGACCGCGGCCTTCCCCTCGGCCCAATGGCCAGCCAACAGCGGAGTCGAGTACCTTTTCATCTCCGGCCTGTGGGTGGGCGCCCGCAAGGGTGGTATTCCCTCGGTTTCGACTTCCGCCTATGAGATAGAGTTTCGCCCCACCGATAGTCCGGAGGACCGGTTTTACCATGCGGTCAAGGGGGATCAAAATGGCATCCGGCTGCCATATCCCGGGGCGGATGACGATGGTGACGGAGCGATCGATGAGGATTACCTGGATGGCTATGATAACGACGGCGACGGATTGATCGACGAGGATTTCGCCGCAATTTCCGATCAGATGTTCAGCTGCTGGTTTACCGACGACCAGCCGGGGGCTTCCGAGCAGTATGAGGAGCATCAACCGCTGCACCTGCTGGTCAGGCAGGAGAGCTATCAGTGGAAGCACGATTGCTTTGATGACTTCGTGGGAATAAAATTTACCATTACCAATACCGGAACTGAGGTTTTGGAAGATATCTATATCGGATTGATGGTGGACGGGGATGCCGGTTCCCGAACCACGCCGAAGTACTGGGAGGATGACGGCGCCGGCAGGTGGGCGGGCACCGTATGTACCGAATTGGGTCCCGCCTCTGTGGATATGGCCTACACCTATGACTTTGACGGGGATGGGGGGCTGACGCCCGGATATCTGGGATTTTTAATACTGGGGCATACCATAGATCCATTGGGATTGGTGGCGCCCAAACAGGTGGGAACGACCTTTTTCAAGATCTTTGAGGGTTCGGATCAACCTTACGAAAACGGAGGAGATCCCACCAACGATTTTGAGCGGTATGAGGTAATGTCCAGGAGGCAGATTGACCGGAACAAGGGCCTGCCCGGAGACTACCGGGTGCTGGTCGGCACGGGTCCCTTCGCCCAGCTTCCGCCGGGCGGATCGATGGTGTTTTACGGGGGATTCGTGGCCGGATTGGGACTGGACGGGCTCATCCATAACGCCGCCCACGCGCAGAGGCTGTTCGACGGTTTGTGGTTCGATCTCGACGACGATCCCCAGACCGGTGTCGACCGGCGAGAGACCCCGGTGACGGGGCCCGCCTCGGGAGTGGTGATCGACGAGTGCCGTCCCGAATATAGCGATCCGATCTATGTTCCCGCCCGCACCACCGTCTGGATCAACGCCGATTGCGCGAGGGAGGACCGGTTCGCCGATGAATGTGGATACGAAGAAGAGGACAGCCTGGTCTACTGGACCGGGGTGGCCGGAGGGGAATCCCAGGTTCACTGGATACTGGAAAGACCGGAACCGCCACCGCCCCCACCGCCTCCTGATACCTTGGGTTACCTGGACATCCGGCCCGGATCGTGTCCCAATCCGTTCAATCTAAATCTGTTCAGGAAGTGGGGACACTGCTGGTGTAATCACGGGAAAAAGGCCAAGCTGCCCGTGGCGATACTGGGCGGCGAGGATTTCGACGTGCGCCAGATAGATATTTCTACCGTCAGGTTGGAAGGAGTGGCGCCGGAGTTCCACCAGCACTGGAAACACTGTAAGTGCTGGAAGTACTGCAAATACAAATATGAGGATGTTTCCCAGCCGGCCGAGGGTGGGGAAGAATGCGCCTGTACCACCGCGGGGCCGGATGGCTATCTCGATCTGAAGCTGAAATTCAGCAGCCTTAAGCTGGCCCGGGCCTTGCGGGAGGGGGGAATTCCCGAACCGGGCGAGACGCGGAAACTGACCCTTACCGGAAAGCTTCTCGATGGCACCGAATTCGAGGCCAGCGATTGCGTGATCTTCGTGGGGGGAGGTTCCCATTTCGGCCAAGACGATGAGGACGATGAGGATGAGGGAGAAGAGGAAAAGGGACAGCGGCCGATATTGGAGCCGGCTTATCCCAATCCGTTCAACCCGGTAACCACCATAGCCTTTTATCTCCCCGAGAATCAACGGGTGCGGCTGGAGATATTCGACGTTTCCGGGAGGCTGGTGAAGGTGCTGATAGACGGGGAAAGGCCCGCGGGGGACAACGCCTTACAGTGGGACGCCCGCGGATTGCAGAGCGGGATATATTTCTACCGCTTGAGATGCGCCGATTTCGAGGAAAGCAAGAAGATCATTCTTTTGAGATAAGGCGTGTCTCTTTCGGGTGAGTAGGATTAAGGGAAGACCCGGTTGCCTGGTTAGTACATCTCTCTTTTGATGCAAGAGGGTATTAAAAATACCCGGTTGCTGAGTTGTTAGAGACTTGGCGGCCGGGTTTTCGCTATCTATACTTGCTTGACCTGATTGCATAGTTTTGCTAGTTTCCCAGGTGAGATTTTTATGTTTTCATTTGGTTTAACGAATCCGAAGTATTAATTTAAGTCTTTATAAATGATGTATATATAGCAGGTGATCATATTTTCCGGGGAAGGGAACGGTTCGCCGCGGAAGAGATACAAATACTACCAGAAAGGATACAGATGAGTGCCGGTAATATCGAATTGAGCCTGGAGAAGGCCGCCCAGGGGATTTCCCTTTACCTGGACGATGCCCTGGCCGCCGGGAGGATCGACAGACAGCTGTACGAAGATGCCAGAAAGAACACCTATGCCAACCTGGAGCGATGGCTCCGCGATCCCACTATCGACCGGGTCTCGACCAGGTTGAAAAAGGGGATCACCGACGCCGTCGAAAAAGAGCAGTGGGAAAAGTTGGTCAATGCCTTCCGGCAGACGGTAAGGTTCGGAACGGGCGGGATACGGGGTATGATGGGAGCCGACAAGGAAGCCATCCAAAAGATGAGGGACGAGGGGATAGATACCGATATCCTCAAGGGTCCCAATACGATAAATGACCTGGTCTTTTTATTGACCTCCGCCGGGGTGGCGAAGTTTGGAAAGCCCAAGGAATTCGAAAAGATAGTGATCGGGTATGACAGCCGCATCCGGGGTTTCGATTTCGCCCGCACGGTGGCCGAGCTTTTTCTGGCTTACGGCTATACCGTCTATTTCTTCGACGCGCCCTGCCCCTATCCGGAAGTTACCTTTGCCATTCCCCACCGGACGGTGAAGGCGGACATGGGGGTATTGATTTCCGCCAGCCATAACGATTACCGTTATAACGGGTACAAGCTCTCCTGCGCCAACGGATCCCAGTTCGATCCCGAGGAGAGGGATGAGATGTACGAACAGTATATACGGCACGCTCGGCCGGAGGACATCAAGCTCCTCTCTTTCCGGGAAGCGGAAGAGGGAAAGCTATGGTTCCTGGGGGGGGACTCTCCGGTAGGGGGATTTGATTACGCGGGCAAGGAAAAATATATCATCAACATGCACCGGGAGCACCTGAATCATGTCAAGTCGTTCCTGCTCATGGACGATCTGGCCGAGCGTCAGAAGGCCTCATCCAGCCCCCTCAACATCGCCTTCTGCGCCTTCCACGGCGTGGGATATATAGCCGTTCCCAGGCTGCTGGGCGAGGTGGGATTCACCGATGTAAAATCGGTCAACGGGAATAAAAGCGGTTGGGGATTGAATGAGCTCAACGGGCTCTTTCCCGCCTTCTGCTCCGATCCGGGACGGGAGCAACAGCCCGATCCGGGCGATCCCCGGGCGGCCAGGATAGCGGTGGAGGCCTTCCGGGAGGATTATCCGGATCAGTTCCAGAACGTGGATATCCTCATCGGCACCGATCCCGATGCCGATCGCTGCGGGGTGGTGGTGAAGGTGCCCCCGGAGCAGCGAGATATATACGGAGACGATTACGTCCTTCTCCCCGCCGATGATATGTGGACCCTGGTGCTCTGGTACCGGCTGCACCAGGAAATCGAGAAGCAGGGCCGGGTGCGGGACGCGGATAAGAAATTTATCGTCCTCTCCCATACCACTTCGGACAGCATCACCTTCCTGGCCCGGAAGTTCGGGATCGGGATCATCAAGACCTGGGTCGGATTCGCCGCCCTGGCCGCCGCCACCCGGGACGCCTGGGACGGCAAGCACCTGGATTTGCTGGAGCTCAAGGAGGGCCGGGATGATAACTACCGGGAGGTTTGCCATCCTTTCGTGCTGTCGTGCGAAGGCATGGAATCGAAGCAGCGGTCGATAAATATCGCCGCCATGGAACAGAGTAACGGCTTTTCCATACTGGGAGGCCCGCCGCCCGATCTGCGTTCGCTGGGCACGGGAGGCCACGTGCGCGACAAGGACGGCACCTTTGCCGCCCTGCTGATCGCGGAAATCGCCGCCTGGGCCAAGGATAACGGCTCTTCCATCATCGAGCTGCTCGACCGGCATGTGTATCTCGATCCCGATATCGGGCTCTTCATGACCTTTTACGAGCCCGATCCCCTGGACGGCGAGTACCCCGGGATCGAGGGGGACCGCTTGAAAAAGATGTTCCTGCGCCGGGCCCTGGGGTATTACCAGCTGGCCCTGGCCGGGGATCTGGAGATCGGCGGCAGGAAGGTCAAGTCGGCCGTGATCTACCGCACCGGAAAATACGATGTCATCTATCCGCGCACCCACGACTTCAGTTTTCCGGACGAGGGAGTGAGGTTCTTCTTCGACGAGGAAAAACTCAATCACCTGACGGTCAGGCCCTCGGGAACCGGAAACTCGTTGCGCTTCCATATTCAGCTTCACGAAGTTCCCGCGGCGGAGAACCTCCTGCGGGTGAAGGCGACCCTGCGCCGGGACGGCAGGAGGATCATGGATTCCCTCCGGGAAATGTTGCGCGCGCCCCGGGGAGAGGTCGC
>JAFGPI010000096.1 GCA_016926065.1 Candidatus Krumholzibacteriota bacterium
ATGAAGCTGTAAATCTCTCCGCGCCGGGCCACGCCCATGGCGGACAGGGCCCTTTCGATGAAGAAACCCCCCAATTCCCCCTCAGCGGGCAGGCTTTGGTCTATGCCCGGCGGTAGCACCCGGGCGGATAAATCATAGATCTTCCGGAAATCGTGGCGTTCGCTGATCATCAGTTCCCCGCTCCAGAAGAGCAGATCCAGCGCGGCCCGGATCCCTTCCCCCCGTCCAGACCGGGATTTCTTCGTCCCCGGAAGGGAAATGAGCTCCTTGACTCCCAGCGGCCCCTCCACCCGGATACGCTCGAGGACCGGTTTTTTCAGCTTACCGCCCCGGGCCTCTTGAAACCTCACCCAGTGATTCCTCACCCGGCCCGCGTTCCGCATGCGGGGCAGATAGAAGCGGTAATCGGCCATGGGAAGATAGGAAAGGGCATGCGCCCAGTACTCGAAAATGCGCCGGTCCCGGGACTGCAACTCCTGCAGCATCCGCTCCTCGTACCCCGGCAACCGCGTCCACAGCGTGTGATGATGGCTGCGTTTAACCACGGACAGGGGATCTATCTGCACATAACCCAATTTTTCGATAATCCGCGCCGCCCCTTCCCGGCCCCGGGGAAACCTTATCCCCTCATCCAGCAATTGGGCTTCCATCACCATGGTCCTGACCGCGCGGAGAGGTAATTTTTCCATGCCGTCCTTCGCTCGGAAATTCTGAAGTTATTGAAAGGTCATATCAGTTTTCCGGAAAATTCACAGGCGTTTCTGACAAAAACTATCGATTCCAATCCTTCGGTAAGCTTTATCAGCCGGTCCGCGTACAACGATTCCTCCCCCTCCTCCGGCACCATCAGACCGACAAAAACGATATCGGCATCGCTGCTGGTCGTTTTAATTATCTCATTGAGCATTCGGTGGGGAGTTTTCACGATGATATCGGCGTCCGCCTCTATGCGGGCGGAGTTGATCAACTGAGAGATACTCTTCTCCATACCTTCTTTTTCTTCCTCGCTCAACACCACGGAGCGGATTACGATCCGGGCCTTTTCCCACTCCGGATTCATCCTTAACAGATGGGCCAGCAGTAACATCAAGTCTCCGTTGTACTCCAACCCGCCCCACCAGAGATCGATGCGCTGTTTGGTGACGTTCCGGCGGATGGGCGCCAGGCGCATTATCATGGTGTTCTTTTCGATTTCCGAAATGATGCGCATCAAGCGCAGCAGGGAAATCAATTTTTCCCGTTTCTCGGGCCAACCGAACATAACCGTATTGGAATGGATCCCCGCGATGCCATTAGCCTGGGTGATGTTAATCACTCCGGTCAAAAAATCGGGCGCCACGTTTACCTCGCAGAAAGCGATCAGATCCTGCTCGTCCAGGACCCGGTTCATCTCTTTCTCCAACCTGTCCACCTCCGGCGCCATGCCTTCCAGGTCGCCTTCGATGATCTTGCAGGCCGTGACTATACCGTGCTTCTGATTTAAGCAACTGGCGATATAGACCAGGTCCACCTCCCGGCTGATATCCTCGGTGAAAGAGATTATATGAGGCCGCCAGTTCCGGGATACCGCGCCGTATTTTTTCAGTTTGAGAAGGGCGAACCTGGCGATCGAAAACCACATCCCGGCCCGCACGTCGCCCCATCTTTGCCGCAACGTCTTCTTGCGCAGATAGAGGAAAATGCAGAGCTGAATCAGGGAAGCCGCCACGCAGGCCAGGGGATTCAATAAAAACATGACGAACAGGGCGCCCAGGGCTCCCAGCATGGATATGTACCAGGGAACGTTTATCTTGGGACGGTAGGACGGATCTCCCACCAGGTTTTCCATGGCCGCGCTGAAATTGATTATCACGTAAAGCATGAGGAAAAGCACCGTGACGAACTGGGCGACCGCGTTGAGATTGCCCAGGGCCACCGCCGCCAGGGCCAGGGCTCCGGTCAGCCAGGTGGAAACAGTGGGCTGCCCCTTGGCGGACAGGCGGGACAGGAATTTCGGCGCCAGCCCGTCCTTGGAAAGAGCCTGCAGGACGCGGGGACCGGACAGCACACTGCCGAAAGCCGAGGAAAGGATGGCCCCCCACATGCCGGCGAAAATCAGCCAGGGACCGAAGAGGGCCACGGAGATCCACACGCCCATGCCCGGAGAGGCCAATTCCTCCACCGATACCGCGTTCGAGACGGAAAGCAGCACCGGGACAAGGATGTACGCCGCGGCACCGGTAATGACCGCCCACAAGGTGCCCCGGGGGATGGACCGGGAGGGATCCCGGAGATCCCCGCTCATGCCTATACCGGCGGTAAATCCCGTCACCGCCGGAAAAAACACGGCGAAAACGTACCAGAATCCTGCCGGGGCCGTCCTGTAGGTAGCCTCCCACTCCGGCATCTTCAGGTCTTTGGTGAACACTCCCAGCAGCAGGGCCACCAGGGATAATCCAACCGCTATCATGATGGGGATTTGCAGCTTGAGGGCCAGGGCGGCGCTTCTTCCCGAAAGCGCGGTAATGATGACGATAATCGCCACGGTCAGAAGCAGCACCAGGCCGG
>JAFGPI010000097.1 GCA_016926065.1 Candidatus Krumholzibacteriota bacterium
CCCGGTAGCCCTGGGAGACTTCATGGCTGGAGAGGGAGGTCCCGCAGCGGGGACAGTAGGGAACGATCTTGTGACCCTCGTAAAGCATATCCTGATCCCAGAACTGCTTCAGGATCCACCAGACCGATTCGATATAATCGTTATGACAGGTAACGTAAGGATTACTCAGATCGAGCCAAAATCCGAGCTTGCGCGTGAAATCATGCCACTCGTCCAGGTAGGCGAATACCGATTTCCGGCATTCCTGGTTGAAGGGCGCAACTCCATATTTCTCAATTTGATCTTTGCCGTCCAGCCCCAGCTTGCGCTCCACCTCGATCTCCACCGGCAGGCCGTGCGTATCCCATCCCGCCTTGCGTACCACCCGGCATCCCCGCATGGTGCGGTAACGGCAAACGATATCCTTGATGGTGCGCGACAGGGCATGGTGGACTCCGGGCCGGCCGTTGGCCGTGGGAGGTCCCTCGTAGAAAACGAACGGGGGCGCGTCCCTTTTTTCGTCGATACTCCTCTGAAAAACGCCGTTCGCGTCCCAGTAACCGAGGATTTCTTTTTCCGTGATTAAGGCCTCGTACTGGGAGGAAAGATCGGGGTACCGTTTCGAATTATTTTCTTTATCTTTCATTTCTTTAACTCATTCCGGATACAGCTGGTAGTCCGCTCCACGAATATTCTGGTTTATCCGGTTATAACCACTTATTCCCCCAACCTCCAAAACCGTGATCAATTCTTCCAGGGAGAACAATATCTTATAATCAATAATCGTCTTTATGTCAAGTGTCACGGCAACTTGCCCCGATTTAAAAGGAGCCGTGCCGGCCTCTTCCCGAGAGATTATCTCCATCTTATTCCGAACACGGTTCACCTACGGTTACATCTTTTTTATTACTTCCGCTACCAGCCGGTTGAGCGACTTCTCTCCCTTTTTAGCCACCGCCACGATCTTCTTGATATCGGCCGCCTGGAGGCAATCGGGAAGGGCCTCATCAGTAACTATCGATATTCCAAGCACTTTCATGCCGGAATGGACCGCGACCAGGTCCTCGGGAACCATGGACATCCCCACCACATCGGCCCCGATACGCCTGAGAAAACGGTATTCGGCCGCCGTCTCCAGGTTCGGACCGGCTACGGCGGCGAGCACTCCCCTCTTCAGGGGAATCTTGAGGTCCAGGGCCACTTTTTCCAGCAGTTCGATATATTTTTCGTGGTAGGGCTCGCTCATATCCGGAAAACGGGGACCGAGCCTCTCGTCGTTCGGCCCGATGAGGGGATTATCTCCCATCAGGTTGATATGATCGGTAATGGCCACGATCGATCCCACCGGTAGGTGGGGATTCATGCATCCCACCGCGGAGGTGAGGATGAGGGAACGCGCACCCAGGGCCTTCATCACTCTCACCGGGAAAGTGACCTCCCGCATCGAGTACCCTTCGTAATAGTGGATCCGTCCCTCCATGGCCACGACCCTTTTGCCGGACAGCTCTCCCACCAGCAGATTTCCGGCGTGCAGCCGCTTAACCGTGGAAACCGGAAAATGCGGTATGTCGCGGTAAGGAATCCTTGCCCGCACTTCAATAACCTTGGCCAGGCCGCCCAATCCGCTTCCCAGAACAATTCCACAGGTGGGCACGATATTTATCCGCTTTTTTACAAAGGCGGCGCTCTCCCGGATACGCTCGAATAGATCTGTCACATCCGCTCCCTTCTGGAAAATCAAGGACAGCCATTTTATACTGTGAAAGGGACCGTTGGGCAAGGAATTTTATCTTCCGCTCCGCGGCTCCGCTAAAAAGAGCTCACCCCGCCGCGGGTTCCGGCTATACGGGAAAAATCCTCAAATTACAGCGGAAGGTTGGACCCGTAAACGGTATCCAACCCTCCTGCTTCTTATCCACTATTCTCGAATACTTACCTTCGCGGTAACTATTCCTCTTCCCCGCTTAAATTGGTCAGGTTTTTACGAAGCTCCTCCATGGACCAGGTTTCTCCGGAATCGACCTCATCGATTTCCAGCGGTTGCTGCGAGGCCGGCGGCGTGGGAGCCTTAGCCTGCGGCGGCGCTACCTGATCCTGCTGTTTTTCCGGGGGGGGCGGGGGAGCATCCGTTCCCTGCATTTCGGTCAGTCCGGAGAGAGCTTCATCCACCTCATGATCGTGCCTGGGATCGGCGGGCATCCGCGATAAACCGGGACCTGCCCCCCGCTGTCCAATTTCGTAATTACTCCAATCCGGCTTGTTATCCTGCACTTCGTACGTTTTCCAGTCGTCCCGGGAAAGCTGGGATTCCGGCAGCTCCCGCGGTTCCGCCTGCCCCGGCTGGGGATAAACGGCCGTGCCGGTCTGGGATCCCGGCCGGGGAGTCTCTCCGGCCTCCGTTTCCGCGTTATCCATGCCCGGAGCATACTGATCCCGGGCGACCGGGCCGGACGATCTTATCTCCTGTCCCGGCTGCCCGGGTTCCCGACCCTCCTGGGGTTGGGCATTTTCGTTCCGGGAGTCCGCAACGTCATCGGTCTTTAACGGCGCTTCCGGATAGAGCTTCTTTTCTATACTCTGGGCCACATCATGGCGCATCTTGTACTCGGTTAATGTATCCTCCAACCCGGGATCGTCTTCGGCCAGGGTGACGTGCGTGGCATCGACGTTACCGAAACCGTTCGCCTGGGAAGGCACGGCTTCCTTATCACCCAGGTTTTCTTCCCGGTCCTGTTCCAGATCGAGAGTGGGCTCCGAGGACGGCCGGGGACCCGATCCCGGAGAAGCATCCGGGGTAGAATGGTCCGCGGGCGCGGATTCGTTTTTATCCTTTTTGGATACATCCCCGCCGTGCCACTGCGGCCGGGGGACCCGCGGGCGGGGGGTTTCCTCCCTCTTCCGCTCTTCATCCCAGGTGACCTTGTCGGACGGCTGGTGGGCATAATCCTCGGTAATCTTGTCCCGGCTCATCCGGGAGGCGGGAATGGCGTTTTTAATATCTTCATCAACCTTTTTACCGATCTCCTCGATTTCCCTGTCCACCGCCGCGAAATCATCCTCGAATCCGTCTATCATGCCCCGGTGACTATCCAACAGCGTTCTCAACCTGGTGATATAATTATCCTTTTGCTTCTTGAGTTCTAGTATTTCCCGGCGCAGCTGCTGGGTATGGGCACGGATGGTTTCGGCCGCTTTTTCGGCTTCAATCTCCGCTTCCCGGACTATCAATCCGGCTTCACGCCGGGCATTCTCCTTGGCCTCGGAGGTAATACGTTCGGCCGTAAGCAAGGTGTTGCGGAGATTGGTCTCCATACTCTTGAATTCCTTCAGGCGGTCCTCCAACTCCACTATGTGCTCGCGAAGCTTCTTGTTGTCGGACAGGACCGCTTCGTACTCGTCCGCTACGGTACTCAGGAAAGCGTATACTTCATCCGTATCCAGCCCCCGCATCGTTTTACGGAATTCCTGCTTACGAATATCGAGCGGTGTAATTCTCATTGTATTGCCTCCTAATTCCAGCCCGTCCCCGGCTCTTTCCCGGTCCCGTCCCGGTTCTCCGCCGCATCGGGTTGGCGAAACCGATCTCCATCATTAATACATCGAACTTTTCATGTGTCCCTTCACCGGTAGTTTCTCTCCCGGGTGAAGGCGATCAAGCGAAGCAGCACTACCAGGATCACCGCCGCCGCGTCTATCCGCCGGCACGGTAAAAGCCGACGCCAGGGAGCAAGCACCGGAGAAAATATTTTATCCAGTACCGCGTATACCCTGCTTCTCGAATCCGCAATCACCCGCAATATAATGTATACCAATAGCAAAAAAGCTGTCAGGTTGAGAAATGCAATTATCAGTCCAACCTTGTCACTCAGCATCAATCCCATAACAGCCCATAAAACCGGCGGTTACAATACCGGTTCGGAAAACGACCCGGGGCACGTCTTTTTCGAAAAACTTCCATTAACCGCGATTCTGGCAATTTTTCTGCCAGGATCAACCTTCCCCCCGGGCACCGAAAATCACCCTGCCGAGCCGGATCAGGGTGGCGCCCTCGGCGATGGCTATTTCAAAATCATCGGTCATTCCCATGGAAAGATGTTCCATCGAAATATTATCGATTCCGGCGGCCCTAATCTCCTCTCCCAGGAGGCGCAGCTTCCGGAATGACTCCCCGATCAGAACGCGGTCCTCCACCCAAGGTCCCACGGTCATCAATCCTCTCAGCCTGATTCCCCGCAAGGATTGAATCCCCTCACACAACTCCACCGTCTCTTCCGGCCGCAAACCGAACTTGGATCCTTCCCCGCTGGTATTGACCTCCAGCAAGATATCGGTCACTCTATCTTTTTCCTCGCCGGCCCGGCTCAGCTTCTCCGCCAGCTTGAACGAATCGACCGAATGAATCAGGGCGAAACGGCCCAGCACCTTGCCGACCTTGTTGGACTGCAGGTGCCCGATCAGGTGCCAGCGGCAGGGCAGGTCCACCGCGTCGGCCTTGGCCAGAAATTCCTGTACCCGGTTTTCGCCGATATCCCGGAGACCCGCCCGCAGGGCCTCCCGCACCTTATCCGGACCGTGGGTCTTGGTCACCGCCACGATGGTGACGGAGGAGGGATCCCGCCCGGCCTTGACCGCGGCGGCCGCCACCTGGTCCCGGACCCGTTCGTAGTTTTCCTTAATGGACATATCGCTATAACATCAACCGGCATGTATGCGGATCAGTTCCATCTGCTCTTCACCGGCCACCACCACTTCTCCCTCCAGCGTTATAAAACAATCTATTTCGCTGCGCGCCGCCATCTCGCCATCCAGATAGATTCCCGGTTCGATCGAAAAACATATCCCCGGCACCAGCTGGCGCTCATCCTTGGTTTCCAGGTTGTCGATGTGCACCCCGTTGCCATGCACCTCCTCGCCGATAGAATGACCCGTCCGGTGAATAAAAAAGTCCCCGTATCCCGCTTCCTTGACTACATTCCGGCAGGCGTCATCCACTTCCCATCCGAAGCAAGCGGTTCCCTCGACGAAACGCTTGCGCACGAAATTCACCGCCGCTATGCGCGCGTCCCTCACCACGTGAAAAATCTCCTGGTATTTTTCCGGAGGATTGTCCCCTATATAGCCGCACCAGGTTATATCGTAATAGATCGATCCCGGCTCCTTGAGTTTGCCCCACAGATCGATCAGGACCATGTCTCCGGGCTTGAATTCGTAGGACCCCTCGGCCTGCGGCTCGAAGTGCGGATTGGCGGGATGATCGTTGATCCCGACGATGGGAATATCATGTCCGGGATCGATATTCTCCTCGGCGAACCGGCGGAGGATGAACTGGGCTATATCGTATTCCGTAAGTTTGCGTTTTTCGGAAATGGCCCGGCCGATCTCCGCGAAAGCCTCGTTTTTGATTTTCTGAATGATTTCTCCCGCCCGCAGATGACTCTGGTAACCCTTTTCATCGATGACGGCTTCGAAAAGCTGGACCAGGTCGGCGGAAGGGACCACTTCATGGCCGAAACTCCGGATCAATTCCACCGTTCCGCCATCGACGATAGAGGTGTAGGGAATATTGTTGAGCGGGGAATACTGCATGGCGATCGACTTGGGTCCGCCGAGAATTTCCTTTAGCCGCTGGTGGAGCTCCCTCCAGGGATGATACAGAACCTTCCTTCCGGGCAGGGAATCCAGTTTTGACCTCTCCACCCGGTGAACCAGCCGCACCGGCTCTCCCTCGGCGGGAATATAGTAGAACCAGCGCCGGGAAGTCATCTTATCAAAATCAAGATCCAAAATCCGGTAGGCCAGGTGATCCCGGTTATGAAAATCATAGAATAACCATCCCTCTATCCCTTTTTCCTTTAAAGCTCCCTGAATAGCCGTAAGATCCATATCCCGCACCTCCGGATAACTAAAATTAATACCTGGCCGGCCGAACGCCGATGCAATTTCTCTTCCCCGCCAAAGCCGAACATATAGATTGGGGATTTCACGCTATCACGCCTTCCTCCAGGTTGTCAAGAAATGCCTCCCCACATTCAAATTGAAGAATTCGACGGATCGGTTATAATGCGAAGCTGGCTCCCGGACGTTTTAACACGGGCGGAGCCGATATATTTTTGCGGGTTTCCCGGCCGGGATCAAGCAGGAACGGAACTGATTTTCTTTTCGTTTCCCGTACCGATGAAACCGGAGGAAAAGAAACTTTTCGAGGAATATAGGATGGAGCCCCCCCTCTCCCCCGAGTTGCTGCGCCTGCTGGCCTGTCCCGATTGCCGCCGGGAACTGCGGCCCTCCGGAGCCTCCCTGTGCTGCCCCTCCTGCGGGAGGGAATACGAGGTAAAAAACGGCGTCCCCCTGCTCTTCCCGGTGGATCTCGATCCCTTCCATCTTCAGGAGGAGGAGAAACTGGGAGGGATCATGAAGAACCTCCCCCCCCGGGATAAGGATCATTTCCGGGAGGAACAGTGGCGCCTCTCCAAGGAGGAGTTCTGGAATCTGGTGGAAGAGAGGATGGGAGGGCCGGGCCGGCGGACTATCGCCAACATCGGTTGCGGGGTGGACACCCGGTTCCTGAAACTTTCCCCTCCCCATACCTTCATCGCCCTGGACCTGATGTACGAGCTGCTGGAGGGGCTGATGGAAAACCGGCCGGAGGCTTCGACCGGGCGGACCGCGGAGCGGCCCGGGTCCGTTCACCGCGTGGCCGGAGCGGTGCAGGCCCTGCCCTTCAAAAATGATTCCTTCGACGGCCTCTGCTGTATCGATCTCATCCATCACGAACCGGAGCATCTCGCGATGATCATCGAATCTTTCCACGCGGTGCTGAAACCGGGGGGAATGCTCTTTCTGGAAGATATAAACGCCTGGGCGATGTTCCAGTTTTACAAATCGATTTTCCTCCCCCGGGGACTGCACCGCCGCCTGAGAGCGCTATACCATCGTCTCCGGAAATCGCCTTTCCCGCCGGCACCCTACGAATTTCCCACCAGCGTGTGGAAGGTGAAGAAGTTCCTGGCCCGGGCCGGCTTTGAAGCCGTCCGGGCGGTCCCCCAGCTGGCTTACCCCAACACCGGGAAATCCGGGGTTCGCCTCTACCGCTGGTTCGGGCGGATCGGACACTGGCGCAGATATCACAATTTCCACTACCTGCTGACCGCCAGAAAGCCGTAAAAACGGGTCCGCGGCGGTATAATCCGCTCTTCCGGACAGAATCACGGAGGGGTAATTGCCATTACCAGGCGGAGGCGGGATAAAGAACTCGGCTCAATCACCTTGACATAACGGTCGGGGAAAATTATATTATTAGCGGGACTCCATGAACAGTACCAGTAAGCGATACCGCGATTCCACTCCATGGGTAAGGAGGCCTGTGATGGTAAATATCCGCGCCTTTATCCGTATCGGCTTGATTCTTCCCCTATTCTTTTTAATTCCCGCCTGCATTGAAGAATGGGATCCCAATTCCCCCTGGTGCCGGGACAAGGAGAAGCCGGGCGTCATTATCGATTCTCCTCCCGTCGCCGAGATATATTATAATACCCGCTGCATCGCATTCACCTGGCACAGCGCCCTGGAGGAGGAACCGCTGGCGGTGAGATACCTTTGCATTCCGGCCCTAAATCCCCTCGATCCCCAGGATCAGGACTTCGACATCCTGGCCGATCTGAACGCCTTTCCCGAGCATTACGAAAGCCTGTGGTCCGACTGGATAAAAAAGACCTCCTCCGATCCACCCTGGAAGGAGATCCGGGTGGGCGATCCGGATCCCCTCGTTTACGGCACCCGCTATCTATTCGCCGTGCAGGCCAAGGACCGGTGCGCTCAGCTGACCCCGGTCTTTACCCGGGATGAGAACGCCAGGATATTCCTGATCCTGGAAAGGCACCCCGCGTTGATGGTGCACGAAGATCACCTGGGTATATTTTCGTTCTGTGACGACGATGTAACCCATCCGGTGCAATTCGAATTGCCGCCCGGCATTCCTCTGAAATTCAGCTGGCAGGCCGACGCCAGCTCTTACGGCGGCCAAATCGTATCTTACCGTTACGGGTGGGATGTCATGGATATCGCAAATCCCTACGAATGGGACTGCGCTCCTCATATCACCTGCACGGAAACCGCCGAAAAGAGACTATATTCCGGTATACATACGCTCATCATTGAGGCGGTCGATAATTACGGTAGCATCACCTACGGTGTTTTCGAACTCACCATCAGTGACATCTTCACCATGGAGAGGGATCTGCTCTGGGTGGATGATTTCTATTCGAACGATACTCCCAAGCCGTTGCGGGAGATGCCGACCGAAAGCGAGCACGACGCATTCTGGACGGCTATATGCGAAAAAGCCGCCGGGTTCGTAAGCGACCGCGATATCTACGACAGCGCGCAAAACGGCGGTCTGCCTCCCACCGCGGCCGAAATCGGGAGGTACAAAAACATCATCTGGACCTTCTGCTCATCCAGTGCGAGCGCCTGGAGGCGGGTCGTTATCTTCACTCATGAAAGCTGGATCATACCTCCCCCTTCCGTTAACTACCTGCCCCTTTTCCTGGAAAGCGGAGGCCACCTGCTCACCTGCGGAAAGGTCGACAAGCCCGGAGGAGGCCTGACCGACGCCTTCCCGGAACAGCCCCTCTTACCGGCTTCTTTCCTGTATGA
>JAFGPI010000098.1 GCA_016926065.1 Candidatus Krumholzibacteriota bacterium
AGGCGGCCGCCCCCGCAGGCCGGACAGCGATTGGTGGTCATATAGGTCTCTATCCAGCTCCGGACCGCTTCCGAGCCGGTTTGATGATACCGCCGGCGCAGGTTGGGGATGATCCCTTCCCAGGTGGTGTAGTATTCTCCCCGGCCCCTTTCAAAATCGTATTCCACCACGATCTCCGCGTCCGATCCGTAGAGGACGATATCCTGAATCTTCCGGGAAAGCTTCTGGAACGGCTGGGAAAGAGAAAATTCGAATTTACCGGCCAACGCCTCCAGGCGGTGGTGAAACCAGTTTCCCTTAAGCGGGCCCACCGAGGCCAGCGCCCCCTCCTCCAGGCTGAGGAAGGGATCGGGGACGATCAATTCCAAGGCAAAATCTATGGTGGTACCCAGGCCGTGGCAGGTGGGGCAGGCTCCGTAAGGAGAGTTGAAAGAAAAGAGGCGGGGTGAGATTTCGCCCAGGCCGCCCCCGCACCAGGGACAGGAATACTCCAGGCTGAAAAGTATCTCCTCCCGGTTCTTCAACACCAGGATCACGCCCGCGCCAACCGCGGCGGCGGTTTCCGCGGAATCCGCCAGGCGCCGCTCGATCCCCGGTTTGATCCTGAGCCGGTCGACCACGACTTCTATATCGTGTTTCTTGTTTTTAGGCAGCGAAATATTTCCATCCAATTCCAGCATTTCCCCGTTCACCCTTACCCGGGTAAATCCCTCCCCCGCCAGTTTGGCCAGCAAAGCCCGGTGCTCGCCCTTGCGACCCCGCACCACCGGAGCCAGGATATTGAGACTGGTTCCCTCCGGGAAGGCCGCCAAGCGGTCCACTATCTGCGCCACCGTTTGCCGGGAAATCCTCTTTCCGCATCCGGGACAATGGGGAATCCCCACCCGGGCGAAGAGCACCCGGAGATAGTCGTAAATTTCGGTAATGGTTCCCACCGTGGACCGCGGATTCCGGGAGGTGGTTTTCTGATCGATCGATATGGCGGGGGATAAGCCCTCGATACTGTCCACGTCCGGTTTTTCCATCTGCTCGAGGAACTGGCGGGCGTAGCTGGAAAGGGACTCGACGTAGCGGCGCTGCCCCTCGGCGTAGATGGTGTCAAAGGCCAGGGAAGACTTTCCCGAACCGCTCAGGCCGGTAATGACCACCAGCTTGCCCCGGGGAACGGTAACGGTGATATTCTTTAAATTGTGCTCCCGTGCTCCCTTGACGACAAGGTTTTCACGAGCCATCTAGCCACCCTTCCGGGACGATGATCCGGTATTTTCCTCCCCGCTCTTTTCCCCTTCCCCGCCTGTTTCAACGCCATCAATCCTATCCAACGCCTGTTTCGCTATTTTACCCCAGTCGGAGGTGGCTCCATGCCGGGAGACTACCGACTGGTATATATTCCGGGCCTCCTCCACCTGTCCTATTTTCTCGTAGCATACCGCCGCTTCCAGGGTGGCCGTTATCCCCCACATTCCTCCGGTGCGCAGGTAGGGTACCCGCAGGAAATCCCGGACCGCCTCTGCGCACTTACCCTGGTTCTTTAAGCTGATTCCGGACCAGTAATAGGCCCGGCCCTGCTGTTCCTCGGTCTGGGCGATGGCGGGAATCCGCCGGTATACTTCCCAGGCCAGGCCGAAGCGGCCCTCCTGGGAGTAGCAGAAACCCAGATTAAAAAGGATCTCCACCATATCCTCCCGCTGGGGAAACCGCTCCGCCAGACGCTGCCAGGCGGCGGCCGCCCGGTCCCACCGCTCCAGTTCCTGGCATACTACCGCCTCATTCTTTCCGGCCAGATAAGCGGACTCGGCATCCCGGGCCGCTTCCCCGGCCAGGGCGTAGCTGGCGGCCGCCAGGTTCAACTGACCGGATCCGTACTGCGCCATGGCCAGTTTGAAATAGACCTGGTCGATCTTGTCCCACTGCGGAGACTCCCGTACCAGCAGATTGAGCTTATCCGTCGCCTCCTGGTACCCCCCTCGTTGCAGATCACAGAGGGCCATGCTGTAGAGAGCCTCCTCCCTTTCCCCTCCCGCTTCGAAATTATCCCGGATGGAGGAGAAGGTTTCCATGGCCTTTTCGATTTGACCGGCCTGGATTTCCGCCCGGCCTTTCTCGATCAGGGCCCGGGCGGCACCCGGATAGGCCGGACAGCGGACGAGGACATTTTCCAGATCGCGCGCCGCGGCCTGAAACTCTCCCCTGAGGAACCGGGCGCGGGAGCGGCCGGACAACGTCCGGCAGGAGTCCGCTCCGGCCAGCTTCAGGGCCTGGGTGAAATTATCGATCGCTTTTTTATCCTGACCGGTTTCCAGCAGAACCTCGGCATAGAGCGCCAGGGTCAGGGGGGTACGCTCGGCGGAAACCAGCTCCCCCAGGAAAGGTTCGGCTTCCGCGTACCTGCCCCGCGCCGCCAACCGCTGTCCCCACCGCCCGACCAGGCGGGAGCGCAACGCGCCGCTTATCTCCTCCTTGCCGGTGAGGACCTCGAGGATCGAGTCGGAAAGTTGGTACCTCCCCAGCCTCTCCAGCGCCAGGGCTTCCCGGTAAGCCGCCTCATCGGCCAGAGCGCTCTCCGGATACCCGGTTCCCAACTGGTGGTAGAGATCAGCCGCCCGCTCGAAATCCCGGTTATAATAATGGCAGTCACCCTGCCTCAAAAGGCATTTATGGGCCAGCGACTGCCGGGGCTGCGCGCGCAGGCACGATCGATACGCGCCCAGCGCCCGGTCATACTCCTGCGCCGCCAGATAGACCTCTCCCAGATCGTAATACACCAGCATGGCCCGCGGATCGTCCGGGTAAACCGAAACGAAATCGCTCCAGGCTCCCGCGGCCCCCTCCAGGTCACCGGTCATCTTTTTTAGATACCCCGACTTCAGAACGGTTTCCCGGCGGATGTCCCCGGGCGGATCGCCCCGGAGGATTTCCCCGGAGATCACCAGGGCGCTGTCCGCGGCCCATCCTTCTCCTCTACCGGCGGCCGCATACAGTAAATCGACCTTCCGGCCCCAGGCCCAGTACCGGTTCTCCCCTTCCTTATAATAGCTCAGATATTCATCCAACTTGTTCAGCTGCTCGGAGAGTTTCCATTCGGGAAGCTTATATTCCAGGTAGTCCCGGTGCCCCTTCCCTCCCCAGTAGGTGCCGGCCGATTCCCGGGCCAGCTTGAGCCACAGCGACAGAGCACGCTTCCTGGCCCCTTGATCGGCCCGGCCGGAAATCCGGGACTGTTCAAATATATCGTAGTGCGCGCGGGCCAGATAATACCCGGCTTGGGCGGCCGCCGAATCGGACAGTTCCATGCGCCGGGCCCGCTCCAGGTACTCTACCGCCTCTCGCGGCAGCCGCGCCCGGTCCTGTAAAATTATTCCCACGGAAAGATACTTTTCGGCGGTCGTCCCCTCGCTCACCGCCGACCGGGCCAGATCCGATACCGCCCCCGCACCAGGACCGGCGGTCCGGGCGAGCGCCTCCAGCCTCTGGTCTACCTGCTCCGCGAATCGCCCTCCCGGATAGCTCTTTTTCAGTATTCCGAACAACCTCGCGGCGGCCGCGCGATGGCCGATTTTTTCCCGCGCGTCGGCCGCCATCCAGAGCGCTTCCTCGGCCGCGTCGCTTCCCTCCGCCTCCTCCACGATTCTCTCCCAGTAATGGATCCCGGTTAAGGTATCGTTAAGATTGACGAAATATAGCGAGGCCAGTTCCTGCAGGATGGGAATCCGGTCTTCCTCCACGCCGGTTTCCATCAGCACCAGATGATAATACTCCGCCGCCTCCCGGGCGGTCCCCGTCTGGCGTATGAGTTGAGCCTGGAGCAGCAACGCTTCCCGCAGGAGGAGGGAACGGGGCCAGCTATACCGGAATTCCTTCAACGCCTGGAGGGCCTTCCGGGGCTGGTTTTTCCGGGAATAGATCTTCGCCCGGACCAGGCTCATCTCCCCGGTGCTGTCCCGCGCCGTGCCTTCTCCTTCCCAGGCCGAAATCAGCTCCAGGGCCCGGTCGTTTTCGTTCAGTTTCCAGGCCGCCTGGATGGCCATCCGGTAGATTCCCGGGCGGCGCTCGGAAGCGGGAAATTCACTCAGAAAAACTCCGGCGTCCTGGAGCACCGATTTATGCTTTTCCCCGGCGCTACACATGTCCAGGACCCTGGCTACCGCCTTCTCCCGGAACGACTCTTCCCGGTAGTCCCGGGCGGCCCGGCGGAAATAATTCTCGGCCTTTTCCAGGTTGCCCTTGAGTTCCTCCCGGTCGCCCAGCTTGAACAGGGCCAGAGCGGCTACCGGGGAGGAGCGGTAATCGTTTACCAGCTCTTCCAGCACGGCGTCGGCCTCCAGGTCCCGGTCCAGGTTCACCAGGGCCAGGGCCAGGCTGTACATAGCCCGGGCGGTGAGGTCGGGATGCCTCTTCCCGTTGATCAGCCTTCTCAAAACCCCGGAACCTTCCTGCGAATCCCCGGCGGCGATGAGGGCCTCGCCCGCGTTCAAGCGGGCCTGTCCGCCGAGAGGATGATCCGGATACAACTCCGGTATCATCAAATATTCTCGGGCCGCTTCCCGGAACTGCCGCAGAGCCTGGAAGATATTGCCCCGGTAGAACCTGGCCCGGGGGGCGTTTTCGTCTTGGGGATAGGAGGCCAGGAGGGTCTCCAGGGCGTCCAGGGCCGCCATCGCCTTGCCGGCTTTCATCCAGGCCTGGCCGGCGTTAAAAAGGGCCGGCGGCCGGAAGCGGCTGGTGGGATATTTTTCGGCGAACCGCAGGTACTCCTCGGCGGCGGCCACGTACATCCCGTCGCCGTAGAGCCGGTCGGCGAAGCGAAAATCCTCGTTTTCCCCGGCCGCCAGAGATGAAAAGGACGTTATCGCTAATAGCATCAAGACCGAGGCGATCTTCGCCGGTCTCTTTAATGTCCGGATATTCAAAAATTTCCTCCCTGAGAAGAGGAACGGAAAAACGCGAAAGCACGGTTTAAATTAGCAAATAAAAATTGCCAGGTCAACCACGAAGCGGAGCGCCGCCGGGAGCAGACCTTGCGTTAACACCGCCGAATATGTTAGAATAAGCGAAGGATTTCTCCACCGGTACTATATGCCTGAAAAATACTACTCCGGATCTAGCACCGGCCCGGGGAGAGGTCCCGGTTCGACCATCGAGGCGGGTGGATTCCGGTTCGCCCTTCACGCTCTCCTCGCGATCGATAGAAGGTTCGTCCGGGGAGGGAATCATCGTGGAGGCGGCGCCCCGACGGATGGACCATCAGCAGTCACGGTACGGAAACCCGGGAGGTAAAAATGAGCAAAAAAATCTTCATCACGGTTATCTTGACTATCGCCCTTATATCGTTATTGCAAACCTTCTCCCTTCCCTCACCCTTCCAGGTGGTGCCCGCTCTGGCCGGTTGCATCGAGATCGATTGTCCCCCGGACACCTTACTGGCGGCCGGTTACACGGTCGCATTATGTCCGCTGCGGTTCACCAACTGTTCTTCCGAGTCGGAAATCTTCACCTTTTATTTCAGCGACGATCAAAGCTGGTGCAACCACGATTTCGCGGCCGGATTCAGCTACGGCAACCTGGCCGCCGGAGCTTCCCACAATATCTGCAACGAGTGGGGCGCCCTCTCCCTGACCGTGCCCCCGGGAACCGCCGACAGTACCTACACCGAGGCCCGGCTCATCGTACGCACCATCTATGATACCGGCCCCCGGCCCTTGCTGACCATCACCGGGACGGAGCGGGGGGAATGGTCCTTTCAGGGATTCAGTGAAGTTCCGGTGAAAATCCTCGTGCCTACCGGCCAATCCCTGGAGTTCAGCTGGACGGGAGACGCGAGCGGGCACGGTGCCGGTATCGAGGGGTACCGCTACGGGTGGGACGTATTGGATATCTTCGATCCGAACGAATGGGAGGTTCACTGGGGAAACGGCTATCTATCCTCCTCCCGGACCTTCTACTCCGGCGTGCATTTCCTGATAGTGCAGGTGGTGGATGACTCCGGCTCCTTCAGCCAGGGGGAAATAAACATCGAGGTGGTGCCCGGATTGCTATCTATTCCGGAAGACCCCTCTCCCGACCGGAGAATCGTGAATTTTCCCGCCGCTCCCCCGGGGCCGTCGGACTGCGCCATCTGCGCTTTTAGCGTTACCGCCGCCAGCTGGACTCCCGCCGGAAAGAGCAGTTGGGGAGAGATAAAGAACAAATATAACGAATAGCCCGAGCGCTCTCCTCGACCGTTTAATCGGGGAAGTACGCGCTGATAGGTTAAAGATACTCCCGTATCCAGGAAAATAACGGAGGTATGGAGATAATGAGCAAAACGCTCCTTTTGACGGCAGTGATAATGATCCTGGTTCTCCTGGCCGGTTGCGCTCCCGGCCCCAACCGCTTGACCAACACTCCCGACCAGAAGGGAACGGTGGCGGGATTCTGGCAGGGCCTGTGGCATGGATTCATCGCCCTGTTTACCTTCATCGGGTCACTCTTCTCCGATAAGGTGCACCCCTACGAGGTGCATAACAACGGAAACTGGTACAACCTGGGATTCGTGCTCGGATTGATGATATTCTTCGGAGGCGGGGGCGGGGGAGTGGGCCGGGGTTCCCGCTGCCGTTGATATCTGCCGGTAA
>JAFGPI010000099.1 GCA_016926065.1 Candidatus Krumholzibacteriota bacterium
GCCCGGTGCAGGGCCACCAGTTTATCATAATCCTCCGGGCGGGCTTTCCCGGTGATCTCGCTTACCGCTCCGGCGATATTTTCCCTCTCCCGCACCGCCTCGTCGATCCACACCGCTACCGTGCGGGCGATCCCTTCCCAGCTTTCGGCGGCGGAGTAGCAGACCGTGGGCAGATAATCTCCCTCCCAGAGGCCGCTGCCCGCCCCGGAAGTCTTTCCGGGATCCTCCCACCTCCAGATATATACGCCGGTGGCGGGCAATTCGGGCTGAGGCGCGCCGCACAGGGAGGTATATTTTAACCCGCTCCCGGGCGGAACGCTGACCCGCAGAATACGGATCAACGCCGGATCGGCCGAAACCAGGGATTCCACACCTCCCGGAGGGATATCCGCTCTCTCCCGGTCCCTTATCGTATATACCAGTTCGGCCACCGCCGATTTTTCCAGCCCCAGGTAAGTGACCACCGTCTCCTGCCAATGGGTGTAATCGGGCGTCCGGGCCAGGGGAAAGGGAGTGGTCTGATTGACGGCTTCGGCCCGAATATCGACCGTTTTGCCGTCGCGCATATAGACGCGGGCCACCTCTACCAGCAGCTCCTGCCGGGAAGAATCGAAGAGGATTCGGGGATCTCCGTATCTGCCGATGGCGTTATCCGAGAATAAGGCCACCCGCCGGTAAACGGTCCGGGAAATCCGTTCCCGCCCATCCCAGGCCACATCGATGATCTCCTGCAGGACGACCGCGTCCGCCCGGGGAAAATCCGACCTCAGCCGGGCTATCCGATCCGGATTATAGCTCCAGCTTTCCCAATCACTTATTTCATTATCCGCCCGCGCCGTGCTCACCAGGCAGGGAATTAAAAGCACCAGCAGGAGGCCCGCCAAACGCCCCCGCCCGGCGGCCGGTAAATCGATTTTTAAGGGGTAACCGTTCATCCTATTCTCCCTCTTTGCCGGGACCGAAAAAGATATATTCATCCTCTACAGCTTTCATTTTTTCACCACGATCCTCTCCCCCGCATACTCTTCCACCTTCTTTATCACCTTTCTGAACCGAGGATAATCCCCGACCGGTATCAGCCTGTTTTTCACCAGCACCCGGCCCCCGTTCTCGAGCACCCGGCCGCGGAAAGTCCGCCCGGCTTCAAAGGAAGCGTATCTTTCGTCCTCCTTTACCGCGGCGCCGGGGGAGCGGGGAGAAAACCCTTTGGGTAACCTTACCGTCTCTTCGCAATCCAGGGTCTGCGTGAACCATATGAACAGCGGTTGACTCCGGGTTTCCAGACCGACCTCGGTGGAGGCGGAGAAAAGGTAGCGGTTCCCGCAGGCCAGGCTCCAGGCCGGGGAGGAGAAATCGAGGCTGTTCTCCAGGACCACCGCGTAGGCGGGAATCCGGTATTTCAACCTGAGCACGAAGGGATGGGCAAAATCCAGAGGGTCGCCAATCGAATATTCCTCCAGGTACACGGCCGGAGATATCGAAGAGAGCCAGCCCTCTAGGAACGCTTCCCGGTCGTCCCGGCGGTGATTCCCCAGATATCGCCTCATCCTCTGATCCAGGTAATTGGTGCCTTCTATCTCCAGCCTTCCGCTCAGGTTGCCCTCCCCGTCTATATCCGCCCGGGATACGATCCTCAACACGTGGTTCTCCGGGGGGCTGTAAGGCGTTTTCATCAAACCCTCGCCCCAGGGAGTGCCGATTACGAAGTTTTGCTCCTGTTCGGCCGAACTCCACAGCTCAGTGGAATTGACCACCCAGGTGGGATCCAGCATGGTGTAAGTCCCATCCTCCCGCCGCCAGGCCACCACGCTGTGGTTGAATTGATCGGCCGGCACGTCCTCCACCCGGGAACCGGCCATGGTGAGGGCGGGATAGACCTCGTATCCGGCGCTCCTCATCATGGTGATCAACATGCCCGCTTTATCCTTGCATACCCCGCAGCGGTCGGCGAAGATCATCCATCCCGGATGAATCGTATACCCCTCTCCCTTCCCCATGGAGATCCCCGAATAACGGATCTCCTGGGCCGACCAATGCAGCAGGGCCGCGACCTTATCCAAATCTTTCTTCAGACCCTGGGTAACCTCTTTTACCTTGGCCCGGATCTCCTCGTTATCATCGAATATGGTGTCATGAATGGCGTCGAACCAGCGGGACTTCTCCTGCCAGGAAGAAACGGTGGCCAGCACCAGCTTGGGAGCGATATCGGAAAGGGCGGCCATCCGCGGTTCTCTTTTCAGGGCCGGAATATCCTTTAACCACCAGCTGTAATGGATCCGCTTCTCATCCGATTTTCTGGCTGAGAAGATGGTGCCGTTATATACCTGGTACTGTATATCCTTATCCACCGGCAAATGGAGCTGGTAGCGTTTTTCCGCCAGGGGATGGTCTCCCTGGAAGATCACCGAATCGTAGAAATGCCCCCGCATGGGCGGCACGTAACGCGATTCGTCCGGTTCCCCGTTTTCGGCCAGGTAGGCGATCTCGAATCCTTTCTTGTACGTTCTTATCTCCACCGCGTCCCCCACCCACAGCCTCGGCAGCCCGATCGTTTTCATCCTGGCCCCCCAGTAAATAGCGCGGGCCGGGGCGAAAAGATCGCGGGTGGCCTCCAGGTCCACCATTTCGACCGATCCCCCCTTCCGGAATATCTTGATGCTTTCCACCCGGATGAAATTTGAGGCCGGATCGTAATCGAAGCGCCTCACCGCTTCTTCCCGCGCTCCCTGCTCCGTGATGATCTTGAAAAGCTCATACTTGCGGATATGCGAAAGACCGCTTTCCTCTACCTCGATGTCGGTTTTATCCAGCACCACCAGGCAGGACGCCTCCGGGTAATCGGCAGGGCCGCCGGTTCCCGCGAGCATCTCCCAAACCTCCGCCTCGGTTTGAGCCCAGGCCGGACCGGAGAAAAGAATTATAGCCACCGCTCCCAGGCAGCATGCTAGCAACAGCGGGAACGGTTTTCCGCTCCGCGGCGGGGCCGCGGGGAAGGGGCGGCTTTCGCTCCCGCCGGGCCTTCCCCCCACGGTCCGGGGACGATCCTGTTTAGTCAGCCATGATATGATCATTTCCCGGTCTCCTTTCCATTCCTTATACTCTATTCATTACCAGTAACCAATCGCGGAGTATCCCACCCAGTGGCGCAGGGTATTGATATTGGTGGCCCCCAATCCCGTTCCCTCCAGGTCCAGCTTGCCCGGATCGAGACTGGTGCTGTATCCCAATAATATCCCGCGGGGATCCTCTCTTCCCTCCTCCCGGCTGAGACTTCCCAGCACGCTCAACCCGAAGGGAATGGAATAGACACCGCACCAGGTCACCTGGTATGGCCAAGCCAGATCGTCACGCTCCACCCGGCTTCGGAAAAGCGCCACCTTTTTTTGATCGACCGGTCCGGTCAGGGAAGCCCGTATGATATCCAGATCCTGGTCCACCGCCCGCCGGTATCCATCTTCACCGACCCCAAAGGGGGCATAACCTCCCGCGCCCCACTGCTCGTCCCCGTAATGGACGCAATCGGCCGATATCAGTATCACCACGTCCCGACCCAGCCGCATGTCCGAGTGCCGGAACTGCTCCCGCAAGGCGTCGGCCAGGGCCGCGACGGCGGTGTCAAACAGCTCTCCGGAAAGACGGGTAACCAGGATCGGTAGTATTTCCACAGCGGGAGGATTTCCCGCGTTATCTTCGCTCCCGCCGCGGCTAAAGCCGGGATACTGTAGAAAGGGAATAAAGGCCTCCAGGGAATGCTCCTGGGCGTGCAGTTCATCGCTGACCAGGACCAGCCCGGCAGGGAGGGACTGGATCACTTTTTCCCGCAACGGTGAAACGGGCAACTCTCCGTAAGGCCCCCGCCAGGCATCGAAATTGTCAAACA
>JAFGPI010000100.1 GCA_016926065.1 Candidatus Krumholzibacteriota bacterium
AACAGCACCAGGTCGGCGTCCTGCTCGATCGCTCCGGACTCCCTCAGGTCGGAAAGCAGGGGACGCTTGTCCCCTCCCCGCGACTCCACCGCCCGCGAAAGCTGGGAGAGGGCGACGACCGGCACCGACAGCTCCTTGGCCAGGGCCTTCATGGAGCGGGAGATGGACGATATCTCCTGCTGCCGGTTTTCGCTCTTGTCACTGGCTCGGGCCAGCTGAAGATAATCGATGACGATCAATTCTATATCGTACTCCACCTTGAGCCTCCGGGCGCGGGCCCGGATATCCAGGGTGGTAATGGCGGGTGTGTCATCGATGAAAATCTGGGCTTCGGACAGCAGCCCGGCGGCGTTGGTGAGCCTCTCGATATCCTTGGCGGAGGTGAATCCCCGGCGGACCTTCTGGGCGTCCACCTGCGCCTCCGAGCAGAGCAGCCTCTGCACCAGCAGTTCCTTGGACATCTCCAGGCTGAATATGGCCACCGGCTTCTTCTCATCCAGACCCACGTGCTGGGCGATATTCAAGGCCAGGCTGGTCTTACCCATGGAAGGCCTCCCGGCGATGATTATCATATCGCTGGGATGCATCCCGGCGGTGTATTTATCCAGGTCGATAAAGCCGGTGGACAGACCGGTCACGCTTTCGCGCGATTCGTGAATCCTTTGAATCTCCTCGAAACGCTCCTTGAGGATATCCTTGATATGCAGGAATCCCTGGCTGGCCTTGGACTCGGAAACCCGGAAGATCTTCTGTTCCGCTTCATCCAGTATCTTTCCCACTTCCTCCTCGGCGTTGAAACATTCCCGGGAAATCTCCGCCGAGGCCTTGATGAGCTGTCGCAGAAGGTATTTATCCAATACTATTTTCGCGTAATATTCGATGTTGGCCGCGGTGGGCACGCTGTCCACCATATCGGTCAGCACCGTGACCCCGCCGGTCGCATCCAGATCCCCGGCCCTGCGCATCTCCTCGGCGAGGGTCATCACGTCTATCGGCTCGTGACGGGCGAACAGGGCCACCATCGCCCTGAAGATCCGCACATGGGCGGGATGGTAGAAGGCTTCCGGCGATAGGATCTCGATGGCCTTGGTGGCGGCCTCCGGCTCCAGCAGCACTCCTCCCAGAACGGCCTTTTCCGCTTCTATCGCCTGGGGCGGAACCCTCTCTCCGGCCATCTCCGACATATTTTTTACGTATTCCACCATCATCCCTCTCCTGTCTCAGCAACCATCCGGTCCGCCGGCTCTGGGCCCGTCACCCCAGCTCGTCGTACAGCCCCCGGAGCATCTTCATATCCTCCCAGGCCGGGCGCTTAAAATGCGGATTTCTCAGCAAGGCCGCCGGATGGTAGGTCACCACCACTCGGATGCCGTTATAGTAATGTATCCCCTCTCTTAATACCTTGAGCGGCGCCTTGGTCCCCAGCAGGTTCTGCCCGGCCACCCTGCCCAGGGCGCAAATCAACCGCGGCTGGATCAACTCCAGCTGCCGGGCCAGATAGCCCTCGCAGAGGGCGACTTCATCCTCCTTGGGATCGCGATTTCCCGGGGGGCGGCATTTGAGGATATTGGCGATATAGACTTCTTCCCGGCTTAAATCTATGGAAGAAAGGATCTTATCGAGCAACTTGCCCGCCCGGCCCACGAACGGCACTCCCTGTAGATCCTCGTCCCGGCCCGGGGCCTCTCCCACGAACACCACGCGCGCCCGGGGATTCCCCACGCCGAAAACGGTATGGTTACGGCTATCGCTGAGAGCGCATTTACGGCAGGCGGCGACCGTTCTTTCCAAATCCTCCAGGCTCCGGCCCTCCGGCGATACCGCCCCTTTTTCCTCTCCCCCTCCAAATAGGCTCTTCTGCATGGAGGGGCGGGTGTCACGGGAGAAACCCGGCACCAGCTTTCTTTCTCCCTCCATCGTCTTTCCCCCGGCGGCGGGCAGGGACTCCGCTTTCACTCCGGAGGGGGACGGGGATACCGACAATCCCCCGGCGGCGGGCAGGGGCGACGTCTTTTTTCCGGTGGCGGGGCGGTACTCCGTCTTCTCTCCAACGGAGGGCAGGGGCGACGTCTTCACCTCTATGGCCCGGTCATCCCGCGAAAGCGCGGGGGCCGCTACTGCGGCATCCGCCTCCTTCCCGGCAACCGGCGCCGGAACTTCCACTTCGAAAAACTGACCGGCTCCCGACCGGCACCTTCTCTTAAGATAGCTGCTCACCTGCACCAGGACATCGGACCGGGAAATATTCGCCCCCGCATCGTTCATTTTACCGCTTTCTTCAGTCTTTTATCTTTCAGCAACTCGTCCAAAATGACCGCTGCCACCTCTTCCTTGGTGATCAACGGGGTTTCCCACAGCTTGATTCCACCCCGGAACAGGGTCACCTGGTTGGTGGGGGAATTAAAACCGGTCCTATCCGATATCATGTTCAGGGCCAGGTAATCGCACCCTTTCCGCTTACCCTTTTCCAGGGCGTTCTTCTCCCCCTTCGCGCTCTCCAGGGCGAATCCGACCACGATCTGATCCGGTCTCTTTTTCCCCTTTAACGATTCCAGTATATCAACCGTGGGGATAAATTCCAGGGACAATCTCTCCCCGGTCCGTTTAAGCTTCTCCCCGGCCCGGCGGACCGGCCGGTAATCGGCCACCGCCGCCGCCATCACCAGCACGTCGCACTTTCCGAAGGCTCGGCTCACCGCGCTTTTCATCTGCGCTGCCGTTTTGACTTCCCGCCGCGAGCCTATACCGGTGAGGGGAAAATCCACCGGCCCGTGGATAAGGTTGACCTCGGCCCCCAGCGCCGCCGCCCGGGCCGCCAGGGCGCAGCCCATTCTCCCGGTGGAACGGTTGGAAATATATCTCACCGGATCTATCTCCTCCTCGGTCCGTCCCGCCGTCACCAGGAATCTCACTCCCCGCAGGGGCCCGGCCCCGAACGAATCTTCCAGGGCGGAAACGATTTCCTCCGGTTCCCTCATCCTCCCGCTTCCCTCGCTCCCGCAGGCCAGTTCCCCGGAGGCGGGCTCGATGATAACCCTGCCGTCCCGCTGCAGGGTATCCAGGTTGCGCCGCACCGCCGGATTGGCCCACATCCGGTCGTTCATGGCGGGGGCCAGGAAGACCGGGCACCCGGCGGCGCAGAGAACGGTGCTGGGCAAATCGTCGGCCAGCCCCAGCGCCGCCTTGGCGATGAAATCGGCCGTGGCCGGGGCCACTATAATCCGCTCGGCCCAGCCGGAGTACTCCACATGCTGGACGGCCGGCTTATCCCGCCGGGCGAAAAGCCCGGACGGAACCGGGTTGCCGGATAATGTCTCGAATGTTAATGGAGTAACGAATCTTGCGGCGGCTTCGCTGAGGATCACCCTCACCTCGGCCCCGCCGCCTTTTAGAAGCCTGACCAGATAGGCTGCCTTATACGCCGCGATCCCCCCGGTCACGATGAGCAGGATATTTTTTCCGTCAAGGCCTTTCCCTCGCTTATTGCTCCTCCCCTGGCTCCTCATACTTGTATTTCACTTTCCCTTCGATAAGACGGTTGATCGCTATGGTGGTAGGCTTTTCCTCGATTTCTTCTCCGGATAGGTGAATGAGCGTATTTATCCTGCGGGCCTCCCGGGCGATTACCCGTATGGCCTCATAGCGGTTCTCTATCTGCGACAGGATCTGTTCTAAGGACTTGACGTGCATTTTTACCCCTTGATCTTGATGCCGGCCGGCTCCGCGCCGGCCGTATTGACTCTCCAGTGGATCAAATCACCACTATTACAACTGGGCCATCCCGCCTCGCTCGAGGATTCCCGGTCGCGATTTAGCAGGAATGCATATTTATAATATAATTTCCCCGATATTTCAATAACTAACCTCACTGAGACGAAAAAAGAGCGGACCAAGGATTAGGCGGGACCCGGTCTCCGAGACCTATGGATGGGGATTAAAATCGCAGGTCGGTTCTCTCGCGCCGCATGGACTCGGCCCGCACTACGGCCAGCACGTCGGAGACGCACCGGTCCAGCTCGTCGTTCCTCACCAGGTAATCGTAATTCCGGCTGAACTCCAGCTCCCGCATGGCGTTATCGAGCCGGCGCCGGATCACTTCCTCCTCCTCCGTGCCCCTTCCCCGGAGCCGTTTCTCGGCCGTCTCCCGGGAGGGCGGAACCAGGAAGATCAGCACCGCCCCGGGAAAAACCTCCTTGACCTTCTTGCCTCCCTGGATATCCAGCTCCAGCAATACCGAGCGCCCCCCCTCCAGCTGTTTTTTCACGTAATCCGCTCCGGTGCCGTAGAGGTTGCCGTAGACCTCGGCCCACTCGAGGAGTTCTCCCGCTTGGCGTTTCCTCTCGAACTCCGCGGGGGAGACGAAATAATAATCGACTCCCTCTTTTTCATGGGGCCGGGGGGGACGGGTGCAGAGCGAAACCGACTTAACCAGGATGGGGGAACGCTCCAGCACCAGGTTGGCCACGGTCGATTTTCCCACCCCCGAAGGACCGGAGAGAACGATCAAGAATGGCTTGCGGGCAACGATTACTTCTCCTCCCCTATTCGCTTGGACATCTCCTTCCAGCGCTGCATGATGGTATCCACCGCCACCGCCGAGAGGATGAGATGGTCGCTGGAGGTAACGATCAGGGCGCGGGTCTTGCGGCCCTGCGTGGCGTCCACCAGCTTCCCGTTTTGCCTGGCCTCCTCCCGGTATCTGCGCATCGGCGCCGAATCGGAATGAATGATGGCGATCACCTTGTCCCGGGCGACCATATTGCCGAATCCAACATTTAACAGCATCCCACCTCCGGCCGGGAACGGGGCCGCCGCCTTCCCCGCCGGACCGGGCGCGGAGAGACGGCTTCCGCCCTTATTCCAGGTTCTGTATCTGCTCCCGGATCTTTTCCACGCTTTCCTTGATGGAAAGACAGTCGTTTATGATCATCGAATCGGCGGCCTTGTTACCCATGGTGGTCGCCTCGCGATGGATCTCCTGCAGCAGGAAGGTACCCTTCTTGGAGACCTCGCCTCCCCCCTCAAGGGTTTTTCCAAGCTGCTCCAGGTGGCTTTTCAGCCGCACCAGTTCCTCCGAGAAATCGGTCCGGTCCACCATTATGGCCGCTTCCAGGGCCCATCTCCCCTCGTCGATCTCGGCCGATCCGATAAGCTGCTGCAACCGGTTTTTGGTCTTGGCCAGGGCCGTTTCCACCGCCCGGGGGGCCTTCTTTTCGATCCGGGCCGATATCTTCCCGATCTTTGCCATGCGGGAGCGGATATCCTCTAAAAGCGCCTTGCCCTCGCTTGTTCTCATTCCCGCGCAATTTTCCAGCGCGGCCTGGAGGGCTTTCAGCAGCGCGGCCTTCAACCTTTTCCCGGGAATGGCCTCGGTGGCGCTGTACAATACTTCCGGTAAAGCTACCAGGGCATTAATATCCACCTCTCCCGGTATCCTCTCTTTCCGGGCGAAGGCTGACAGGTCACGGTAAATCTTCTTCAGGTATTTTTTATTGATTTGGAGGTTCTCCGCTTCGAAGGTGCTGTTGAACTGGGTGGAGACGTAGACGTGCCCCCTTTTAATCCTCCGGCGGATGATCTTTTCCATTTCCCGTTCAAAATCGTTCAGTATGCGGGGCTGGCGGAATGAAAAATCAATATACCGGTGATTGACGGTACGTATCTCCACTGTCAGCTCGCCGCCGCTTATCTTCGCCGACCCTTTTCCGTAACCGGTCATGCTGGTGACCATGCGGTACCTCTTTCTCATTCGGAAACCTGATATGCCGTCCCTTGACATCTTAAGGGCAAAAGGGAAATTTGTCAAAACCGCATTGCGGGAAATCGAAAGATCGCGCAGTCGGCCCCCCGGATGAATCCTACAACCGGGGGCTATTTCTTGCCGCAATTATCACGGGGCTCGGCGGATGAAAACCGGCAGGGTGCGAAAAAGCTGTGGAGATCGGCCGCATCGTGGGGGCGGATGTCATCGTCACCGGGGACGTGCTGCGCTTCGTGGAGGAATACCGGTTGAATCTCAAGATCCACGATTGCCGCAGCGCGGCCTTTCTGGGCTCGGAAACGGCCGGGGGGGATAACCTGTACACGTTGGAGAAGGCCATATCGCCGGTTACCGGCAAGCTGAGTGGAACCATCCGCCGGCACTATGGAAGCGGCGGAAGGCTGGGCCCCGGTTTTAGGGAGGGCGGAGGCGGCGAGAGGGTGGACGGTGATTGGAATCCTGCTCTGGATCAGATGGCTTTGGTCAGCTTCGATTCCGATCCGGCCTATTTCGACGTCTGGGAAGACGTTTAAATAGAACGGGGTAAGAGCAGAAAACTCGATTTTACACTACAACCACGGGGAGGTGGCCTGAAGGTGTCAAATGAATCTATTTGGGCAGGTCACTATTTTTCCGCTTTCGCCACATACTCCAGCGGTATCACGTGGGACAGGGAGGAATGAAGCAGTGGAGAAAGCACCTGGGGAATGATCCTTCTCTGGAGCATGGCGGCCGGATTCCGGCCCTCGCCGCGCAGCGCCGGATCGGAGATAGAAAGCTCGGTCAGGACCAGGCCGTCATCACAGCGGCGCAGTTCCCCCTTGAGGGTGAGCTCGCAGATACGGCCAATCACCCTCTTCCATTTCACCCGCGGTTCCAGGCGCAGCAGCCATGCCTTGCCGGTGCAGTCGCTGCCGGACGTGCCCACGCCCAGGGATGCCAGGGCGGACCGCACCGCCTCGGCGATCTCCCCGGAATCGAGTTCTTCCGAGGACTCCACCTTTACCGCGATATCCAGACCGCTCAATATCCGCAATCTATCGGCTTCAACCTCCCCCATTGATTCCCGGTCGGAGGCGAAGGGCGGATAGGGCGCTCCCGATACGGCCTGTATCTCGCAGGCCAGGGAGGCCAGGCGATTTATGGACTTTCCCGCTCCCAGGTATGACGCCGTGTAGGCGGGAAGGTCGTTCCGCAGGGAAGGGAGCGAGGAGAGGTGTCCATGGAATACCGCCGCGATATCGGAGTACTCCCCGGAAAGGACCTGGACCAGCTTCGGTCGGGATAGGTAGGCGAAGACGCGATGTGCCCCGTTCTCCCTCCGCCGGGAAGCGGAATCTATCTCGATCA
>JAFGPI010000101.1 GCA_016926065.1 Candidatus Krumholzibacteriota bacterium
CGGTAAATCACCAAGAGAATGATTTACCGAGCGGGACGCGGCACCCCGTATATAGGGACCTTATATAGAAAAGGGGATCGCGCCATGAAGGAAAAAATCATTCTCTTATTGACTTTTCCCTTCATGGCGCGAACTCCATAAATACCTCCAGGGCATGGAATGACAAGGGAATGGAATTATCGCGGGGAGGGCGCTTTACAGCGAGGCTAAACTTGATTATCATTGGGTAGGATTATGAACCGCCCCGAAGTAAGGCAGTACACACGGCATAATGGAAGTGATGCGGCCTAAAGCTGGAATAGTCCTGATCTCCCTGTTGGTTCTCTTATGGATCTCACGGGCCGTGCCGGTTCGGACCTCTCCTTATCAAGTTTTCGACGAGGAAAAGCTGTACCAGAGGCTGGCCCACAGAGAGAAAATTTATTACTTGTCCCTGCGTTACCTGCTGAATGAATACCAGAAGAAGCAGTATCTCACCCTACCCGACCGGAAATCAAGGAATGAATGGATAGATCGCTTCTGGCTGGTACTCGATCCCACCCCCACCACCAAGAAGAACGAAAGAAAGATAGAACATGAAGAGAGGGTGAAGCAGGCGAAGGTACTTTTTCCCTCCGCTCAACCGCCCGGGTGGGACGACCGGGGCGAGATCTTTATCCGTTTCGGTCCTCCCTTTTCCCGGGAGCGGACCTGGGCCCATATAGGCAGGTTCGAACAGCGGATGCCCGGTGAGGTATGGCATTACCGTAATCCCGAAATGCTTGTTTCTTTCACCGATCGGCAGCTTTGCGGACAATACACCCACAACTATGTGCCCGGCGGAGAGGAATCATGGACGGAATTCTACAACGACTGCAATTTCGGGAAAACCGCCCGTATGATACTGGAAGAGATGCAAAATCCTTACTCCGTGGGGAAGTTACTTCCCCAGCATATCGATTCGCAACTCACGGATAGCAGGAATATGCTAAATCCCGATGCCATCGATTATATCCAGTGTGGCGATTTAAGGAAAGATCTGTACCCGGTGTTGACCAAGCACGTGGGCGATGAATACCGGCTGGCCGACCGAGCCCTGGCAAATTTTCATAAACACAACCAGAGAAGTGACTTCTTCCATTTTCCGGAGCTGGATTTGAGCATGACGGCTTACTTCGATATCACCTGCTTCCGCGGAGGACCGGGAAAAATAAGAACTGAAATCAACTTTGAGGTCCCCGTCTCCGAACTCTCCTTCCGGGCCGCTCCCGGTTGCCGTCAGGCCGAGCTTGAACTCCGGGTTGCCGTATGGACCCTGGAACTGGAGAAAGTCGCCTCCGCCGAGGAAACACTTGGCCTGACGGTCCGCGACGGGAAAGAATACCTTCTCCCCCACTATATCCCCGGACAGGTGGTGGTCACCCTGCCCCCCGGCTATTACCGGTTTGGTATCGAGACGGTGGATATGAATTCACAAAAAAGGGGTGTGTTCCGGGTCAGTACGTGTATATCGCCTCTGGATGACAAGCTTGCCCTCAGCAATATTCAGTTCGCCCGCTTGATCGGCGAGACCGAGAAACTCTGCCGGTTCATGAAAGGCAACCTCATCGTCATTCCCCATCCCCTGCACCTCTACAGAAAAAAAACCAACCTGAAATTTTACTTCGAGATCTATGGACTGAAGCTGGACCGGGAAGATTTCGCCTTATATCGGGTGGAGTATAGCATAGCCCCCCGGGGAAAAATCCGCCAAGGGCCCCTGCTGAAAGACTCCGGTACCGTGGTAAGTTCCAAGATCGGAGCCAGCGGATTCGGTCCCCGGCAACCGGTGTACCTGGAGATCGCCACGGAAGATCTGCGCGGCGGGCCCTTTCAGTTGAAGGTGCGGGTGACGGATCGGCGGACCCTGGAGACGGTCGAAGAAACGGCGAACTTCGCCATCTACGAATAGCCCGACCACCAGTTATACCTTGGGCAATGAGTGATCAGGCCCGGAAAAGTCAATCATTCTCCTGCCGATTTGCGTTTCCGGGCTTGATCCGACACCATTCCGAACCTCTGCCATTGCCAGGAGGGGATTGTGTCTTAAATCGGCAAATCATTCTCTTACTGATTTGCCGATTTAAGACACAATCCCCTACAACAAGCGCTAGAACGATGAGGGATCCATCTCCTGGCCGCCCCCAGCCGTATCGCTCAGCACGGCTTCGAACACCTCCAGAAATTCCTCTATATCCTGTTGATCGATCGTCAGGCTCGGATCGAGCCTAAGCACGTTGATGCCGGGCCGCCTCCCCAAGACATAACCCCGGCGCACCAGTTCCCGGTGAATATTGATGGTGAATGAGGCATCCGCGTTGTCTTTCATTTCCAGGGCTACCATTAATCCCCGCGCGCGGATTTCCCGGATACAACCGGTACGCTCCTTTATTCCTTCCAGCTCCGATAAGAGCCCGGCCGCGATACCGCGGCCCCTCTCGATCAGACCTTCTTCCTGTATGACCTTAACCACTTCCCACGCGACGGCCGCTCCCAGGGGATCATCCTGATGTGACTGGGCGTATTTGACCGGTTCGCCCCCCAGACGCTCGATCACGGCGGGCGCAAAGGCCGTGACGCTCACGGGATAACCGTTGCCCAGGCCTTTCCCCAGAGCGACGATGTCCGGCGATAGGCCATAGTGCTGATAACCGAACCAGGCCCCGGTCCTGCCGATCCCCGTAGTCACCTCGTTGATAATGAGCAGGCCTTGGTTCCCTTTGACCGCGGCCGCCAGCTCGCGGATCAGCTTATCCGGGGGAAACCGGACCAACCCCGACGAGCTACCCGGCTCAAATAGAAAACCACCGATCTTGTCGAAGGGGATGGAGGACCAATGCTCGCATCGTCCGTCGCACTCGCCGGTATACGGGCACGCGGCGCAGGCCGTCCAATCGAAACAGAACCACTCCCTTTCCTCTTTTCTGCTCGCCGACCCGTAGGCTCCGAAGTACGAATCCATCATGGTCATCAGCAGTGGCTTCCGGAGGATCGATTGCGCGGTTCTAACGCCGTACTCGACAGCCTCACTACCGGAGCAGAGAAACACGCACTTACCGTTTTGGAATCCCAATAAGGATAGAATCCCTCGCGCCGCATCTTCCACGATCCCGTTCGAATACCCGAACCCGGTATGAGCTATCCGCGCAGACTGCTCCGCGATCACGCGGAGAATTCTGGGATTCGCGTGCCCTACCGATGTGCACCAGACCCCGGACTCCAGATCTACGAATCGCCTACCCCGGGAGTCGTA
The DNA here is from genome assembly GCA_016926065.1 of Candidatus Krumholzibacteriota bacterium. Classification (GTDB taxonomy): domain Bacteria; phylum Krumholzibacteriota; class Krumholzibacteriia; order Krumholzibacteriales; family Krumholzibacteriaceae; genus JAFGPI01. Next base: position 3,272 of record JAFGPI010000101.1, read on the forward strand.
GAGATGGCAATTCTCCGCCCGAACGATATCTTTTAGTATTAATTCATGCCCCGGATACCAGATAATATGCTGCATCCGTTCAATCCCCCGGTAAGGTATTCCCCTGCCCGCCCTCTTCTCGCCGCGCGGCCCGGGACGGCCCTCACTCTACTCATCCGAACCGACACCCAGGATGAAACGCTCCCCGGAGGCTTCCCCCGGTTATCGCGCTCGATCCTTTTGCCGCCGGATCAGCTACCCAGCCAGGCAACCGCTTCCTCGAAATCGGTGAAAATCTTCAGGTTCACCCCACGGTTGACGGCCACGTTTTCCGAGAAATTGTCCGGCAGGGTATGCTCCGGGAGACCGAGGAGAGCCAGTTTTGATATAGTGCCGCTGGTGATCTGTCCGTAAGCCATGACCTGGAACCGGTCCATGATCGACAGGTAACCGGTCATTCTTCTGCAGTCAAACAACAAAGCTGACCGCTGGTAGGTGGCGCAGGCCTCCACCATTGTATCCACGCACCGCTTGCCCGTTTCCACGCTGAATTTCCCGGAAAATTCGACCAGAACGAAATCACCCCTGTCCTCTATCCTGAGTCCGTCCTGCTCCATACGCATCACCCTTCATCCATTCCCCAAAAAAGACATAGCGGTCCGTTGCCTGCAATAGGCCTGTTCCAATGTCTACGTGCCCAATTCCCAACTGGCCAGGTACTTCTTCTGCTTGTCGGTTAGCTGGTCGATGTCGTAGTCCATCGATTCCAACTTCAAACGGGCTATCTCCCGGTCGATCTCCTCCGGAACCGGATATACCCGTTTCTCCAGTTTTGCCCCCTCCTGCACCAGGAACTCGGCGGAAAGAGACTGATTGGCGAAACTCATATCCATGACCGAGGCGGGATGCCCTTCGGCGGCGGCCAGGTTGATCAGCCTACCCTCAGCCAGAAGATTTATCCGGCGTCCGTCCGGCAGGGTGTACTGGTCGACCTCGTGACGGACCCGCTTCTTGCTCCGGGACATCTTTTCCAGGTCCGGAATATCGATCTCCACGTTGAAGTGTCCCGAGTTGGCCACGATGGCCCCGTCTTTCATGCTTTCAAAGTGCTCTTGGCGGATTACCGATATATTTCCGGTGAGGGTGATAAAAACATCTCCCACCCGGGCCGCTTCCCGTGAATTCATCACGGTGAATCCGTCCATTACCGCCTCCAGAGCCTTGACCGGATCCACCTCCACCACGATCACGTTGGCACCCATACCCCGGGATCTCAAAGCCGTGCCCCTTCCACACCATCCGTACCCGAAAATAACCACCCGGGAACCGGCGAACAGCACATTGGTGGAGCGCATCACACCGTCCACGGTGCTCTGTCCCGTTCCGTACCGGTTGTCGAAGAAATGTTTCGTCATGGCGTCGTTCACCGCAATCATGGGGTGTTCCAGCACGCCGTTCTTCTGCATCGAACGCAGTCGGATCACCCCGGTGGTGGTTTCTTCCGATCCGCCGATTACGTTCCGGATCAGGTCCCGGCGATCCTTGTGAACGGTGCTGACCAGGTCCGCCCCATCGTCCATGGTGATCTGGGGCTCTATATCCAGGGCCGAGTTGATATGCCGGTAATAGGTTTCGTTGTCCTCCCCCCGGATGGCGAAGACGGAAATCCCATAGTCCTGCACCAGGGAAGCGACCACGTCGTCCTGAGTGCTGAGCGGATTGGAAGCGCAGAGGGCCACCTCGGCGCCCCCGGCCTTCAGGGTCCGCATCAGATTGGCGGTTTCGGTGGTAACGTGCAGGCAGGAAGCGATCCTGATCCCCTGCAGGGGTTTTTCCCGCTCGAACCGCTGGCGGATTCTTCTGAGCACGGGCATGCTCTCTTCCGCCCATTCAATCCTATCCTTGCCCTGGGGAGCAAGATTCAGATCCAAGCAATCATATTTCATCCGAATATCCTTTCTAATCCGCCGGAGATATCATCCCGCGCATTTTGATTTTAATTTATCCATGTAATCCAGTTTCTCCCAGGTGAAATTCTCTTCCTCGCGGCCGAAATGCCCGTAGGCGGCGGTTTGCCGAAAAATTCCCCGGCGCAGATTCAAACGCTCTATAATACCGGTCGGGGTAAGATCGAAAATATCCCTGACCACGGCGGTCAACTTCTCGTCCTTGATCTTACCGCTACCGAAGGTATCTATCATCACCGAAACCGGCTCCACTACCCCGATGGCGTAAGCAACCTGGACCTCGCAGCTCTCGGCCAGACCGGCGGCTACTATATTCTTGGCCACGTGCCGCGCGGCGTAGGAGGCCGAGCGGTCCACCTTGGTGGGATCCTTGCCCGAAAACGCTCCTCCCCCATGACTGCCGAATCCGCCGTAGGTGTCCACGATTATCTTCCTTCCGGTCAGTCCGGTATCGGCCATGGGACCTCCCTTCACGAATCTTCCGGTGGGATTGACCAAGATCCGGTAATCGGAGGTATCTATGTCGAACCGGGAAACGATCGGTTTGATCACCTGTTCGGTTAATCCCGCTCTGATTTCATCCAGGTTGGCATCCTCGCTGTGCTGGGTGGAAAGCAGCACCGTGTCCAGCCGCCGGGGATGATCATCCTGGTATTCAATCGTCACCTGTGATTTCCCGTCCGGTTTGAGGAAGTCCAAGATGCCGGCCTTCCGCACCTCGGCCATTTTTTTGACCAGCAGATGAGCCATGTGGATGGTCAGCGGCATAAGCACGTCGGTCTGGCGGCAAGCATACCCGAACATCATCCCCTGGTCACCGGCTCCGCCCGTGTCCACTCCCATGGCGATGTCTCCCGACTGTTCGTCGATCGAGGTAAGTACGGCGGAAGTCTGCGAGGCAAATCCGAGAGCGGGATCGTCGTATCCGATTTCGTGAATCACCTGCCGGGTGAGGGAGGGAATATCCACGTAGGCCTGAGTGTGAATCTCCCCGGAAATTAAGGCCAGGCCCGTAGTGACCAGGGTTTCACAGGCCACCCGGCCCCGGGGATCGGCCTCCAGAATCGCATCTACAATACTGTCGGAAATCTGATCGGCCACTTTGTCCGGATGTCCCTCGGTCACCGATTCCGATGTAAAAAGATGTTTTTCCGACATTACAATCCTCCTTTTATTATTTTCATTTAAGACTCAATACAGGAATGAAACAGATTTATTTTTAAAAGTCAAACCGGATGATCGGCTATCCCAGAAAAACCTCGGAATCATCACTAATATTCAGGCTCCCGCGCTTGCCGATTATGGAGGCACCCGCTCCTACCACGCTTCCGTCCAGTACCATGTTCGATATGCTGCTGTTCTTGTTCAAAATGGAGTTCTCGATTATGGAATTCTCTATCCGGCATCCCTTGGCCACCGACACGTAAGGTCCCACGATAGAGTTTTCTATAATGCTATCCGGATCGATGTAGCAGGGTTTGATGGCAATGGAATTGGTTCCGGGATTATTCGTCACCTGTCCCTCCAGCAGTATCCGGTTCGTTTCCAGCAGGGTTTCCACTTTGCCGCAATCGAACCAATCATCTATTCGGTAGGGATAAAATTCGATTCCGCTCTCTATCATTCGTACCAGGGCGTCGGTGATCTGGTATTCGCCCTTGGTTTTGATATCATTTTCAATCACGTATTCGCAGGCCTCGAACAACGGAGAGGAATCGCGAAAGTAGTAAAGTCCGATCAGGGCCAGGTTGCCCCGGGGTTGGTCGGGTTTCTCCACTATGTGGCGGATTATCCCGTCCTGGATCTCACAGATCCCGAAGCGGCGCGGATCCTCGACCTCCCGCACTCCCAAAACGTAATCACCGGTTTGAGGTATCTTTTTAAAATCTGTTCTGACGATGGTGTCTCCCAGGATGGTGACCACCTCCGAATGATCTACGTATTTCCTGGTCATGGATACCGCGTGGGCAATCCCCTTCTGCTCCTCCTGCACTACGTGGTGGATGGGAACATCATAGGTGGATTCCAGATAGTCCCGGATCTGGTCACCCATGTAACCGATGATCGGAACCAATTCTGTAACCCCCATATCCAGAAGGCTGTCCACTATATGGCCCAGGATCGGTTTCCCGGCCACGGTGACCAGCGCCTTGGGGCTGGAATGAGTGAGGGGTCTAAGCCTTTTGCCAATTCCCGCCACGGGGATTACTGCTTTCATTCGGCCTCCGTTTTCAAAAGTGTCTTTATCTCCTCGATCTTTCCGATGGGAGTCGGATCCTGCCCGTATTCCACGGCCAGATAAACGCTGGTCAGATCTCCCAGTACCAGGATGGAGAGCAGCCGGGCCAGTCTTCCCCTGCATTCTTCTCCTCCCACGCTTTCTATCTTGATCGCCCCTCCGGCCAGCGGCCCCAGCAGGGAAAAGGTCAGATCCATCCTCCTCTGCACCCGGGGATGATCGTCCCGGTCGGTGAGCAGGATCAAGAAAATATCCTGCCTTAGTTTATCCGGGCAATCCCAGGCCATGACCTCGTTGTGTCCCAGCTCAGGAAAGACATTCCTGAACGCCATGGACTTGCTGTTTTCGTTGAACTGGCATTTCCAACGATAGGAAGCCCCCTGCAGCAGACCGTTTCCGCTGTAGATAAGAGGGATTTTGCCGTACAGCCTTTTAGCCAGCTGGAGGGCGGAGTTGCCGGCCAGGTCGGCCTCCAGGGAACATTTTCCGAGAAGCTTCGCGGTCTTGCGCAGCACCGCGCGGAATTCATCTTCCTCCAGCTTGAACAGTCCGCGGGACGATGCCAGCCTCAACAGGGGGGTGAAGAGATAACCGATCGCCGCCCGGGGCGGCATACCTCCGGGAACCTTCAGGAGGGGGGCCCCCGCCCGGCGGGCCTCCTCTTCCAGCATTCCTCCCGCAGTAATTACCCCCACCGGGCATCCCCGGGAAAGCGCGTTCTCGAAAGCGCTTAGTACTTCCTCGGTATTACCGCTGTAACTGACGCAGATCACCGGAGTATTCGCGTCCGCGAAGCCGGGGACGGAATAATCCCTCTCCAGGTAGATGGATCCAACCGCTTCCCGGGCGATCAAATCCCTGAGCAGGGCTCCGCCTATCGCCGATCCCCCCATTCCGCAGACGATCAGCGTCGAGGTCCACGCGGACATGGCTCTGGTGAAGGGTTCCGCCAGCCTCCAGGCTTCTTCCATGTGTTCCGGAAGGGCCAGTACGCTGTCGATCATATGGCTTTCATCGATGCCGTAATGCCTGACCGAATGTTCCAGATTCACAACCAACCCCCGGTCTGATCCAAACCGTTACCGTCCGGTATCATTTCCCGGTAATCATACCGGTCCCTTCGGAACAAAGTCCATAAGTTCGGGCCTCTTATCTCTTAGATATTCATCCAGCATGTCCTGTACCTCGGTGGCGGTGGAAAGGACCAGCGCGTTCTTTACCAGTAAACGGGTCTCGTCATAGGTAACCGAGCGGATGATCTGTTTGATCTCCGGGATTAGATAGGCACTGGCGCTGAATTCATCCAGACCGACCCCGATGAGGAGCAGGGTGCCGCGCACCCGGGCGTCGGCCACCATCTCCCCGCACAAACCGACCCAGATCCCGTTCTGGTGGGCCGCCTGCACCGTATCGCGGATAAGCCGGATGATGCTTGGGTGAAGGGGATTGTAAAGGTACGATATGCGGCTGTTTCCCCTATCCACGGCCAGGGCGTACTGAACCAGATCGTTGGAACCGATACTGAAAAAATCGACTTCCTTGGCCAGCAGGTCGGCAATAGCCACCGCGGAGGGAGTCTCGATCATGATCCCGATCTCCACGTTCTCGCCGATCTGATACCTTTCCTTCTTGAGATCCTGCTTGACTTCCCGGCAGATAGTCATGGCCTGCCTTACCTCATCGACCACCGAGACCATGGGGAACATTATCCGTGCTTCCCCGTGGACCGCCGCCCGGAATATAGCCCTCAACTGCGTCCGGAAAATATCCTTGCGCGAAAGGGTGAAACGTATGCCCCGCCAGCCCATGAATGGATTCGTTTCCACGCTATCGTCCACCCAGGAGGCGATCTTGTCCCCACCGATGTCCAGGGTGCGGATTATTACCGGATCCGGAGCGACCCGTTTGAGCACGTTGCTGTAATAACGATACTGTTCCTCTTCCCCGGGAAGGGTACCCCGGGTCATGAAAAAGTACTCGGTACGGAATAGACCTATCCCCTTTGCGCCGTGACTGATAACGTCATCGATTTCTTCATCTATTTCAATGTTGGCGGAGAGCTCGATCTTGCGCCCGTCCAGGGTGACCGCCGGATAATCCTTAAGGGTAAGCAACTCCCGTTCCATCTCCTGGAATTTGACCTGAGCCTCCCGGTACAGGGCGACCGTTTTGGGAGTGGGATTGAGAACCACCTGTCCGGTTATGCCATCCACTATGATCTGATCGTAGGGCTTGGCCTTGACGCTGAATTCGTTTACTCCCACCACGGCCGGAATACCCATGGAACGGGCTATAATCGCCGCGTGCGAGGTGCTTCCCCCCATATCGGAGACGAAGGCCAGCACGTACTTTTTATTAAATCCCACCGTGTCGCAGGGAGTGAGGTTCTTGGCCACCACGATCGCCTGCTTGCGCAGATTGGCCAATCCTTCCACCTTCTGTCCCAACAGGTTTCTGATCACCCGCCGCTTCACGTCACGGATATCCCCCGCCCGTTCTTTCAGATACTGATCCTCCATCTGATCGAAGGTACGCAGGGTTTTATCGATGACGCGGCTGAAGGCGAAAGCCGCGTTCAACTTTTCGCTTTTGATCAGCTGGATCGTTTCCTTCTTCATGAATTCATCGGCGATCATCATCAGGTGCGAATCGAGAATCTTGGCGTGTTCCTCGCCCATCGACTCCCCCAGGGTCTCATGCAGCACGGATAGTTCTTTCTCCGTTTGGGTCAGGGCATCCTGGAGCCTACCCACTTCCCCTTCTATTTCGTCCTCCTCGATGATATCGGTGAAAACGGGAAGCTCCTCCACATTCACCACGAAGGCCTCACCGAAGGCGATACCGGGGGCGGCGGGGATCCCGTTGAATACCATCTCTCTTTTCTTGACCTTATCCTTGCTCATGAATCTTCTCCTCGCGAGAAGTTATCCTCGAATAACCGCATCAGGACATTGAGCGCGTCCCGCTCATCCTCACCCTCGATTTTCAGCGTCAACTCGGTTCCAAACTCGGCCCCCAGGCTGGCCACGCCCAGGATGCTTTTGGCGTTGATCTCCTCTTTATCCCGGGAGATCATGATGTTGGAGCGGAACTTACTCGCCGCCTTTACCAGCTCGCTGGCCAGACGAAGATGAATTCCTTTAGTGTTGGTAACCTTCACCTTGCCGGAAACCATTTTCCAACCTTCTCTTGCTGACCGACATAAACGGCTACCAGTATCTTCGTCTTACCAGATAAGCACAAATAGCGCCGTGGCCAGAAAAACGATCAGAACCGTCCAAAAAACCGAAAATCTCTTCCTCAGTCCGAGCAGGGCGGCGATCGCCACAATACCCCATCCAGCCAGGCGGGGTCCTCCGAAACTCCAGGCCCGGGTAAAAACCAGCGCCGCGAACACCCCGGAGACAAAGGCGGCGCATCCGCCGAGCACCTTGCGCTCCCGGAAGAGACGGGTGGTCAGGTCGCGGCCTATTTCCTCTCCCCCCATCACACCCGCCCGATAACCTCCGATTCTTGAACGTAAATGATAGAAATTATAGAAGAACAGGAAGAAAATCGGACCTAAATACGAGTTATACATAGCAAATATGCAACCGATTGTCAATGCTAAGGGAATTAAAACGATCTCGAAGAAATCGTCCCCCCGGGCGGTCAACACCGAGGACAAAGTGCTTTTCACTCTTTCTATGTGCGCGGCCGGGATATCCCCTCCGGCCTTTTTCCTTATTTCCAGGTTGGTCAGCACCCCCGCTATATAAGACGCCAGGATCGGGTTGGCGTTGAAATATTTCGTGTAGCGCCGGGTGAGACGGTCCAGCTCCTCCTCGCTGTCGGCCAGCTCCCGCAGCAGGGGGGTGAGAACATGCAGAAATCCCAGCCCATCCAGGGTTCGGGCGTTCCGGGAATTCTGGATGAAAAAGAGCCGCCAGATCATGTTCAGCCGTGGTCTCAACCTTATCCCCCGTTAAAAAGAAACAGAACCACCGTCAACAAGAATCCGGCGCCGAACCAGAAGGCCTGCGATTTGGCCAGATGCAGCCGGACCAGTGATCCCACTCCCAGGAAGGGAAGCAGGATCAAAAACACCCCCGGCGAACCGGCCGCCGGAAATCCGGCCCGCAGGGCCACCGAGACAATAAAGGCGCGGCCCAGGGAAATCACCAGCAGTAGGGCCGCGCAGCCGTAAATAAAATGCACCAGCAGCATCGATAGATGGATGGTGGAAGCGAGCCGGAGCCTTCCCCGGCGGGCGAATTCAAAAGCCTTTTCCACCAGCACGTTGGAGCGGTTTTCCCATACCCGGTAGGCCACCTGCCCCACTCCGGCTGTGAAGATGGCGAAAAGTAGCGACCAGAAAAGGATCACTCCGCGGGCCGAAACATCCCCCCCCGCCTCCCTCCCGCAAAGGATATAGAGGGCGGCCATCGCCACTCCGGCCACCGGCAGGGCCAGCACCCTTTCTCCGCGAACGGTGATATTTCCCAGGAAAATTATCTGCAGGAGGGATCCGGCCAATAATCCCTCCAGGGGAGCCCCCAGAATTAATCCGGTCAGGGTACCCCCGCAGAGGGGCTGGGAGACCATCAGCCGCAACGAACTGCGGTAATCTACTGCCAGTATTCCTCCCAGCAGGGAGGTGGCGATTATCGGATTCACTCTCCTAAACGCTCCCTGTTATGGGGACAAGGTTCCCACTCGGATCACTATATTGATCTCCACCGGCTTTTCCCCGGTCGTTTCCAGATCCCAGACCGGCACCAGCGCGGAACCCTGGTACACGCGTTCAAAACCGGAATCGGAATTGGACACGGTCTCTATGGGAAATCTCCACAGGAGGGCGGGAGGATCCAGCGTCAGGCCGACCGAGAGTCCGAGCCAACGGTCGATCATCGATACCTCAGCCACATCCTTTTCCTGCCCGCGGGAGGCGAGATGAATCTTTTTCACCAGCCGTCCGGGGAATTCAAAATACCGGTCCGGGGCGTTACCGGCCAGAAAGGAAAAAACATTTTCCACCGCGAAGCGGCCGCGCAGCTTCCCTCCGGCGGGAGTAAGGAGATACTTTACCTCCAGGGCCGGGGACTTCCCGGGCAGGGAAACCGCCTTGCGAACCGTCACCGGTACCGCTTCCCCTCCCTTTCCAACCAGGCCCTTCCGCTCGAACACGCATACTCCTCCGTCCCCGGATTCTTCCTGCCGGACGTTGTACATTCCTTCCACGAAATCACCCAGTTCCTCGAAATCGACGGCGGCGAAGGCTTCCAGCCCGGTATTCCCGGGGATAAAATGATCGACCAGGGAGAATCGCGGCCAGCGGTCGTAGACCAGGCTTTCTCCCAGTCCCTCCTCCTTGGCCGATTTCACTTCGTGGATACTTACCGCTTCCCCCGGATTTCCTCCCGCCTCCCCCGCTTCCAGGCGGGAGAGTTCCCGATGATAAACCTCTTCCCGGCGGGTCAGGGTATCGGTCAGATTGAAAGCGGGACGGCGCGCGTCGAGTTCCCGTAACCGGGCCCCCTGGAGCTTCAGTATGGCCTGCAGGGAGGGGGAGGAGAGAACGATCTCTCCGCACCCGTCGCCGTCTATATCCCCCTGGTAAGAACGGTTGAATTTTTTGGAACCGGATCCCTTGCCATAGATCAGGGCCTCGGCCTCGATCAGGTGCCGGAAAACGGCGCTGCGCAGATGGGGCAGGTAGAGCCCCCCGAAGAGGCCGTGCCAGTAGGCGCAATTGCACTGCGCCTGGTACAGGTGCCGGCGGGCCTTGTTCCAGGTGGAATCGAGCGCCGACTCTTCTCCGTATCTATCCACGCGGTCGCTCACCTGGAGCATCCGTTTATGCATCCAGTTGCTTTCCTCGTACTTGACCAGGAAGTTACGCCACAATCCTCCCCGCACCTGCTCGGCCGGTTCGGGAAATTCCCCGCTGGCGGCCAACAGATCACGGGCCCGGTAATATTTTTCCTGGGCCCGCAGGGGCAGGGCCCACTCCATCATCTCGCTGTAGGAAGCGGTGGGCAGGTAAACGATCCCCCGGGGAGGCACCCGGTCGATCACCCGGGAGAAGGTCGACACCTCCAGCCAATCGCTGTTGGCCTGCAGGGCGTCGCAGAAGCGGCGCAGCCACTTCTCCCCGTAACAGAGCGAATGAGTGCCCGTCCACAATCCGAATTTCTCCCCGTCGTCGGCCAGCACGGCCACCTTTTCCGCTTCCCCCTCTTCTCCGGCCAGCTGGCGGAAATGATCGATGGCCTCTTCCGGATCGTGGAAGGGAATCAGGTAACGCAGCTTTTTATCTATGGGGAATACCCGGACATAAGCCCCGTTCTCCTCGGAAAGAAAGAAGCCCCGCATCTCCTCCGCGGTGAAGCCGGTGCTTTTGAAGTGAGAATCATCCACGATCACGTATTCCAATCCCGCCCCGGCCAGGGTGGCGGGGAGGTGAGGATCCCAGATCCTCTCGGTGAGCCAGCATCCCCGGGGAACGGTCTTAAACCTCTTCCGGATGAAATCCCGCATCATTTCCAGCTGACCCTGGCGGTCCCTTTCGGGGATAACGGTCAGGATAGGCTCGTAATAACCGCCCGACATGATCTCCACCTGGCCGGCGGCGGCCATGCGCCCGACAGTTTCCAGGTAGCCGGGGTGCCTCTCCAGCAGCCAGTCCCACAGCACGCCGCTGTTATGCAGGGCGAAGGGAATATCGGGATAATCGCTCAGCACTTCCAGGAACGGTTTATACGCCTGTTGGTAAGCTTCCTCGAAGATATGATCGAAATTCCCCACCGGTTGATGATTGTGCAGGCCCAGAATGAAAGTGACCTTTTCTCGCATGCGTTCCGCTTTCCCCCTATACCACCCGGGAATTAAGGATTATTTTTTCGCTTTCCGGCAGGGCCCGGGCCTCCAGGGTGATCCCCTTTTTGACCAGTTCCCGCAGGGCGGCCCGGTCGGATTGATCGAGATAAACATTATCCAGCACCTTCTCCTTCCCCTCCACGTAGTGCAGTCCGCCCACGTTCACCTCGTCGGCTTCCAATCCCATCTCCATCAGGTCGAGCACCTCCCGGGGCCCCTTGACCAGCAGGATGATCTTTTCTTTCCCGAAAACATCCCCCTGGATATGGTTCACCGCTTCCCGCAGGGAGAGGATCGACACCTTTATATCGGGAGAGACGGCCGTCATAAACAGCTCCTTTTCCCATTCGTTGGAGGCGACATAGTCGTCGGCTATTACTATGCGGTCGGGCTTGAGGTGCCTCCCCCAACCGATCACCACCTGCGCGTGGATCAGCCGGTCATCGATCCTGAATAACGCTATCATATGGTTCCTTGCCGCCTTTTATTGATTGATAAGAATCGGTTCCACCCCTGGTCTCCGGGATCGCGCCCCCGCTTACCAAACATCGATGACCTTGATGCTTTCCCGGCCGCGCTGGACCAGATGCTCTATCATCTCTTCCACTTCCAGCGAACCCTCTTTGGTGACAAAGTCGAGCAGAATCGGCAGGTTGACGCCGCTGATCACCTTGATGCGGTCCTTTCCATGGGCGGCACGCTGGCAGTTCATGTAACAGGAACCGCCGAAATAATCGACGAACAGCAGCACGTACTTGTCACTGTTTTCTTCAATGACCTCCTTGATCCGGGAGGTAAGTTCCCGGTCGCTCAGGTCGGATCCAGCGATGGCCGCGCAGCAATCCTTCCGTCCCACGATTAGATTAACCGTTTCCAGCAGCTCGAAAGCCAGCCGGCCGTGGGTTACTATGATACCGATCGTTCTGGTAGCAGTCATGGTGATCATTCCACATCGTACCTTAAGTACTTCCGCGTTTTTTTATCGCTTTCCTGAATATCGATCAACTGCTGGTCGAGCCGCTTGGCGGCGTCGATGCCGTATACCTTGAGCATATGATTGAGGGCGATTACCTCAGCGATCACAGTGATATTCTTGCCCGGAAAGATCGGTATTACGAGCTGGCGGACATCCACTCCCAGGACATCGGTGGTATGTTCATCCAGCCCGTGACGGTCCCAGTCCTTGCTCGGGTCCCATTCCTCCAGCCGCACCACCACCTCGATCCGCTTCTGGATGCGGGCCGCCCGGATCCCGAAAATATCCATCACGTTGATGATCCCGATCCCCCTTATTTCCATGAAGTGGCGCAGATGCTCCCGGCCCCGCCCGATGATGATTTTTCCCTTACGGACGATCTCCACCACGTCGTCCGCCACCAGGCGGTGTCCCCTCTCCACCAGATCCAGGGCAATCTCGCTTTTGCCGATGGCGCTGCGGCCGGTGATCAGCAGCCCCACCCCGTAAACGTCGACCAGCGAGCCGTGCAGCATGGTGGTCGGCGCGAAATACAAATCCAGGCTTTCGGTGAGAGCGTGGATAAACTCGGTGGTCTGCATGCTGGTCCGTAGGACGGGAACGCCATGCTTCATGGCCAGGGGCAGCAGATGAGGGGGAAGATCCAGTCCCTTGGAAATGATTATGCAGCAGAGAGGTCGGGAAAAGAGCCGGGCCACGGCCTTTTCCTGTTCCGCGGGATCCAGGGTGCGCAGGTAGAGTATCTCCGTTTCGCCCAGGATCTGCACCCTTTCATGCAGGTAGTTCTCCATGAAACCGGTCAGGGCGAAGGCCGGACGGTGCACATCCGGGCCGGTTATGGGAATTCGGCTTTCCAGGCTTTCGGTCATCGCCTCCAGCTTGAATTCCTCGGCGTTATCCTCAAAGAACTGCTGTACCGAGTATTCATTGCTCACCGGTATCCTCCAGCGTTCCGGATTGCTTAATCCGTTTAATTCATTCCGAGGTATCTATCACGCCGTAATTGCCGTCGGCGCGTCTGTAAACAAAGTTCAGTTTACCTGATTCTGTGTTATTGAAAAGAAGAAAATCGGTTTTATTGTTTTTCATCGAAATAATCGCCTCTTCCACGGTGAAATCGGCGACCTGGTGGGAGATGCTATCCATCAATTCAATGCCGCTCTCGCTGCCCACGCTATCCGACCGGATAATCTGTTCGGCCGGGGAAAACGGTTTCTGGTGGTTCTTATTTTTCTGGTGGCTGGATTTGAGCCTTCCCTTGAATTTCTTGATCTGCCTTTCCAGGTTCTTGGCGCACTTGTCTATCGAACTGTACATGTCTTCGGCCTCTTCCTTGACGTTGAAATCGTGGCCGTTCACGTGCACGTTTACTTCAGCGATATGTCGAAACTTTTCTACTGACATGATGACATCAACGTTGAGGATGTGATCGAAGTACCGCTTTAATCTCAAAAATCTCTCTTCGATATGCTCCAACAGATCGACACTGGTTTCAAAATGTCGGGCAGTAGTAGTAAGCTTCATCTCGCGTTCCTCCTCGCATCATTGTCCGGTGCTCCCGAATTACCCATGCTTAGCGCATCCAGGCGGTTTTCCTGATAGGAACTTCTCACCAACGGTCCGGCGGTTACCTCCAGAAAACCGATGTCATAACCCCGCTCTTCCAGTACGGAAAAACTCTCCGGAGAGATATATTCCCTGACCGGCACCTGTTCCCTTCCCGGGCGCAGGTACTGGCCCAGGGCTAGAAAGTCGCATCCGGTGGCCCGCAGGTCCTCCAGGGCCTCCAGGATCTCTTCCCTGGTCTCTCCCAGTCCCAGCATAAACGACGATTTTGTTTTCACCTCCCTATTTCTTTTTTTGGCCTCGTTCAAAAGTCGCAGGGAACGGTCATAGTCGGCGCCGCGCCGTATCTCCGGATAGAGCCGCCGGACCGTCTCCAGGTTGTGCGAAAAAATATCGGGAGAGGCCTCCAACACCGTATCCAGCGCCGTCCGGTTGCCGCCGAAATCGGGGACCAGCACTTCCACCACCGGAGGGGAATCAAGTTTCCTCAGTTCCCCGATCATCCGGGCGTACAGCCGGGCACCCCCGTCGGGCAGATCGTCCCGGGTAACCGAGGTAACGATAACGTGGTTCAGACCCAGCTCCCGGGCCGCCGCCGCGATGCGGGCCGGCTCACCCTCATCCGGCTTCTCCGGCTTCCCTTTCCCAACCGAACAAAAACGGCACCCCCGGGTGCAGATATCGCCCAGCATCATGAAGGTCACCTTGCCCCGGGAGTAGCATTCGGCCCGGTTGGGACAAAGCCCTTCGTGGCAAATCGTATGCAGGTGGTGCTTTTTGATCGTCCCTTCGATCCGGGAAGATTCGCTGAGAACCGGGATGTTCCTTCTCAGCCAGGGAGGAAGCCTCTTGGTACCACTAGAACCGGCGGTAAGAATCATTTATGCTTCATTACCTCACAGGTAAAAAATCCTAATACTCCTTCCGGTGCCGGGCGGGCAATATACCGAGTTGCTCTCTATATTTGGCCACCGTTCGGCGGGCGATGATCAATCCGTCTTTTTCCAGCATATCGGCTATCTTCTGGTCGCTTAACGGCTTTTTCGGATTTTCCTTGCCTATGATATCCTTGATCTTCACCTTGGCGCTTTTTGCCGAGACCTCTCCTCCGGCCTGGGTACTGAGCGCGGAACTGAAGAAGAACTTCAGCTCGTAGACCCCCCGCGGGGTCTGCACGTACTTATTGGTGGTCACCCGGCTCACCGTGGATTCGTGCATGTTAATCTTGCTGGCCACCTGCTGCAGGGTCAGGGGACGGAGGGAGACGGTACCCTTCTCGAAGAATTCCCGCTGCTCCTCCACGATCGACTCCATCACCTTGATCATGGTGCGGCGCCGCTGCTCTATGGTCTGGATGAGCCATTTGGCGTTCTTAAGCTTTCCCTGGATGAAATCTTTAGTCTCGGTGTTGATTTCCGGGTTGTGCTGCAGCTCGTTCTTGTACGATTGGCTGATCCGCAGCCGGGGCACGTTCCGGTCGTTGAGGAAAACGATAAATTTCTCCCCCACCCTTTCCACCACCAGGTCGGGGATAACGTATTTGGGGCTCTCGGCTATTATATCCAGTCCCGGCTTGGGATTGAGGGTTCCGATCACCGAGGCTTGGGCCTGAACCTCTTTCAGGGATATCTTGAGCTTCTTGCTGATATCCAGGTACTTCTTCTGCTTGAACTCCTCGAAGTAATCCCTGATTACGCGGGCCGCCATGCTATCCCCCATACCTTTGGCCTCGATCTGGATGAGCAGGCATTCCTTGAGATCCCGGGCGCCCACTCCGGGGGGATCGAAGGTCTGGATAAGCCGCAGGACCTTTTCCACGGTCTCTAATTCGATCTGGAAGGTGCGGGCGATATCGTCCAGAGAACAGGTCAGGTAGCCCGAATCGTCCAGGCTGGCGATGATATACTCTCCGATCTCCAACATTTGCTTATCATCGGTGGACAACCGGAGCTGGCTGAAGAGAAACTCGCAAAAACTCTGCTTGGCCACCGGCACCCTCTCCAGGAAGTCTTCCCTCTCCTCCACCTCGGCGTTCGCTCCGCCCATGCCGAAAGCATTCTCGAAATAATCATCCCAATCGATCTGCTCTTCCGAATCCGCCGGCTCCCTCTTTTCGACCTCTTCCTCATCGGTTGAGACCTCCTCCTCCGAGTCGACCATATCGTCGACCTCTTCCAACAGAGGATTCTGCAGGATCTCCTGCTTGAGCACCTGCTGCAGCTCCAGGGTAGGCATCTGGAGCAGCTTGAGAGCCTGTTGGAGGCGGGGGGTCATAACTAGCCGCTGGTGCAAACCCAGTCGCAATCCCATCTTCATTTCCATATATGGGCCATCCTGTCTCTAGAGGCGAAACGCTTCGCCCAGGTAGATTTCCCTTACCTCGGGGTCGGCGGCCAGGTCATCCGAGGTCCCGGAACTCTTAATTCTCCCCTCGTACATGATATACGCTCTATCGGTAATTGACAATGTCTCCCTCACATTATGATCGGTGATAAGAACCCCGATTCCCCGCTCCCGGAGCTTTCTGACGATCGCCTGCAGATCGGCCACCGCGATCGGATCGATCCCCGCGAAAGGTTCGTCCAGCAGCATGAACGAAGGCTCCGTGACCAGCGAACGGGTCACTTCCACCCGGCGTCTCTCTCCGCCGGAGAGCTGATAACCGAAATTCTTTCGCAGGTGCTCCACGTTCAAATCCCGCAGCAGGGTCTCCAGGCGCTCCTGGCGCTCCTGCTTGGAAATCGACAGGGTCTGCAGAATCGCTTTAAGATTGTTTTCCACCGAGAGCCGGCGGAAGATCGAGGACTCCTGGGGGAGGTACCCGATTCCCTTACGGGCCCTCTGGTACATGGGCGCGGCGGTAATAACCTCTCCGTCCAGGATAACGTTCCCCTTCTCCGGCTTGATCATGCCCACTATCATGTAGAAGGTAGTAGTCTTTCCGGCCCCGTTCGGTCCCAGCAGACCCACCACCTCTCCCCGCTTGACATCGATGGTAACATCGTTCACCACCCGTCGCTTGCCGTATATCTTCACCAATCCCCGGCAGTGCAATCCGGTTTTGCCATCTTCCGGCGGGGAGGGATCATTCAGTTTAGTCTGTTTTTCTTTCACTATCCTTCTTTATCTCTTCATCCACCAGTCCTTCGTCATCTCGAAGGTAGGCCTTGACGTCCCTTTTTATATCGACGTTCTTCAATTCCGGGTATCCCTGAAAACCGTAACCGGTAAGTATATCGTTTTCCCGGGTCACCTTCACGAAATCCTCGGTGAAGATCTGCCCCACTTTCCTCAAGCACATCAGGCTTTCGGTCTCCAGGATATAGCCTTCGGGGGTGGTGACCACCACGTTTCCGAGCACGGTCAGATCGCGGGTCTCCTGGTTGAACTCCCCCTTGTCGGCGGTAAGCACCGAGGAGACTTCTCCGAATTCGTTAAAGAACTGTATCCGCGGATTATCCGTGACCAGCAGCTTGCGGACATTGTAGACCCGGGCCACCGGTGCTTCCAGGATCCATTTTACCACCCCGGAATCACTC
This sequence comes from Candidatus Krumholzibacteriota bacterium, assembly GCA_016926065.1. GTDB lineage: Bacteria > Krumholzibacteriota > Krumholzibacteriia > Krumholzibacteriales > Krumholzibacteriaceae > JAFGPI01. The sequence goes on from JAFGPI010000101.1 coordinate 20,396, forward strand.
TCCGTGGTCTGGTAATCGTTGATTTCCTGATCGGCCATCTCCCGGGTGCCCAGGGAACGCTCCGGCCTGTCCTGGCCACAAGATACGAAGGCTATTAGCAAAACCGCCGCAACCGGCGTAATTACTCCTGATTTCAGTATTCTCACTTTCCGGTGTGCCTCTTTTCGCGCAACATTCACTTAACCTCGCCGAACCTCCGAAATTCAGGTTCCTATATATAATATACACCGCGGATGAAAAAAGTTGAAATAATTCATCTTTTTTTCTCCCGCCCTGCCGGCGCGTCCTTCCTGAAAAAAGCGGGATGGTACTGTTCCGTGATCCGTAAAAAAGTGTAACATCTTGAAAAAAAACGAGGAAACCATGTTACATCACATTTATAACACAGCTGAACTTACCAGTCAAGCAATCAGTGTGCCAAAAGGAATATTTGTTCCGGGAATAACCGTTATTTCAATCCGGCCCGCAGGATATCGTGCAGATGTATCAGACCCAGGGGACGCCCCTTTGGATCGACCACGAAGAGTTGGGTGATGGGGCCGGTGGGATTCATTTCCATCTTATCCAGGGCATCGATGGCCAGCACTTCCGAACGGGTAACCTTAGGATTTGCCGTCATTAATCCCGATACCGGTTCCCGCAGGGCCAGGGGATTCCTTATCAGTATCCGTTTCAGATCACCGTCGGTGATCATCCCCACCAATCTGCCTTGTTCATCGGTCACGCCGGTGCAGCCGAGCCTCTTGTTGGCGATTTCGAAAAGGGCCTCCTGCAGGGGAGTATCGATGCCCACCAACGGTATCTCCTCTCCCTTATGCATCAATTCGCCGGTGGTGAGCAGGAGCTGCCGGCCTAAGATCCCGCTGGGATGCAGCCTGGCGAAATCCTCCTTGCCGAAGTTCCGGCTGCGGAAGGTCGCCACCGCCATGGCGTCCCCCATGGCCAGGGAGGCCGTGGTGCTGGTGGTGGGAACGATATCCATGGGACAGGCTTCCTTTTCGGTGTTGATGAGCAGGACCACATCGCTTTCTCCGGCCAGCTGCGACTGGGGGCTGCCGGTGATGGAGATGATCTTCACCTTTATCGCCCGCAGGTAGGGAAGCAGGCGGGAAAACTCCTCCCCGCCTCCGCTCTTGCTCACCGCCAGGAAAATATCCTCCTCGGTGACCATTCCCATATCCCCGTGGGCCGCTTCGACCGGATGAAGGAAAACGGCCGGAGTACCGGTGCTGCTGAAGGTGGCCGCGATCTTGCGGGCCACGATCCCCGATTTCCCCAGGCCGCAGACGATTACC
>JAFGPI010000102.1 GCA_016926065.1 Candidatus Krumholzibacteriota bacterium
CCCCCCCCCGAACCGCCTCCCCCTCTTCCCCCGGGCCGGTACCTGGTCGGTGACTCCCGCTTCGATCCCCTTCCCTTTCCGCCTACCCCAAGGGATTACGTCCCCGGAACAAATGGTATCCCAGCTGCAGCGCTTCCTCCAACTTTTCCTTTTCCTGCTCCGGGGCCTGCCCGATTCTTTCGAGCAGCAACTTTATATATTTTCCCGCCACCGTATCCGGGGGTACCTGCGATAATTCCTCCGCCGAGATCTCCCGGGCCGGCCCCTTCCCCGCGAACCTGACCGAAAAATACCTCTCGCTCAGCAGCTCTTCGGCCAGGGACAGGTCCATGACCGCCTCCGCCCCGATAATTCCGGACAACGATATCTCCAGCACCAGATCCCGGTCCTTACCCACCCGCTCCTTTATCCTGGCGGTCAGCTCCTCGGTACTTCCTATTCCCCCGCATTCCAGGGCGATCCTTTCAATCCGGCGCCGGCCCACCGCTATCTTCCGCGCCCGCACGCCCGCCCGGGAAAGCTCCACCGAGACCACGCTCCCCGCTCCGGCCTGATCCCGGTTAATCAGCTCGGGGGCTCCGCTGTAGATTACCGGAGGACCGGAATCGCGGATTTGGTTAAAAGAATGCCAGTGCCCCAGGGCCAGGTAATCGAATCCTTTTCGCATTTCCCCCAGCTCTATGGGATTTTCTTCCTCCTGAGCCGCCGAAGCTCCGCTGACCGATCCGTGCAGAACGGCCACATTCCAGGACACCTCCGGATCGGGAATCAAATCCGCCAACAGGTTCCGGGAAGTGGCGTTGGAGGTAAGGACCCCTCCGTGAACGGTCAGGGATAGCTCGGGGATGGTGAGCAGATTATTATCGGGAGTGAGGATATTCACCTTTCCCGCCCCTTCCAGGCGTTTTGCGTCCCTTTCATACACGCTTCCCGCCGTCCAGTAGTCATGACTCCCCGGTAGAATTACGGCCCGGCAGCCCGATCCCAGGGAGGACAGCGCCTCCACCGCCGCCAGCAGGTCCTTTTCCGCAACATTGAATCCGTCATCGAACAGGTCACCGGCGACCAGGAGCAGATCGTAGTCTGCGGCGGCCAAAGCGGTGATACGGGAGAAGACCTCGCGGATCGCCCGGCGTTGTTCTCCCCCCCTCTCCCCCAGGAATTCGAAAGGAGCCCCCATATGAATATCGGCGGTATGGAGTATCTTTATTTTATCCATTCTCCTCCAGCATCTTCTCCAGGTAAGCGCGCCCTCCGGGCGCCCCCGGGAAATCGACCTCGATATCCAGCAGGGGCCGGATCCCCTTTTCCTTGAGGATCCCGAACAACTCCTTGAAATCGAAGGTGCCCTTTCCCGGCGGCAGGTGATCATCGGATAAGCCATCGTTATCGTGCAGGTGCAGGGCCACCAGACCTTCCCAGACCGCGTCCATCCATTGCTTGAGGGGCCTGCGGGAAAAGGCATTGACGTGCCCCGTATCCAGGCAGAACCTGATCCGCCCGCCGGGGAGCAGGCCGGCCAGGTGGAGGAGTATCTCCGGCCTGTCGTCCCAGGTGTTTTCCAGAGCCAGGATCACCCCGAACTCTTCCGCCTTGTCCACCACCTGCGGCATGTTCCGGGCCCAATTGCGAAACCAGTGCCGGCGACCTCCCCGGGAAAACTGGGGCAGATACCCGGTATGCATCACCATGATCCTTCCGCCCAGGGCGCGGGTGGTCTTCAATCCGTGGATCAGGCTGCGGATCGAATATTCGGAAAGATTCCGGTCCAGGCTGGCCGCGTCCAGCCCGAAAAAGGGCCCGTGGGTGAAAACGGAGAAGGAATTCTTCTCGATAATCTCCCTCATCCTTGCCAGATCCTTTTCTTTCTGGCAGAGCATAAAATTTACGTCGGTCATTCGGATCTCCGGCTGGAAACCCTCCCTTTTGATATAATCGATGCTGCTTTCAAACCTGCTTAACGGTACGCTCACGTAAAAATCCATAATCCACCTGTCTGCTGTTACCTCTTGCTTGACCTGTCAGGCCTACCCTATTATGCTAGTCTCATATTGCCAGATATCCGGATATAAGACAAGGAGCGAAACAGAAGATGAAACTGGTTGAATGCGTACCCAATTTCAGCGAAGGCCGCGACCCGGCCAAGATCGAGCAGATAACCAACGAGATCGAGGGCGTGGAAGGAGTCAAGCTTCTCGATGTCGATCAGGGCAAAGACACCAACCGGACGGTGGTGACCTTCATCGGAACACCCGATGCGGTGGTGGAAGCGGCGTTTAGAGCCATACAGAGAGCCTCGGAAGTCATCGACATGAGAACCCACAGCGGCGCCCACGCGCGCATGGGAGCCACCGACGTGTGTCCTTTTGTCCCGGTGCGGGGCGTGACCATGGACGACTGCGTGATCCTGGCGCACCGTCTCGGGCAGCGGGTGGGAGAAGAGTTGGGCATCCCGGTATATTTTTACGAATACGCGGCCTCCCGGCCGGAACGAAAGAACCTGGCCACGGTGAGATCCGGGGAATACGAGGGGCTGCCGGAAAAGCTCAGGGATCCGGATTGGAAACCCGACTGCGGGCCGGCCAAGTTTAACCCGGGCGCCGGAGCCACCGCCATCAGCGCCAGGGAATTTCTCATCGCCTACAATGTCAACCTCAACACCCGGGATACCGCGGTGGCCCGGGAGATCGCCTTCACCATCCGGGAGAAGGGGAGTCTGAAGAAGGACAAGAACAACAAGATCATGCGCGACGAAGATGGAAACGCCCTGCGGGAGCCCGGCATCTTCAAGGAATGCAAGGCCGTGGGCTGGTACATGGATGATTTCGGACGGGCCCAGATATCGATCAACCTGACCAATTACAAGATCACCCCTCCCCATCTGGTATTCGACGAGTGCGGCCGCCTGGCCGCGGAAATGGGCGCCCGGGCCACGGGGAGCGAGCTGGTGGGGCTCATCCCCCTGGAGGCCCTTACTCAGGCGGGGAGATACTACCTGCGCAAGATGGGAAGGCTGGTCGGAGTGCCGGAATCGGAACTGATCCATATCGCCAATCTATCCATGGGCTTGAGCGACCTCTATCCCTTCGAGGCGGACCAGAAGATAATCGAGTACCAATTCAGAAGGAGCGACAGCCTGGTGGCCATGAGCGCATCCCGGTTCGCGGATGTTCTTTCCACCGATGCTCCCGCTCCGGGCGGGGGCAGCGTGGCGGCTTTGTGCGGAGCCCTGAGCAGCGCCCTGTCGGCCATGGTCAGCGCCCTCACCCACGGCAAGAAGGGATACCAGGAGGTATCCGACGAGATGGACGGGATCAGCCTCATGGCCCAGAAGCTAAAGGAGCAATTTCTCTCCGACGTCGACCGGGATACCGACGCCTTCAACCGGGTGATGGCCGCCATGCGGATGAAGAAGAAAACCGATGAGGAAAAGGAGCTGCGGGAGGCCGCCATCGAGGAAGCCACCAAAGAGGCGACCCTCATCCCCCTGAACGTTCTGCGCAATGCCCGGGAGGCCGCCCAGTTGGCCCGCCTGGTTTGCGAAAAAGGCAACCGGAATTCGATCAGTGACGCCGGAGTGGCCGCGCTCACCGCCCGCGCGGCGGCCGAGGGCGCCTACCTGAATATCATCATCAACCTTCCGGGTATCAGGGACGAGGCCTTCAAGACCGATACCCGGAAGGAGGCGGAAAAGATACGCGGCGAAGTGGCCGGTCACGCCGAGGAGACCCTCCGCCTGACCGAAAAGGGCCTGGCCGGAATGGAATGATACCGGGGCTTAGCCCCGCCCGGGAATACCGCCTGAACCGGGTAGGGTATGAATCGAGGAGAATCCGGACCGAGGAGCACCCCGGCCGAAAGGAGCTTGAACCGAGGAAAAAATGCCTAGCAGAGAGCCTGGATTGAGGAGAGCTTGAACCGAGGAGAGCGCGTCATGATTACCCTGGATATCTCCGATGCCCTACCCCATATCGGCGGAGGAGGGATAAAAAAAGAAATACCCCGGGCGCTGCAGGCTTTGCGCGCCCTTCTCGGCCGGAACGGACCCGGTGCGGACATGCTCGGCTGGCTCGATCTGCCCCGCATGCCCCAAAGGGACATCGAATCGATCTCGGACCTGGGAAAGAGGATCCAGGACCGGAGCGACTGCCTGGTGGTAGTCGGTATCGGGGGATCTTACCTGGGCGCCAGGGCCGCCATCGAGGCGCTGAGCGAGGAGGCGGTTTTCCCCGTTCACTTCGCCGGGTTCAACCTCTCGCCCACCTATCATGATAAGCTCATTGCCTCCCTGGAGGGTAAAAAGTTCACCCTCTGCGTGATATCCAAGTCCGGCACCACCACCGAACCGGCGGTGGCCTTCCGTCTCCTGCGGCGCAGGCTGCTCGAAACGGTCGGCCCGGAAGGCTTGAAAGACCGGATTATAGCCATCACCGATCCGCGCCGGGGCGCCCTGCGCTTGATGGCGGAAGCGGAGGGATGGAAAAGCCTGGCCATTCCGCCCGACGTGGGGGGACGCTTCAGTATCCTCTCGCCGGTTGGTCTATTTCCCTGCGCGGCGGCCGGAATACCGGTAAAGGATATGCTGGCCGGGGCGGCCGCGGCCCAAGATCGATTCACCCGTCCCCAAGAGGGAAATCCCGCCCTGGAGTATGCCCTGGTGAGGACCATGCTGCACCAAAAGGGAACCTTCGTGGAGGTGCTCTCCACCTTCCACCCGGAACTGGCCCTCTTCGGTGAATGGTGGAAACAGCTATCCGGCGAATCGGAAGGCAAAGCGGGGCGGGGATTGTTCCCCGCCTGTGCCGTCATGACCACCGATCTTCACTCCCTGGGACAGTTGCTGCAGGAGGGACCGCGCGGGATACTGGAAACCTTCCTGGTGGCCGCCCGGCCGCGCCGGGACCTGGCCATCCCCGCCTGGGAGGAAAATCCGGACGACCTCAATTATATCGCCGGCAAATCTCTGGGGGAGGTCAACCGCCGGGCCTTCGAGGGAACCAGGAAGGCGCATGCCGCGGGAGGATTGCCGTTGGTGACCATGGAAATTCCCTCCCTCACCCCCCCCTCGCTGGGCGAATTGTTCTTCTTCTTCGAAATCGCGGTCTCCCTCTCCGGTTACCTGCTGGAAGTGAA
>JAFGPI010000103.1 GCA_016926065.1 Candidatus Krumholzibacteriota bacterium
AGACCACTATCCTTGAGTGCTTGATACCATCCAGAATCTGTGATTGCTATTGATCCTATCAAGAGTTCTCCCTCAGTCTGGCTAACGGTGTGGCTGAGCGGTGGTGCGAGGCGGCGTGGCGCTTGCCTCTGCAAGCGACATGACGCCGAAGCATCCGTCCGCTCAAGCCGCAGGTTCGGCTCAGTCGTATCCGAATTGCAGGAATTCCTCCATTTGATCTGAGTCCCATAGCTCATGCTTCAATAACTCGTATACATTATAAACGATGGGGCAACCCGAGCAATTGGAAAATATCTCGGTCATGCAAAATACACGATCCTTTTTCTGTAAATGAGGATACGATCGACAATCATGTGGTCGTGAATCGTACACAGTACAGAGATTGTCTTCCAAGAAAGGGCAAGGTAGTGCCTTGAAATGGAATCCTTTCTCCTCCTCACTCTCAACAAGATATTTCTCGCAAAAGCTCGTGCGCGACAATCCCAGGTGAGCAGATAATATTTCAATATCTTTGGACTGAAGTAAAGGTTTCATCTCCCTGCAGCAATTCGCGCATTCCGTGCAGTCAATCTCTCTCGTTACCTCTTTAGCAAATCGACGGAACAGCGCATCGATCTCTTCGCTCGAAAGTTCGCACCAGCCTTTGAGAAAACAGCGGAACTTCCAATTTTCGTCTTCCTTTTGGAGCGCGAGCTTTTTAATCCTATGTATGTCAGTTTCAAATTTCATCCTTGCACCAATAGAGCCGAACTACTGCTTATAAAGTTTCTTCATAATAGCCTTTATATTTCAAGGTGCCATATAAACAGCATGATCATTTCCAAATAACCACCGCAACTGTCTGCCTTTAATACCGTTACAACATTATTCGTTTTCCATTAATATTAATATGCGGTTTATCGATAATACCTCACTTCACATTTGACTAATCTTCGACAGTTATAAAAGTCAACCAGCGCTTTATCAGTTAGTTACGGGCATGCGGGTGCTGTATGGCATTACACCGGCTCTCCTTCCAACGGTGTCACCCGAGAGGGCGGTCTGACTCCCGCCGCGGCAAACACGGCGTGCGACTGGCCCTCAAGGTCCGTCCTGACCCGCCATCGCGAACCGTCCAGGGTCATATCCACGGCCTGCACTCGGCCGAGGTCCTGCATCAACTGCGGCCAACTCACGGTCACCTGCTTGGCCTCAAGCAGCCGCTGCAGACCCACCTCCAGACGCAGGGCCAGAAAGCTCGCAACGATGTGGCCGATGCTCGTATCATCCCGCTGGTGGTAGATCGGACGTACTTCCAGCGTTGACTTCTCTTCGCGGAATGTGCGCTCAACCCGCCACAAGCTCTTGTACGTCTCGGCCACCTCGGCGGCCGATAGATCGGTGCTCGTGCGCAGCACGTACTTCCCGTCCAGGCGGGCATCGCGTTCAACGGCAGCCTGGTCGATCCGGACCGCGCCCCTGGTGATCTTCAAGAAACGCCGATAGCCGGTGTTGCCCACCAGGCTCTTCGCTCCACCGGCCAGCCGGTCCTCGAGCCTGGCGAGGATCGCTTCACGCGCCTCGCGATCCTTGCGCGCTCGCTCCGGATTGCGGCACACAACATAGCGGCGACCGCCGACCTCGACCTCCTTGACCTCGAGATTGCCGGCCACGACCTGATACCGACCGCCACGCGAGAGAACCTCTTCGCTCACTTCCTGCTGCCGCCGCATCCGGCAGCCGAGGATATAGTCGAACGGGGCGTCCTTATGCTCGGCAAGATCGGCGATCGTCCCCCGGCTGATCATCCCGCGATCGGCCACCACGATGACCCGGCGCACCTGCAGACGCTCGCGCAGAACGGCAATCACCCGGGCGAAGGCCGCCCTGTCGGCGGTGTTGCCGGGGAAGATCTCCCACGCCACCGGCCAACCGTGCCGGTCCACCGCGACACACAGCACGAACTGGGGTAGATCGGATCGCCGATCCCGGCTATAGCCGCGCTTGCGCCACTCGCTCTCCTGGTCGCGGTACACGTACACCGAGGTGGTATCGAGGAACACAAGGTCCAGAGTCTGGCTGAACAGATCCCTGTCTCTGTTAAAGAGCTCCCGCTCCAGATCGCCGCGCACATCAGCCAGAAAACCACACGCGCGGTACAAGTGCTGCAGCGCCAGCTTCTCAAAACCCTGAGCCTGGACTGTCTCGATCCAGGTCGAACCCAAAAGATCGCTGCCGGGCTGACACAAGCGCTGCAGTGCCATCGCGAAGCAGACACGCTCGATGTCGAACTGGAACCTGCGGCCACAGGCCAGGGACCTGATCACCGCGTCGATACCCTGGCGCTGCCACAGGCGCTCGAAGACCAGAGCCGGTCCCCATGCTTTGGCCTGACAGCTCTCGATGCGCGGTCCACGGGCTGCGCTAATCACACGCAGGGATTTCGAAAAACGGGCCAGGCTCCGGACCAAGCTATCGAGGTCGCCCGTTTCGCCCAGGCGGTCCAGGCGGCCGAGATTGGCAATGACGCGCTGCTTGGGCCGACCGTCGTCCCTGTACGACTCTACCAGCTGCAGGTAGTCATGGGGATTGGTCTTGTTGCCACCGCGTTTAATACGTACGAACATAACCGGATAGTAGCAACATGGCGAAATATCGGTCAAGGATTATTTTGACGACTTATGCCACTACATTTTGAGCGTTGCTGACATAAAAACGATGTAACTCGTTGCTATATAACAAGAGGATTATTGAAAACCCCGTTCAACTGTCGAAGATCAGTTTGAAGCACTTGGCAATATCTGGCAGATAGATGCGATGCCCCGGTTCCGGATCCTTTGAAGTTGATCCTTTCTCTCCCCCATGGGTCTGATCATATGATACTTGTGCTGTTTGACATTTATGATAATTGCCGCTTTTCGGGCATTATATCCCCTATTTACCGAGATGTCAAGATTTGGAATAAATTTGTTGATATTATTGGAATAAAAAAATGAGCCGCCCAGGACTCGAACCTGGTACCACCTGCTTAAAAGGCAGGTGCTCTACCTGATGAGCTAGCGGCCCATTAATCGGGGTGTTTTCTCTTGCCCGGCCGCACCGGGCGCGTCCGGTCGCTACAATTTAATAATAGCGGCACCGGCTGTCAAACATTTAAAACCCTTCCCGGATAATCGTTTTCTCCCTCTCCGCCCCCACGGAGATGAAAGAGGCCTTTACCTCCAGGCGTTTCTCGATCTCCTCTATGTAGCGGCGGGCGTTCCGGGGCAGGGAAGCATATTTACCGTCTGTTACCGCCTTATCCTCCCAGCCGGGAAACTCCTCCCACACCGGCCGGCACTGTTCCAGCAGGCTTTTGCTCTGGGGGAAATGGGTGATCCTGCGGCCGTCCAGCTCGTAGGCCACGCAGAGCTTCACCTTCTCCATCCCGGCGATAACATCCAGCTTGGTAATGGCTATCTCCTCCAGCCCGTTCACGCGCACCGCGTATCTGGCCGCCACCATATCCAGCCAGCCGCAGCGCCGCGGGCGCCCGGTGGTGGTTCCGTACTCGTGGCCCTTGTCCAGCAGGTATTCCCCGTCGGCGTCGTGCAGCTCGGTGGGAAAGGGCCCCTGCCCCACCCGCGTGGTGTAGGCCTTGAATATCCCTATTATCCTGCCGATATCCCGGGGGGACAAACCGCTCCCGGTCAGGGAGCCTCCCACCGTGCAGGAGCTGGAGGTCACGAAGGGATAGGTTCCATGGTCGATGTCCAGCAGGGTCCCCTGGGCCCCCTCCAGCATGATCCTCTTCCCTTCCCGGTTCCAGTTATAGATCATATCCTGCGAATCGACGATAAAATGGCAGATCAGATCCTTGATATTCACGAAATCGCTGGCCACCTTCTGCGGGGAAAGGGGAGGCCCGTTGAACATCTCGATGGTCCGGTTGGCCTGCTCCGTCCCTTTCTTCACCAGCTCGAACAGCTCCTCCTTGGGGAGGAGAAATTCTCCCATCCTTATCCCCCCGCGGGAATACTTATCGGAATAGGCCGGCCCGATTCCCTTGCCGGTGCTGCCGATGCGGTCCTTTTCCAAATCACTCTCCCGTAGGTTGTCCAGCACCTTGTGGTAGGGCATCACCACCTGCACGGCCGAGCTGATGAACAGCCTGCCTTCCACCGCGATCCCCCGGGCCATGATCCCGGATAGTTCATCAAGAAAGGCGAAGGGATCGACCACCATTCCGTTTCCCAGCATGCCGGTCACGTGGGGATAGAGCAATCCGGAGGGTATCTCGTGGAAGGCGTACTTTTCGTTGGCGGTAACCACCGTGTGGCCTGCATTGGCTCCCCCCTGATACCGGATCACGATATCGTGGTGAGGCATGAGGAAATCGACCACCTTGGCCTTGCCCTCATCACCCCACTGGCCACCCACGACTACTGTAGCAGGCATATATAATCTCCCATCTTTCCAGTCCCAATAACAACCAGCGTGAAGTTTAGGGTATGGAAGGCCACCGCGCAACCTATTTATTGGAAGCTCGGGAGCGTCCAAAAGATAAAGATTTGGGGGTGAAATCCCTGGTGCGATCTCGCGCCAAAAAAAAACCACCCGAAGGGCGGTTCCTCGTAGGATCTACTAATTATAGCTCCAGCTTAATCGTGAAAGAGGTTCTTGATAATACCCCAGGTTTCATTGTCTATGGAGCTCGGCATATCGAGGGGATTACCGGGATTGCTTCTTTCCTGGGAAATGTCCGGCGTGCCGTCCCCGTTATCGTCCCCGATCTCCCTACCGTTCGAATAGCTGTCGTTGTCCGAATCCTTGGTGGCCAGTGTGGCATCCCATTTATCCCCGTTTTCATGAAAGGCGGTTCCGAACGGATTGAGTTCGGCCGATCCGGTCGCCGGATCGGGCACGGTATGGCATATCGCGCATTTGAACTTATCGTAATTGGGAAGCTTCTTCATGAAGTCTTCGCTGCTCGACAAGGCGCCCGCGATAAAAGCGATGGTGCATATAATAAATAGACTAAGCCCCCGGTACCTTAACATTAGACGCAATGGCACCTCCTATCTGCTTGTATTATATCAGTATAATTGCCATCTGTCAAGTTTGATGCTCGCTTTTGTAGGTACTATTTTTCTGCCCGTCCCGGTCAAGCTCATTTCAGGCTTATTTCCGACCCATTTCTGGCTTATTTCAAATAAATATGTCGCTCTGCCCTTTTAATTTATCGATCTCCCTCATGGCCGATTCTATATCGACAGCGACTCCCATCTCCTTTAATGAGGCACCCAATCCCTCCACCAGCGAGGCCAGCACCGTCCCGCCGTAGAGGCCCAGGAAGCCGGTGCGTATAATTTTGCCTTTCAGATCCCCCTGCCCCCCGGTGGCGATAAGACCTGTTTTTTGCTCCAGCTTATCCAGCAGTAACCGGTCATTAACCCCTTCCGGGAGGGTCAGCGCCTGGACCGACGAGGAGGGAATCCGGGGAAAAGAGGGCAGTGATAGATACAGCGCCGCTTTCAGGAAGGCCCGGGAGGACTCGCGGTGCCTCTTTCTCATCGCGCTCTGCCCCACATCTTCTATCAGGCGCAGCGATTCCCGCACCATCTGGATGGACTGAATGGCGGGCGTGAAGGGGGTATCCCCTTCCTCTCGACCCTGCTCATACCGGGGAAAGGAAAGATAGAACAGGCCGCGATCATTCTCCCCGGCCAGGCGCAGGGCCCTTTCACCCGCTATCACGAAGCTTATCCCCGGGGGGGCGGCCAGGGCCTTCTGTCCCGCGCCCACCACCAGGTCTATTCCCCATTCCTCCATCTCCAGCTCTTCACTGCCCAGGGAGGCGACGGCGTCCAGGATCACCACGGGCCGGGGACGCGGCAGGCCTTGCAGAATGCCGGGCAGGTCGATCATCAGCCCGGAGGAGGATTCCACGTGGGTGAGGGTGATAAAATCGGGCTTGATCTTCCGCGCCCGGGAGTGCACCTGCTCCGGCTCCACCGCCTCGCCCGGGGCGAACGACAGCAGCTCTACCCAGCAGTGGTAGCTGCGGGCTATCTCCGCCCAGCGGTCTCCGAATTTTCCACCCGTCACCACCAGGACCTTCGAGCCGGGGCGGGTGAGATTGGCAATGGCCGCCTCCATCGCCCCGCTCCCCGAGAGGGTCATCAGGTATACAGAGGCGTCGGTGCCGGCCAGGGCCGCTATCCCTGCGCCGGTCTCCTTGACCAGGGTTCGGAAATACTCGCCGCGGTGATGCACCGGTACGATATTCTCCCAGCGCGCGGGGGACACCTGCACCGGTCCGGGGCTGATCAGTATTCGCTTTATCTCTTTCACCCAGCTGGCCTCCCCCTATAACAGTCCGGAAACCCAGTTCCAGATAGAGCTCTTTCCCTCTCCGGTCCGGGAGGAAAAGAACAGAACCGGCACATCATAACTCTCGGCCTCCCCTTCTCCCGCCTTCGGCGGCCAGGGCCCCACCGACAATCCTTCGAAAAACGACCGGAACCGGTCCAACGCCTGCGTCCTCTGCGCCCGCTTGATCTTGTCCGCCTTGGTGAAGACCGCCAGAAATCTTCTCTCGCTGTCGATCAAGCGCTGCAGCATCGAGATATCATCCCGGGTGGGGGGATGCCTGGAGTCGATCAGCTGGATCACGCCGCGCAGCTCCTCGCGCTCCTCCAGGTAGCGGAAGAGCATCTCCTGCCAACCGCCGCGCATCGCCTTGGAAACCTTGGCGTATCCGTACCCGGGCAGGTCGACCAGGAAGAATTGCTCGTTCACCTGGAAAAAATTTATGGTGCGGGTCTTGCCCGGCTCCTTGCTCACCCGGGCGATGTTCCTGCGGCCCAGCAGGGTGTTGAGCAGGGATGACTTGCCCACGTTGGATCTCCCGCAGACGGCGATTTCCGCCTGCCGGGAGCGGGGAAAGCGGGAGATCTCCAGTTCGGTACAGACCAGATTTAGGGATTGTATCTTCAAGGCCCGGATTTTTCGTTAATTCGTCGGTTTGGTTGGTTGTTCGCCGAAAAAACCGCCGATCCGCCGCCGGTGCTTGACGCCCCAGTCGAGCTTCTTGGAGAGGACGTTGGCCAGCACTTCTTCCATCGAATCAACCACCACGATTTTCATCTTTTTCTTAACTTCTTCAGGCAGTTCCTTGATGTTTTTCTCGTTTTCCTTGGGCAGCAGGAGGGTCTTCACCCCCGCCCGCAGGGCCGCCACGGCCTTTTCATTGATCCCGCCGACCGGCAGCACCTTGCCCCGCAGGGTCAGTTCCCCGGTCAGGGCCACGTCCCGCCTCACCGGTATGTCGAAGAAGGCCGAGACCAGGGCGGCTCCGATCACCACCCCCGCGCTCGGTCCGTCCTTGGGAATGGCTCCCTCGGGGACGTGTATGTGCACGTCTATGGTGGAAAAGAAATCGTTTCCGAATTCCAGCAGCCGGGCCTCGTTGCGGGCGTAGCTGAGGGCGATCTTGGCCGATTCCTGCATCACGTCGCCCAGCTGGCCGGTGAGAATGAGCTCCCCCTTGCCGGGCATGAGCTTCACCTCGACGTTCAGTATCTCCCCGCCCGCTTCGGTCCAGGCCATTCCGGTGGCCACCCCCACGGTGAGCTTTTCGTCGATCTCGCTCTCGGTGAACTGCGGAATGCCCAGGTAGCCCTCCACGTTCGTCTTGGTAACGCGCACCTTGCGCATGGCGCTGTCGGTGGCCAGCTTCTTGGCCACCTTGCGGCAGATGGAGGCCAGCTCCCGCTCCAGGTTCCTCACCCCCGACTCCCGGGTATAGCGCTGGATGATCTCCTTCAGGGTAGCCTCCGAAATGAGCAGCTGCTCGGGCTGTATGCCGTGAGCCTTGAGCTGCTTGGGCAGGAGGAACTTGCGGGCGATATTTATCTTCTCGTACAGCAGGTAGCCGGGAAGCCGGATTACCTCCATGCGGTCGTGCAGGGCGGGCGGAATGGTGTAGATGACGTTGGCGGTGGTGATGAACATGACCTCGCTCACGTCGAAATCGACTTCCAGGTAGTTATCGCTGAAATTCTTGTTCTGCTCCGGGTCCAGGACCTCCAGCAGCGCGGCGGAGGGATCGCCGCGGAAATCGGAGCTTAATTTATCTATCTCATCCAGCAGGAATACCGGGTTCTTGGTTCCCGCCTTGCGCACCTGCTGGATGATCCTTCCCGGCATCGATCCGATGTAGGTGCGGCGGTGGCCGCGTATCTCCGCCTCATCCCGGGTTCCCCCCAGGGATACCCGCACGAACTTTCGTCCGATGGCGTCGGCGATCGACCTGCCCAGGGAGGTCTTTCCCACTCCGGGAGGGCCCACGAAACAGAGTATGGGGCCTTTCAGGTTCTTCACCAGCTTGACCACGGAGAGGAACTCCAGGATCCTTTCCTTCACCTTGGTCAATCCGTAATGATCGGCGTCCAGCTTCTTGCGGACCTCCTCGATGTCCAGGTTGTCCTTGGTGCGCGTGCTCCAGGGCAGGGAGATCATGGTGTCGATATAGTTTCTCACCACCGTCGCTTCGGGCGTCATGGGGGACATCATCTTCAACCGGTCCAGCTCCTTGTAGACGACCTTCTGCGCTTCCTTGCTCATGCGGGCCTTGCGGATCTTCCGCTTGAGCTCGTGGTACTCCTTCTGATCGTCGGAATGCCCCAGCTCGCTCCTGATGGCCCGCATCTTTTCGTGGAGAAAAAGCTCTTTCTGGCTCTTCTGCACCTGGTTGGAAACCTTCTCGTCGATATCCTTCTCGACCTTGAGTATCTCCAGCTCCTCGGTCAATATCCGGCTGAGCATCATCAGCCTTTCCTGGATGCTTTCCGCTTCCAGGATCTCCTGTTTCAACTCGTTCCTCACCAGCAGGTGGGCCCCCACCGTGTCGATCAGGCTTTCCCGGTCCTCGATGGCCTGCACCGATAGCAGCACCTCGTTCGGTATGCGGTGATTCATCTTGATATATTCGCTAAACAGGGTCTCCACCTTGCGGGTCAAGGCTTCGACTTCGCGGGTATCGGAGTCGACCGTTTCTATCGGCTCCACCAGGGCGCTCAGGTAGTTATCGTGGAACATGTATCTCTTGACCCTCACCCGGCTGATCCCTTCCAGCATCACTTTTATGGTGCCGTCGGGAAGCCTGAAGAAGAGCCCGATACGCACTATGGTGCCCACTCCGTACAGATCTTTATCGGTCGGTTCGTCCTGGGTCCCGTTCTTCTGGGTCAGCACCAGTAGGATCTTATCCGTCTCGATGGCCCGCTCCACCGCGTTCACCGAGGGCTGCCTGCCCACCAGGATGGCGGTGGCCATGGACGGGAAAATAACAACGTCCCGCAGCGGTACTATCGGATACGCGTCCTGGTCCTCGAATTCCTTGCTTTGCTCTTTCCTGCCCATATTGCTCCATCGCGGGAAATACCCTCGGTGATTCCCGCTCCTCCGCTATCAGGCCCTTTTCTGCTTTTCCTTCTCCACGAAAATTTCCGGCTCGTCCCGGTTGATGATCGTCTCCTCGGTGATCAGGATCTTCTTGATATTGGGACGGGAGGGCACATCGTACATGACCTGGAGCATGGTATCCTCCAGGATGGCCCTCAGGCCCCGGGCCCCGGTCTTCCTCTTCATGGCCAGGTTGGCCACCGCGTTCAGCGCTCCCGGGGTGAACTCCAACTCCACATCCTCCATGTCGAAGAGCTTCTTGTACTGCTTGATCAGGGCGCTCTTCGGTTTAAGCATTATATCAATCAATGCTTTCTCGTCCAGATCGCGCAGGGGGGCGATGATCGGCATCCGGCCCACCAGCTCCGGGATCAATCCGAACTTGATCAGATCCTCGGGCTGGATGTGCTTCATGATCTCGTTTATTTCCCTGCGGTAATTGGGCCCCCGGTCGGCGCCGAAGCCGACCACCTTACGGCCGATGCGGCGCTGGATGATCTCGTCCAGACCCTGGAAGGCCCCGCCGCAGATAAAGAGTATATTCTTGGTGTCCACTTCGATGAATTTCTGCTGCGGGTGTTTCCTTCCCCCCTGGGGAGGCACGTTGGCCACCGTTCCCTCCAGGATCTTGAGCAGGGCCTGCTGCACGCCTTCCCCGGAAACATCTCGGGTGATGGAGGGATTTTCGCTCTTGCGCGCGATCTTGTCGATCTCGTCGATATAGATAATGCCCCTCTCGGTGGCGGGAAGGTTGTAATCGGCGTTCTGCAGGAGCCTGACCAGGATATTCTCCACGTCCTCCCCCACGTACCCGGCCTCGGTCAGGCTGGTGGCGTCGGCGATGGCGAAGGGCACCTTGAGATAGCGCGCCAGGGTCTGGGCCAGCAGCGTCTTTCCCACTCCCGTCGGACCCACCAGGAGGATATTGCTTTTTTCCAGCTCGATTTCGTCCGTGCTGCGCTCGTGGCGGATGCGCTTGTAATGATTGTAGACCGCCACCGCCAGGGTGATCTTGGCCAGATCCTGGCCGATTACGTAATTGTCGAGGTTTTCCCGGATCTCCTTGGGACTGGGAAAATGCTTATCGTCGTAGATAACCGCCCCGGACATCTCCTCTTCCAGGATGTCATTGCACAACCGGATGCATTCATTACAGATATAAACGGAAGGTCCGGATACCAGCTTGGCTACCTCGTCCTGCCCCCGGCCGCAAAAGGAACACTTGATCGCTTTGGGCGTTTGAGACTTCTTCTTCATCGTGTTTAAAGCCTCCTCTACTGCTTATCCTCTCGAAACTCGTTCTATCTTTATACCCTTTCGGGGTAAATAAGTTCTCTTTTCTACTTCTTCTCTCCGGGCCGGACCCTCTCCTGCCCGGACCTTTCTACTTCTTGTCCCGGGGCTGGGCCTTGGGGATGAGGACGTTGTCTATCAATCCGTATTCCAGGGCCTCCTCGGCGGACATGAAATAATCCCGGTCCGTATCCTTGGACACCCTTTTAAGGGACTGCCCGGTATGCTGGGCCAGTATGCCGTTCAACTTATCCTTAAGCTTCAGGATCTCCTTGGTGTATATCTCTATCGTGCTGGCCTGGCCCTGGGAACCTCCCGAGGGCTGATGGATCATCACCCGCGCGTGCGGCAGGGCCGACCTTTTTCCCTTGGTGCCGGCGGCCAGGAGCACCGCTCCCATGCTGGCAGCCTGCCCCATGCAAATGGTGGCGATGTCACATGAAATATACTGCATGGTGTCGTAAATCGCCAGTCCCGCCGATACCACTCCACCCGGGCTGTTGATATACATGAAGATGTCCCTTTCGGAATCGTCCGCGTCGAGAAAGAGCAGCTGGGCGATCACGCTGTTGGCCACTTGGTCTTCGATGGGGGTGCCGATGAACACTATCCGGTCCTTCAGCAGCCGGGAGTATATGTCGTATACCCTTTCCTCCCTCCCCTTGGTCTCGATCACGTACGGAATGGAAGCGATTATATCCTTTGCCATGAGCACCTCTCCTTTGGGTACGGGCCTCTATTTGTCTTCACTTTCTCCCAGGATGATTTCGAAAACCTTTCTCTCCCGCAAGCGGTTGCCCAGGTTCTTATAGTTTTCGCTGCCCCGGGGTATGATCTTCTTTACCTCTTCCAGGTCTTTCCCGCTCTCCCCGGCCATCCTCTCCAGTTCCTTATTCATTTCCTCGTCCCCCACCGATATCTTTTCCTGGCGGGAGATATAATCTATCAGGAAGAATCTTTTAATATTGCGGCGGGCGATCCGGTCGAACAGATCTTCGTATTCCTTCTTTCTCTCTTCGCTTTCCTCGGCGGATCCTCCCGCCATCTGGCGGCGGCGGGAATCCTCCTCCATCAGCTCGTGCTTGAAGCGCTCCACCATGCTGCCCGGGATCTCGAAATCATGGCTGTCGATGATCCGGTCGATGGCCTCCTCCTCCCGCTTGCGGCGGGCCTCCTTCTCCTTCTCCTCGGACAGCTTGCCCCGGATGTCGGTCTTGAGCTCTTCCAGGCTCTTGAATTTCTCGTCCAGCGTGGAGGCGAATTTGTCATCCAGGGGGGGCAGCCTTTTTTCCTTTACCTCCTTGACCGTGAACCGGTAGGAGATCTTTTTCCCGGCCAGCTGCGGGGGCTCAAAGTCGTCCGGATAGACTATCTCCACCTCCCCGGACTGGCCCGGTTCCTTTCCCGCCAGGGCCTCTTCGAAGGCGGGAAACAGCTGGCCCATTCCCAGCTGCACCGGGTAATCGTTCACCTTTTTAGTCTCGTCCGGCTGGCCGCTCTCATCCAGGGGCAGATAATCCAGCGCCACCAGGTCGGTATTCACCGCGCCCCTTTCCACCTTTTCGTACGCCGCGGACCTCTCCTGGAGGTTATGCAGGACGCTATCCACGTCCTCCTCGGTGATTTTCACCTTCTCCGCCTTGACCTTGATATTGCGGTAATCGGAGATCTCTAGCTCCGGGGCGGTCTCCACCTCTATCCGGAAGGACAGAGGGGTGTCCTCCTCCGCCTTGATATCCCGGAAGACCGGTTCCCCGATCGGATTGAGCTTCTTTTCGGTGAGGGCGTGTCCGTAGGCCATGGGCAGTATATTCTTCAGCGCCTCCTGGTGGATCTCGTCGGCGAAGCGGACCTTCACCATGCTCTGCGGGACCTTGCCCTTGCGGAATCCCGGTAGGGACACCTTGCGGGTCAATCCCTTCAGGGCTTTCTCTTTCTCGTCGCGGAAGAGACCGGGATCGACCTCCACCTGGATCACCTTGCGGCAATCTTCCTCCTGGCTTACATCGATGCTGATGCCTTTTTTAAAATCTTCGTTTTCCATGGCTCCCCTGCGGATAAATGGACAGAATTTTCCATCAACCGGTAATTTTTCACCTGGCGCGGGAAGAGGCCCTCGATCTCGCCCGGGGCGCCCCCGATAATCCTAAATCGTTCGCATATGCCGGTTAATGACATATATAACAATCTGTTATAAATGCAAGCCTTTTTAGCATAGCGCCGTAACTTGTTGTTTTGTATAGTCACGCCAGGTTCCAGGTGACGGACTTACTGACACACCTATTTAACACTTTGCAGGTTCTCTGCCAAGTAGTATTTTGGTTGATTTATACCTAAATTGAGCGATTCCTATTTTGCACAGGTCATTTTATCGATATGACGAGTTCCAGACAAGGCCATTTCGAGCGGGAGAGCG
>JAFGPI010000104.1 GCA_016926065.1 Candidatus Krumholzibacteriota bacterium
GACCGGTAGGGCTGCCGGGTGTGTTTCGATCCGGGAGGGATCAGGGATCGCAGGAGCGGAATATCGGCGGGGCTGAGGAGGTGATCGACCAGGGTGGTGCGGAATTCGTGTTCTACTCCGCTGCCGGATATTATCCGGATACTTTCCTTTATCTTATCCAGCGGGCTGGAGATCCCGCTGAGCCGGTCGTATTTATGCGGGGGGGCCTTGACGTCCATGGAAATGAAATTCACCAGATTTCGCTCCAGCAAGGCGCGGATTACTTCCGGTCGGCTGCCGTTGGTGTCCAGCTTGATCTCGTAATGCAGCGCTTTGATCAGGCCGATGAATTCCGCCAGATCGGGCTGCAGGGTGGGTTCCCCCCCGGATAATACCACCCCGTCAAGCTGGCCCGAGCGGAGGGCCAGGAAGGATAGGATCTTTTCCGCCGCCAGGTGACGGCCGGAATCGGAGCGGGAGGGTATCAGGCTCCAGTTATGGCAGAAGGGGCAGCGGAAGTTGCAGCCTTGAGTAAATATAATGGCCGCGGTCCGGCCCGGAAAATCACTCAGGCTGAACTTCTGAAAGCCTCCGATCCTCAATTTCCGCTCCCCAGCTTAAAGGTCCGGCGCAGGCCGAATTCGGCCTGCTTTCCCTCGTTCCATTGCTCCACCGGCCGGAGGTACCCGACCACCCGCGAATATATTTCCGTTGCCGCGCCGCAGCGGGGGCACTTGTTTATCTCTCCGCGCAGATACCCGTGGCTGGGACAGATGGAAAAGGTGGGAGATATGGTGAAATAGGGCAGGTGGTACCGGCTGCATACTTTCTTGACGAATCGTTTGACCGCCTCATGATCGGGGGCCGCTTCGCCCAGGAAGATGTGCAGCACGGTTCCCCCCGTGTATTTAGTCTGTAGCTCGTCCTGCAGCTCCAGCACCTCGAAGATATCATCGCTGTAGTTGACCGGAAGCTGGCTGGAGTTGGTGTAGAAAGGCTTAACCTCGGCGGACCGCAGGTTGTCGCCGGAACATTTTATATCGGGATAGCGTTCCCGGTCTATCTTGGCCAGCCGGTAGGCCGTGCCTTCGGCGGGAGTGGCTTCCAGGTTGTAATAGTTGCCGGTCTCCCGCTGAAAGATCATCAGTTTCTCCCGCATATGATCCAGCACCCGGGCGGCGAAGGCCGATCCCTCGGGGGTGCCGATATCTTTCCCCAGGAAGTTGAGACAGGCTTCGTTCAATCCCACCAGGCCGATGGTGGAAAAATGGTTGAACCAGAATTTCTCAAAGCGATGTTTGACGTTGCGCAGGTAGAATTTCGTGTAGGGATAAAGATTCTTATCGGTGAACCGTTCCAGAACCTTTCTTTTGGTCTCCAGGCTGGTGCGGCTGATTTCCATCAAGTGGTCCAGGCGGTCGAAAAAGTCTTTTTCGTCGCGGGAGAGGTATCCCAGGCGGGGCATGTTTATGGTGACCACTCCGATCGAGCCGGTGAGGGGATTGGCCCCGAAAAGCCCGCCGCCCCTTTTTTCCAGCGATCTCAGGTCCAGCCTCAACCGGCAGCACATGGAGCGGGAGTCGTCAGGGGAGAGGTCGGAATTGATGAAATTCGCGAAATAGGGGATGCCGTATTTCGAGGTGATTTCCCAGAGTTTCTCCAGGCCGGGGGCGTTCCAGTCGAAGTCCGCGGTGATATTGTAGGTCGGGATGGGAAAGGTGAATACCCTCCCCCGGGCGTCCCCTTCCGCCAGCACCTCCAGGAAGGCCTTGTTCAGCAGGGTCATCTCTTCCTGGAAATCGGCGTAGGTTTCCGCTTGCGGTTTCCCGCCGATAATTACCGCTTCCCGGCCCAGGGTGGCGGGCGGTTGGAGATCCATGGTCAGGTTGGTAAAGGGGGTCTGAAAGCCCACCCGGGTGGGCACGTTGACGTTAAAAACAAATTCCTGCAGGGCCTGCTTGACAGCTTTGTATTCCAGGCCGTCGTAGCGGATGAAGGGCGAGAGCAGGGTGTCGAAATTGGAAAATGCCTGCGCCCCGGCCGCCTCCCCCTGGAGGGTGTAGAAAAAATTGACGATCTGTCCCAGGGCCGTGCGGAAATGTTTGGCCGGCAGGCTTTCCGCCTTTCCGGGCGCTCCCTGGAAGCCGCTGCGCAGTAGATCCTGCAGATCCCACCCCACGCAATAGACGGAAAGCAGCCCCAGGTCGTGTATGTGCAGCGCTCCCGAAGCGTGCGCCTCCCGCACCTCGGCGGTATATATTTTATTGAGCCAGTAGGTTTTGCTTACCTCGCTGGAGATGTAGTTGTTCAATCCCTGGAGGGAATAGGCCATGTTGCTGTTTTCCCTCACCTTCCAGTCGAGTTTTTCCAGGTAATTGTCTATCAGGTCGAGGTCCGCCTTTTCCACCATCTCCCTGATCCGGGCATGTTGATCGCGATACAGGATGTAGGCCTTGGCGGTCTTCTTGAAGGGAGAGGCCAGCAGCACTTCCTCCACCACGTCCTGAAATTCCTCCACCGTCGGTTCTTCCGGGCTTAAGGTCATTTGCGCCAGGGTGAGCACCCGGACAGTCAGGATCCGGGCCATTTCCTCTGAGAATTCACCGGTGGCCCGCCCCGCCTTGAGGATGGCCTGGGTTATCTTTTCCGGATTGAAGGGGACAACCTGCCCGTTTCGTTTACGAATCTGGGAGATTACCTGGTTTGTTTTTTCTCCGTTTTCCACGGCATTCTCTTTTCCAGTGGAGCAAACTTCCATGTTGGTTGCCTCCCCTTCGAAGACAGATCGCCTCCCGGCGGATCTCCGCCAGCCCGGGAATATTCTCTATTGTTGATGGCCTCTTAAGGTACGCCCGGTTCTGAGTGATTTCCCAGAACCTCTTCAGGTAACATCCGCGGCCCTAAATATGGGGGGCCGGGTCTGCAGCCTTTAATATGCGAAAACCTGTAATAAACACTCCTATATGTAGGATGCTTACCGATAGTAAAACCCAATATATTGGGGATAAAAATATGTGTCAATATAAAATCAAAATTAATTCGCAAGCCGTTACGATCTTTAAGCTTAACCGGAAAATCACTATAAGGTATTGTAATTTAAATGTTTGCGTGAAAGAGGCCCCGGCGGGACCGCTCCTTCCCGGATCCCCTGACCGACTGGAACTGCCCGCTAGGGTAAATTTTTTTTTACTTTGAATTATGATGCAGCCTTCTCCTCTGGCTCTTCTGGCCGGCCCGATCAAATCTGTGCTGGACAACCACCGCCTGTTATTGAATAATCTCTTTATCGATATTCCTGAGCAATTGCGGTCCCAGAATCCACCCGGAGCGGTCATCCGTTCCAGGCCGGGGAGAAGGCGAATGGAAGAACGGGAAACAAATGATTCCCCATCGCGCGGCAAGGTCCTTTTCATGGATGATAACGAGATATTGCGGGACGTTGTTCCTCAGATGCTGGTAAAAATGGGTTACCGGGTGGGCGTGGCCGCCGATGGGGAAGAGGCCGTTTCGCAATATAAGAAAGCCCTCGCCGAGGGCAGTCCTTACCAGGTCGTTATTCTCGATTTGAAGGTGGATAAGGGGATGAACGGGCTGGATGCCATGCGGATTCTGATCCGCGAATTTCCCGGCGTGACGGTGCTGCTATCCAGCGGGCATCCAAATGATCCGGCCATGATAGATCACCAGAAGTATGGATTCAAAGGGACCATCGACAAGCCCTATACCAAGAGTGAACTGGAGAAGTGCCTCCAGATGTATATTTCCAATTCCCCGGGTGGTTCGGCCTCCGGATGATCCGGGAGAAGTTCCCGGGAGTTAGGATATTTCCCCGGTAAAGGTTAAGTCAATTTTAAGCCGCCTGGCATTGCGGCGTCCCCCGCCGGTGCGCCGCCGTTCGGTCCCGGCAGTGAATCGAAACTTTCCTCTCTGGCCATGCCGGAGCGCCGCCGCTCGGTCCCGCCTTTAATCGAACTTTTCTCCGGACCTGGATTATTCAATCGCGCTCTTCCCAGGCCCGGGTCCGGCTTTCCTTGAGCCGCCCGCGGTGTTTCTTGTTCTCCAGGCGGCGCTCGATCACCGAGCGGGGGACCGGTTTCTTTTTCCGGACCGGGCGGGGGCGCAGGGATTGCTGTAACAGCAGGATGAATTTTTCCCGGACCGCCCGGCGGTTGGCGGACTGGGTGCGATGCTTTTGTGAAACCACCCGCAGCACGCCGTCCTTGTTGATACGGGTCGCCAGTTTTTCCCTGATAAGGCGGCGCTGCTCGACGGACAGGCTGGGGGAAGTGGTCAGGTTGAAGAGCAGGGTGACCCGGGTGGAGACCTTGTTCACGTTCTGACCGCCCGGTCCCGAGCTGCGGGAAAAATTAAATTGCAGTTCTCCTTCGGGGATCGATAGATTCGGGGTTATTATCAGCATCGAAGCTCCTCGCCAGGGAGATAATAGAATAGCCGCGGCCGGCTGTCAAGCGGGCCGGTATTGAGTTATTTCCCGCTTTGTGATACCTTCTCTACGATCGTTTATGTATCACCGCGAGAAACGAAAGGATAAAAGATGAGAACATTCATGTCTCTTCGCGGCCGGTACAAAGCCAGGCCGGCCGCGCTGGCGGTATTCTGTGTTTTATTGTCGGCCCTGCCGGTGAGGGCGGGTACGGTGAGGGAGTATCCGGAAGGTTGCACCACCGTCACCGTGGGGAGATTGGCCTCCACCGATGGTTCGGTGATGACCTCGCACACCTGCGACGGACACGACGGCCGCACCTGGCTGGATATCGTGCCCCACCGGAAGCATTCCCGGGGAGCCTGGACCCCGGTATACGGGAACAGCGATTTCATGACCGCCCCCTTTGATACCGCCGGCATGAGATATACCGGTTCCCTGCCCCTGCCCGCCGAGACCTTCGGCTATATCTACGCCATATACCCTCCCATGAACGAGCATCAGTTGGCCATCGGGGAATCTACCTTCGGCGGAAAGGAAGAGCTGAAGAGCGACCAGGGGATAATCAACTGCTACGAGCTGACGCGAATAATGGCGGCCCGGTGCAAGACCGCCCGGGAGGCCATAAAGCTTGCCGGAGAGCTGCTCGAGAAGTACGGATACAACGATGAGGGGGAATGCCTGACCATTGCCGATAAGAAGGAGGTATGGCACCTGGAGATCGTGGGGCCCGGCCAAGGTAAGGTGGGAGCCATCTGGGCGGCGCGGCGCGTGCCGGACGATCATGTCAGCGTGAACGCCAACGGAAGCCGTATCCGCCAGCTCGATCTAAAGAACAAGGATTTTTTCATGGCCTCCCGGAACGTTTTCTCGGCGGCCGAAGAAATGGGTTACTGGGATCCGCGCGGCGGAAGGCCTTTCGAATTCTGTTATGCCTACGCCTCCCGTAAATCGATGTGGGCCCGGCGGCGCGAGTGGCGGGTTCTCGACCTCATGGCGCCTTCCCTGGAGTTGGATCCCAACGGGGAGAATTTCCCCTTCTCGGTGAAACCGGAGAAGAAGGTCTCGGTGGCCGATATGCAGAGGCTGTTCGCCGACACCTACGAGGATACCGATTACGATATGACCAAGTTCATGCTCATTACCGATGAGGAGGGCAAAAGGGTGAAGAGTCCCTACGCCAATCCCTTCATGAATTACGATCAAATGCCTTTGTGGAAGATCAACGGGGGGCTGGGACTTTACGGCGAACGCACCATCGCCCGTTATTACTGCATCTACGTGTTTATTACCCAGTCACGCGACTGGCTGCCCGATCCGGTGGGGGGAATCGTGTGGTTGGGCTGGGATAATCCCGCCATGACCTGTTACGCCCCGCTCTACTGCGGGATCACCCGGGTTCCCGACTGCTACCGGATGGGAGGCAAGGGCGGCCGGCCCGCCTATTCTCGGGAAAGCGCCTGGTGGGGGGTGAACCGGGTCAGCACCATCGCCGCGCACCGTTGGGGAGATATGAGGCACGATGTGGCCGCGGTTCGCGATCCCATTCACGAAACTCTCTTTGCCGAGCAGAAGCGGATCGAGGATGAGGCCCTGCGCCTTTTCAGCGAGGATCCCCGGAAGGCGGTGGACTACCTGACCAAATACAGCAACGACTGGTGTACCACTATAGACCGGGCCTACTGGAAGTTGGGCGACGATCTATGGACTAAATATGACGAGAAATTCTAGAACCGGCGGTAGTTTTCCTCCCTTTGGGGGGCGGTCTCTTCCCTTGCCGGGGGGAGAGCC
>JAFGPI010000105.1 GCA_016926065.1 Candidatus Krumholzibacteriota bacterium
CCGCTACATAACGGCGCGGTTCCTGCCCGACAAGGCGATAGATCTTATTGACGAAGCGGCCTCCCGGCTGCGGATGGAAATGGACAGCGTGCCCCTGGAACTGGCCGAACTACAGGATCAGATCACCCAGCTGGAAATCGAGAGGCGGGCCCTGGAGAAGGAAAAGAAGAAGGATGAAGTGCGCCAGAGGCTGGACAAGGTGGTGGAGAAACTGGGGCAGCTGACCGAGCAGGCCACGGGAGTCAAACTGAGATGGGAAAACGAAAAATCGGTGGTGGATTCGATCCGAGATCTGCAGGAAAAATTGGAGAAGGCGAGGAACCAGGAGCAGCTGGCCCAGCGGGACGGAAAACTGGAGAAGGTGGCGGAACTACGTTACGGTTTGATAGTGGAATTGGAGAAGGAACTGGATAAGACCCGCCAGGAATTGAACCAGTTGCACGAAGCGGCGGGGCGGCTCATACGGGAGGAAGTGACGGCGGACGATATCGCCGAGATCGTCAGCAAGTGGACCGGTATTCCGGTGAGCCGCATGCTGGAGAAGGAACGGGAAAAGATCGTGCATCTGGAAGAGCGTTTGGCTGAGAGGGTGATCGGCCAGTCCGAAGCCATCGAAGCGGTAAGCAGCGTTATCCGGCGGTCGAGGGCCGG
Organism: Candidatus Krumholzibacteriota bacterium; assembly: GCA_016926065.1. Classification (GTDB taxonomy): domain Bacteria; phylum Krumholzibacteriota; class Krumholzibacteriia; order Krumholzibacteriales; family Krumholzibacteriaceae; genus JAFGPI01. The sequence goes on from JAFGPI010000105.1 coordinate 652, forward strand.
GCTCCACGATCCCCAGCAACCGCTGGGATCGTTTATCTTCCTCGGTCCCACCGGGGTGGGAAAAACGGAGTTGGCCAAGGCCCTGGCCGAGCAGCTTTTCGACGATGAGAACGTCATGGTGCGCATAGATATGTCAGAATTCATGGAAAAGCACGCCGTCTCGCGCTTGCTGGGAGCTCCTCCCGGATACGTCGGTTACGAGGAAGGCGGATACCTGACGGAGGCGGTGCGCAGAAATCCTTATGCGGTAGTCCTCTTCGACGAGATTGAAAAGGCGCACCCCGACGTGTTCAACGTGCTGCTCCAGCTCCTGGACGACGGCCACCTGACCGATTCCCAGGGGCACAAGGTTGATTTCAAGAACACCATAGTAATTCTAACTTCTAACCTGGGCAGTCAGTTTCTCGCTCAAAGGGATTCGATCAGTGAGGGGGAGATGGCCCGGCTGATGAAAAACTCGTTGAAGGAATTCTTCCGCCCGGAGTTTCTCAACCGGCTGGATGAGATCATCGTCTTTCATTTTCTGTCCCCGGAGGATATCAGGGGTATTGTCAAGCTGCAGATAGCGTCCTTGAGCGATAGAATGAAGGAAAGTAATATTCAACTCGAGGTCAGCGACCAGCTGCTGCAGGTGCTGGCGGACAAAGGATACGATCCAGAATACGGCGCCCGCTCCCTTAAACGCCTTATCCAGAAAATGATTCTCAATCCTCTAGCCAAAAACTTGATTGAAAATAAGGTCCCGGAAGGAAGCACTATTTTAGCCGATTGGAAGAGTGGGCTGGTATACTTTGAAAGTATAAACAGTTAGTGCTTCGCTTCCGGGATGGGTCTTCCCCCTTGATAATATTCAGGGAACCATTTCCAGCCTCCGCTGGAGCAGTTCCGCGTTTTTGCTCAACCATTTATAATTTGAATACCGGGAATCGTCAGGATCGATGGTCCGGTCCGTATCTAGGGCGTGGATCAGTTCATAAATGCCGTTGGAAATGGAATGCTCGGGCTGGTAACCGAGTTCATCACGGATCCGGGAAAAATCGATCCGGTAATCCCGCTCATCCACCGCTCCCCGGAGTACTTCGACCTCCGTTTCCGGAATTAGTTCCCGTACTATGTTTCCCAATTGTTTTATAGTGAGGTTCAGATATTCCCCGCCGGTGTTATAGATCTTGCCCCTCACCCTTTCCGCCGGAGCTTCCACCACTTTCCGGACTGCCCGGGCCGCGTCTCCCACATGCAGCAGGGGACGCCATTGCTCGCCTCCGAAAATGGTCAATTTTCCCCTTTTCCAGGCATGGGCGGTGAGGGTGTTTACCACCAGGTCGAACCGCGGCCGGCGCGAGAATCCGAACAGGGTGGAAAACCTGAGAATGCAACAGGACGGTTCCATTCCTCCGTAGGTTTCCTCCAGCAGCAGCCTTTCGGATTCCACCTTGCTCTCCGCGTATAGAGAGAGCGGAGCCAGCGGCGTATCTTCATCCAGGGCCTCTCCGTCGTTTTTACCGTAGGTGCTGCAGGTGGAGGCCTGGATTATCCTTTTTCCTCCCAGCTCCCGGGACAGCCGCACCAGGGAGCGGACGCTTTCCACATTTATTTCCCAGGTGGCCCGGGGATTGATTCGGCAGGCCTCGTCTCCCACGATGGCGGCCAGGTTGACCACCTGGTCGCAATCCTTCATGACCTTCCGCAGTATCTCCCGGTCGCGCACATCACCTGCCTGGATCTTCAGCCGGGCGTAGCTGATCAGGTTGTCCAGCGATCCGCTTCCGTAAAGAAATTGATCCAGTACCGTCACCTCATGACCGGCCTCCAGGAGATTCCGGGTCAAGATGTTCCCCAGGTATCCCGCTCCTCCCAGGATCAGGACTCTTTGGCGGTCGCGGCGGTGGGTGCCGTGCAACATCATGGCGGCGGCGTTGATATCGATGGGATCTTCCAGAGCGATAATCAGGTCCTGTTGATCATGGTCCATTTAATTTCCTCCCATGGCTAACCGGGTACGATACTATTTAAGTTTCTCCGCGTTATGGTGGAGAGCGCTCAGGGTTGCCGCGATGCGCCTTATTCCGTTTTCCTCCAGCTGTGAATAGAGAGGAAGCGTGAGCACGTTGTGGGTGAGCCATTCGGTGACGTTTAGGCGGACCATGCGGTGCGGCAGCTTTTTATAGGCGCTCTGCATGTGCAGCGGAGGATAAAAATACTTTTTGGTCTGGATATTTTCCTTCCCCAGCAAGGCTTGAACCTGGTTCCGGTCCAGACCGAAGGAAGCCGGTTCAATTACCAAGGTGAAATCTTTCCAGGTATGGGTATTCCCGGCCGGAACCTCCTGAAAGATAATCCCCGGCAGGGAGGCAAGTTCCTTCCGGTAGACGGCGGCCAAGCGGGCCCTCTCCCGGATTTCCCCCTCCACCAGGCCCAATCCCTCTAGGACCAGGGCGGCGTTGAATTCGGTCATGCGGGCGTTTAAGCCCAGTTCCCGGCAGTCATAATCACCCTGGTTGCCGTAATTGCGGAGAAACCTGATTTCTCCGGCCAGGGTCTCGTCATTGGTGGCGAGGAGACCTCCCTCCCCGCCGGTAAGGAGCTTGGTGGGGCTGAGGCTGAAAATCTCGGCCCGGCCGAAACCGCCTATGCGCTTTCCTCCCACCGCCCCGCCCAGGCCATGCGCCGCGTCAAAGAGAAGGGGGACACACAGCTCTCGGGCTAATTCTTCCAGGGCCAGAACGGGGGCGGGATTGCCGAAAATATGCACGGCCAGGATGGCGGCCGTATCCGGGGAGACCGCCTGGCGGATGGATTCAATCGATATATTCCAATCCCGGTGGTCGCAATCCACGAACACCGGTTTGGCCCCGGCCCAGAAGACGGCGTGACCGGTGGCGGAAAAGGTAAAACTGGGAACTATCACTTCGCCGCTTATCCCCAGCGCCTTGAGTGCCAGTATCAATCCGGAGGTGCAACTGGAGAGGGCGACCACCTCCCTGACCTCCAGAAAATCGGCCATGACCGCTTCCAGCTCGGCCACGGTCCGGTGATTGGTAATCATTCCGGAAGCGTAAATTTTTTGGAAACGGTCCTTTACGTTTTCCCAGGGAGGAAGGTTGGGGCGGATGATGGACACGGTTTGGTCGAAAGCCGCCGCTCCCTCCAGCACCCCTAAATGATCTAGGCCCGGTATTATCAATTCTTCCCGTACCGTTTCCATGCGCACTCCATTCGTTCGAACATCTTGTTTTTCACGTATTCCGACCTCATCCCCCGGGCCCTATCGTTACTTCTTAAAGACTGTATTTTCTTCCATCGGCTGTCGATTCTTACTGGGTTATCGTCAAATTCCGCAAAGACTTTAATTCGATATTTTGGGGGAAATTTTTTCAGCTTTTTTTATTCCCCGCGGGAATATTTTTCCACCTCCGGGCCGGGGAATGGGGTGGATCCGGAGCCTGCGCCGGGACCGGTCCGTAACCGGCGGTAAATAAAAGGATTGGGTGGAGAATTTGACGGGAGAGAGAGCCCGGGCCTGGTACAGAACTTGTTTAATGCGAACTTTAGTATAATTTTGATAGACAGTTAATCCGATGAAGGGGCGGTTAAATGCGGAAGATCTCGATACACTTCTTGGTCGCGGCGGCGGTCATGTTGATCCTGGCCACCGCGGTTTCCTCGCAAACCGAGGAGCAGAAGGAATTAATCGAAAAATACATGAAAGAGAAGGGAGACACTCTCCCGGAGGAGATCCGGAAGGTGCCCACCGATCTTTATGAAAACAAGGTTCCCCGGATTCCTCCCCCGGACCCCGCCGCGGCGGAGGAGAATAAATCCCGCCGTTTCGGATTGGACCTTTTCGCGCATATGCCCGAGAGTTTTATATCCTCCACGGAAATCCCGGTTCCTCCCGATTATACACTGGGTCCCGGTGATCATCTCGTGGTTAATCTCTGGGGAAGCGTCGATCTGAGCCTGGAGCTGGTGATAGACCGGGAAGGAAAGGTTTTTATCGAGAAGGCCGGAGAGTTGATGCTGTGGGGACTGAGCGTGGCGGAATCGGAAAGCCGGATCAAGCATCTGCTGGGCAATATCTATTCGAACTTCGAGATGAACCTGATTCTGGGAAAGATCCGCTTTATCACGGTGTACGCCAGCGGCGAGGTGAAACGTCCCGGGGCGTATACGGTCAGTTCCCTCTATACCTTGTTTAATACCCTCTATCTGGCCGGAGGGCCGACGGAGAGAGGTACGCTGCGGAACATCCGTTTGGTCAGAAACAACCGGGTGACCGCCGAGGTCGACCTCTACCGGCTGTTGATGCAGGGATGGGGAGAGGATGTCCGCCTGGAATCAAACGATATCGTTTTTGTCCCCGTGGTCGGATCAATGGTGACGGTGAAGGGGGAGGTCAAGAGACCGGGAATTTACGAAATCAAGGGCGGTGAAAAGCTGCTCGACGCCATTGAACTCTCCGGCGGCTTACCCTCCTCCGCTTACCTGGGCAATGTCGAACTCCAGAGATTCGAGAATCATTCCAGTAGTGTTCTGCTTAACCTTGATATCTCGAAAAACCGTGACCGGGAAGAAAACAACATTCCCCTGCAGGACGGCGACGTGATAACCGTAAGGAAAGTTCACCAGTTCAGGCCAAATGTGGTCTTCTTGGAGGGGGAGGTCAAGTACCCGGGAGAGTATGAATATTTCACCGGGATGAAGGTCTCCACCCTGGTGGACCTGGGCAAGCTGCTTCCCTATGCCTATCTGGACCGGGTGTTCGTGACCAGAATCGCGGAGGACCGGACCCGGAGGATTTTTCAGGTGGACCTGAGGGATGATCCGCCGCCGCCCGGTGCGGAGAACGGTTCCGGCCCGGAGCGGGAAGGGGCTGACCGGACGGTGGGTAACGGTATCGTTACCGGAGATATGGCACTATCTCCCGGGGACCGGGTGGAGATATTTCACATCGACCGGATGCGGGACAGCGAGGTCGTCTCTATCGAGGGGGAGGTGCGTATCCCGGGCAAGTACCAATACGCCGAAGAGATGACCATCAGCGACCTTCTATTGTTGGCGGGAGGAACCAGAAGAAACGCCTATCTGCTGGAAGCGGAATTGGCGCGTATCTCGCCGGACAGCAGCCGGGTCTCGCGGGTCGTAAAATTCGACCTGGACGGCGTGATCAAAGGTTCCCCCCTGAGCGAGGATATCATCCTGGAGCCCGGAGACGCCGTTTTTGTTCGAGAGATTCCCATGCTCCGGGATCATGAAAAGGTGTGGATAGAAGGAGAGGTATTGTTCCCCGGCACCTACGTGCTGAAAGAAAAGAATGAAACCCTGACCGGATTGATAAGACGGGCGGGGGGATTCACCGACAAGGCCTTTTTGCCCGGGGCGGTGATCGAGCGGAGGGGGATCGTGGAGGAGCTGAAAGACCGGCAGATAGGCGAGGTGATCACGGCGCTGAGGGAGATGCAGACCGATACCCTGGGGGGGGGTGTCACCGAGAGCTACCGCTTCGACGTAAATACCAAAAAGATGAACCGGATTATCATCGACCTTCCCCAGATTATGAAGGATGGGAATCCGGAGGACGATATCGTCCTCAAACCGGGCGACAAAATTAGAATACCGAAATTTCCCTCCGGGATCAACGTGTTGGGAGCGGTGGCCTCCAGCGGTACCATTAAATTCAAAGCCGGGGAAAAAGCGTCTTACTATGTCAACCGGGGGGGCGGATTGACCCGCCGGGCGGCCAAGCGGGAGATCAGGATACTGAAGGCCGACGGACGGGTTATCAAGCACCGGGCCCTCTCGCAAAGGATAGAGTTGGGAGACGCCATTATCGTTCCCGATCAGGTCATCCGGGACCGGGATTGGATGAAGTTTTTCCAGACCTCGGTCAGTATAGTGGCCAGCGCCTTGACCACCGTCTTTATCATCACCAAGCTGGATTAACGGGGCGCCGTCTAACCGGCCCGGGGCCCGCCACAGCTCCAATAAGAGATAAAGGATCAGGGTACCGGCTTCTGGCCCAGGAAGGTGAATCCCGATGCGACTATGTGAGCCCGGGCATGTTTCTCCGTCAGCGGATCCAGATATTTGACCGGCTGCAACAGCCATCCGAAGATGATTTTCAGGATCTTGTAGAGGGTGATATTGTTGAAGGAGAGGATTTCTGAAAAGAATTCCCGGGCGATCCAAACGTAGGCGGAGGCACTGCCCCGGGTGATTCCGCATTCCAGCTTGCTGAATCTGGAAAAGAGGAGTTGAATCCCGTCTATCGTATACCGGTGGTAATCGCCGGGGCTGGGGTGATACCCCTGCATGAAAGGGATGGATGAAAAGACCTTTCCCCCCGGTTTGAGAACCCGGAAGATTTCGTTGATCACCTTATCCGGATACCGTACGTGCTCGAGCACGCCCCGGGCGATGACTCCGTCAATGGAGCAGGAGTCCAGGGGGAGATTATGAATGTCTCCCAGCAAGGTGACCCCGGGAGCCGGATAGATATCGATCGATATTATATCCGCTCTGGTCTTTTTCCGGCCCGCTCCCAGGTCGAGGATCAGAGAGCGTTCCTCGAAGCTCTCCAGAAAGGCGGTTAGCTTCTTTTCCTGTAGCCTGTTGGTGACATTCGAAGGAGGGTGGAGGGCCCTTTTTACTCTATCCAGGTGCATGGCCTATCCCTTTTCTCCTTCCCGGTAACTAAGTTCGACTCGGGGAAAAATCTGCCCCGGGCGGAACGGACGGAAGAATTTATTCCCCGCCGCCTGCCGGTCCTGAAGTACCGGCCTATCCTTTTATTAAACAATCAGATGACCGAACCTTTCCGGGACCTGATACACTCCCGGCCCCGCTCCCCTTCGTTCCCCCCGTACGGCTGCAGCTGTGGCAGTGCAAAACCGTTGCCAGGGAGCGGAATAAATTGGCGGGGGAGGGAATTTAAACCCGGCGGGAGGGCCCGGAGGGGGGCGGAAAAAAGGAAAGCGCGTTAAAAATAAGGCGGCATTAATGGTCTTACTTGACAAAGGGTTAACAATAGTGTAAAATATCATAGATGATGCTCATCTCTCTTCAATGCATCACGGCTCGTCTAGAGCTTAACACGGGTAAGGAGTTTCAACGTAGAGACAAATCGCTACCGTCGTTAAGACAACTGATCATTATAGACACCTAACCTGTAACCTCTATTGAGGAGGTCGGAATAATGAGTCGGATATTCTCCGTTGTCCCACTATTATCGGTTGTAGTGATCTTGGCTGGTCCCGGAATTAAGGCTTCGGAAATCTCCTGGAAACTCGAGCTCGATCCCCGGCAGATTGAAATCTCGGTTTCATCCCAGGAGGGACTGAAGGTAGCGGTGCCGGGCTACAAAACAACCAACTACCTGGAATATCCGGCCATTCCCTTCAGGATGGTAAGCGTGCTTATTCCCCAGGGGGAAGAGGTCTCTTCCTTCCGCCTGGAGGGGGGAGAACTGGTTTCCCTGCGAGAATCGGTTTCCCTATCGATATTTCACGGAGAGTACCTGGATGACGGCACGATCCGGGGATTGACGGTGGAGAAGGGGGAGGTGGCGGGAAACGATTCCGTCTATCCCCGTTGGGATGTCCGCTACCTGGGAACCCGCACCTACCGCGGCTACCGCATCGCCCAGTTCGCCCTTTATCCTTTCCGGTACAACCTCGACTCCGGCGATTTAACGCTGCACCAGGGAGCGCGCCTGATAGTGGAGACCAGATCCGCCACCGCGACTGATGCTATCGAGCGCCTCCGCTATGTGGAAGGATTCCGGGAACGAACCAGGCGGGAAGTGGAGAGCATGGTGGTGAATCCCGGGGATGCCTCCTCCTACTTCTTCAACGAGATAGTAGTCGACCGGGGAGATAGAGGATTCATGCCGAGCTATCTTCCCAGCATGGAGGGAAGCGAGGTTTCCTATCTTATAATCACCAATGAGGAGATGGCTCCGGTGTTCCAACAACTGGCCGACTGGAAAACCCGAAAAGGCATTCCGGCGGTGGTGAAAACGGTGGAGTGGATTGCCACGCACGGCCGCAACGGAGCGGACCGGGGAGAGACCATCCGGAATTTTATCAAGGACGCCTACTCCAAGTGGGGAGTGGAGTGGCTGCTGCTGGCCGGTGACGCGGACATTATTCCGGCCCGGATGGGATACGTGACCTTTTACAGCGGAGAGTTTATCCCCACCGATATGTATTATTCCTGCCTGGACGGGAGCTGGAACGCGGATGGAGATTCTCTCTGGGGGGAGGCTTTTCACGACGGGGATGATCCGGGGGATGAGGCCGATTTCTACGCGGAGGTGTACGTGGGCAGACTTCCCGCCTCCACCTACGCCGAAGCCCAGGTTCTGGTGAACAAGACGATCAGTTACGCGACCCCGGTCGATACCCTGTCCAAGCGTAAGTACCTGTTGTTGGGGGAAGTGGTCTTTCCCAGCCCCTATACCTATGGCATGGACATCATCCTCCACGGAAGCGAGATAATAGACGCTTTTTATGATCCTTATCTGGCGGGTAATCCCGATGTTACCGCCGTCAAGCTGTACGAGACCAGCGAACTGTATCCCGGTTCCCTGGAGCTTACCCGCGACTCCGCCGTCGATTCGATGAATGCCGGTTTCCAGCATGTTTGCCACGTGGGTCACGGGGGGATATACAACATGGCGGTGGGATCCGGCACCATACTCAACTTCGATGCCGCCAGCTTGAGCAACGGGGACGCCCTCTTTTCCATGTACCTGATGAATTGCACCAACGTGGCCTACGATAAAGACTGCCTGGCCGAAGCCTTCCTGATGAATCCCAACGGTGGAGCCTTCGCCATAACCGGCGCCAGCCGTTCCGCTTTTCCCAGCGCCTCGCGCCCCTATCTGGATGAATACTATCATCTGTTATTTACTAAGGACATCGTGCAGCTCGGCAAGCTGCACATTAAATCCCGGGAACCGTATACCCCTTACAGCCTGGGAGAGACGGCCGATAGATGGACTCATTTCATCTATAACTACCTGGGAGATCCGGAGATCAACATGTTCCGGGGGGAGGCCAAAACCTTTGTCGTTAACATTCCTTCCTCGGTTCAATACGGAACCAACTCGATTCCGGTCCACGTGACCAGCGGCGGTTCCAGTTTCGATTCAGCCTATGTCTGCCTCTACAAGGAGGGCGACGATTACGCCCACGGTTACACGAATCAATACGGAAATATAACCTTCAGCGGATTTCTCTGCCGCGAGGGCGGTTCCGTGCTGGTGACCGTGACCGGTATCGATCATTGCCGTTACGTGGATTCGATCCTGGTCGATACGGAGCCGGATGAATATCTGCGGGTATCCAAGGTGAGGGTCGACGACAGCAGCGGGGGAAACGACGACGCCCTGCTGGATAGCGGGGAGACGGTGGCACTAGAAATCAAACTGCATAATACCGGGGGAGGCAACGCCCAGAAGCTGTATGCCGTAATCCACTGCACCGATCCCCTGGTCGATCTAACCGACAGCACCTCCCTCTATCCGAATCTTTTATCCGGGCAGGAAGCCTACAATCTTGATCCCTTCGTTTTGAACATCGATCCCGGAGTCGCGGACGAGCAGGTGGTGGAATTCACCATTGACATCCACGATTCCACCGCGGGATTGTGGAGCGAGCAATTCGCCCTGGAGGTACATTCTCCGGAACTGGAGCTTTATATAAACCAGCTGTCCGACGAAGCGCCCTATGGGAACGGAAACGGAGTCATCGAGGAAGACGAGGATTTCCTGATGCGGGTGGGGGTGAAGAATCTCGGTACCGGCACGGCGGTTCAGCTGGAAGGCAAGATTCGCAGCAGCTCCGGCAACCTGGTGGTTACGGACAGCACTTCCAGCTATGCTGACATGGCTATCGCCGAAACCGGTTTCGGGGAGGGATTCGTACTTTACGAATCGGATACCACGGTCGACAACTATTTTACCTTTGAGCTGACCGACGGGTACGGACGGGTTTTCAGCCGTTCCCTGGAATTGCGCCGCCCCGCTTCCCCGGGAGTGTTGACCCTGGATGCCAGCCTGGGACCCAACGAGATACATGTGACCTGGCACGCCCCGGATACCCTGGAAGCCTATCGCTACCTGGTTTACCACGCCACCGTCCCGAGTGGTCCTTACACTCAGGTTTCGACTGACCTTATCTTTCACACTCTCTTCCGTGATTACAACCTGTTATCCAGCACCCAGTATTTTTACGTGATCTGCGCGGTGGATTCGTGCGGTAACCTCAGCGATTACAGCGTGGAAGCCAGCGCTTCCACCAATCCGCCGCAACTGGCCGGCTGGCCCAATATTCTGGGAAAAGAATCATCCAGCAGCCCCGCGGTGGGAGATATTGACGGTGACACTCGCCCCGACGTGGTGGTGGGATCCCGCTATATTTACGCCTGGCACGCCGATGGTATCGAGATCAGGGATGGGGACGGCCAGCCTATCACCTGGGGCATATTGACTACCCTGGGTGATACCTATACGGCCTCTCTGGCCCTCGCCAACCTGGATGGACAACCGGGACTGGAAGTAGTGGGAGCCACCTGGAACACCAGGGAGATCTACGTTATCGATCATGACGGGAACGCCCTTCCCGGCTGGCCCAAAGCCACGGTGGATCTCTGCTGGGCCAGCCCGGTAGTGGGCGACTTTGATGGAGACGGCGATCTGGAGATCATCGCCTATGACGTCGATGGCACCGTTTACGTATGGCATCACGACGGCACGGAACTGATGGACGGCGATTCCAATCCGGCCACGGACGGTCCCTTCTTCTCCGCGGGACTGGCCAGTGACGGGTGGCATGTTTCCACCCCGGCCCTGGCCGATATGGATGAGGACAATATACCGGAACTGATCGTCTGCGCGCCCAAAGATAAAATATACTGCCTCAATTCCAACGGCACCTCGGTGCCCGGTTGGCCGGTGGCCCTGGTTGACGGAGCCAACATATCGGCCAGCCCGGCGGTGGGGGACGTGGACAACGATACCCGCATGGAAGTAGTGGTCCAGGATTGCAACGGCTGGTTGTATGGCCTGAACCACGACGGCAGCAGCATGACCAACTGGCCCCGCTGGATCTACAGCAATAACTTCTTCTGCGGCTCTCCGGCCCTGGCCGATCTGACCGGAGATGGAAAGCTGGAGGTCGTGGTTCCCTCCATGAACAGCTACTGCTATATCTTTAAGGCCAACGGCAACTTCCTAACCAACTGGCCCCAGCACTACGCCGATTCGGGACCCACCGAAGCGACGCCGGTCATCGCTGATATCGACGGCGATGGGTCCCTGGACATCGTGCTGGGTTGCGAGGCAGGCCGGCTTAACGCCTGGGATATCAACGGCGATTACATCCCCGGATTCCCCATCCTGCTGAGCGGTTTTATTCGCGATACCCCGACGGTTATGGATATCGATGTGGATGGCGACATGGAGTTGATAGCCACCTGCTGGGATCAGAACGTCTTCGTCTGGGATCTTAACGCTCAGTACTATCTGGGGTGCAATCCCTGGTCGGGATTCCACGGAAACCTCTACAACAGCGGTTGGGTGGATCATGTCCTGGCGACCGGCGTGGAGCAGATTGCCTGCGTCTATGAGCTGAGCCCCTCCGGCATCGCCCTCAACTGGTCGGTTCTCTCCGGAGTCGAATCCTGGAACCTCTACCGGCGGCAGGGTGAGGAGGAATTCGAGCTTATCGCCCGGGGATTGAACGCGGATGGGACCAATCTTATCCATTACCTCGACCGGGCGGTGGAACAGGGCGTATTCTACAGTTACCGGCTGGAGGCGGCGAACGACCGGGAATTGATGGTGGAAACGGACCGGATAGAGATACCGGTTATCAGCGCCCGCCTCTACCAGAATTATCCCAATCCCTTCAATCCGAGTACCACCATATCTTTCACGGTACCGGGCAGTTCCCTGTCCCGGAAGGATGTCTTGCTGGCCGTATACGATATCAAAGGCTCTCTGATCAGGAGCCTGGTAAACCGGCCGCTGTCCGGGGGGCGGCACGAGGTGGCGTGGAACGGCACCAACAACCGGGGCGAAGCGGTGGCCAGCGGAGTATATTTCTCGCAGTTGAGGATCGGTGGATTCAGGGAAATGAAAAAGATGATTCTTTTACGGTAGCCTGCTGAGCTTTTGATCGATCCCGGTTGAGAATAATCGGGGCGGTTGATGTGGCGACTGAATTGCCGGGGCTGGATTCTGGAGGAATCCGGCCCCGGCATATTATTGGGGATTGTTTCTCAGATAACGTTCCAGCTCTTCGTAGTTGTGAAAGTGCAGGTCGAAATTGTAATCGTCCTTGAATTCGCAATCTTTCCAGGTATGGGCGCGGCAGATCAGCGGTCTTTTCGGATATATGAGGCATCCCCGGTCGGGGGTATAGAAGCGGCATTCGTTCATGACCAGCACGTACCAGCGGTCATCGTTCATGTATATCTGTACGTCCCGGTGAGCGAGTATCCACAACATGTCATCCCAGTCTTTCCGGTTTTCCGGTTCGTCGATTTCCACGGAAAAATACATGCAGCATTTGGCGGGTATACAATCATCGCATCGGTTTTTCGGCCGGGTGGGTTTTTTTTCTAATTTTTTCTTCCGGTTATAAGCAATTTTTTTCCGCACCGGGGGCTCCCTTCGCGTAATAGGTTTTCCAGGAAAATATATAAATAAATAATTAGGGCGGGGCAACCACTTAATGTACGGATGACCGCGAACGATACCGCTGGGCGGAGGAGCTGGGGGCTTAATTTCCGGCATTGACTTCATCGATAATATTATTGTATGGTCAATCTCCCGGCGCGGAAGCGCCCGGTGAAAGTGTTGGTTCGGATTACTCTTTTCAATTGAGGGAACGGCATGTGGTTTCAATTGACAGAAGAAGAACGGATGATTCAAAAGACGGCCCGAGATTTCGCCCGGAAAGATCTCGCCGCGGTGGTGGAAGAAGCCAATGAGAACGGGATTTTTCAGGATGAGATATATAAGAAGCTGGGGGAGCTGGGATTCCTGGGAATGACCGTTCCCGAAAAATACGGGGGAGTGGATTTCGGCTATTTCTGTCTGATATTGGCCCTGGAGGAAATAAGCCGCGTCTGCGCTTCCACGGCGGTGGTTCTTTCGGTCCAGAATTCCCTGGTGAACGGCATTCTCATGAAATCCGGTTCCGAGGAGCTGCGCGCCAAATATTTACCCCGATTGGTAACCGGTGAAATACTGGGAGCTTACGCCCTCACCGAATCGGAGGCGGGAAGTGACGTGGCGGCCATCCGGACCAGCGCGGCGCGGAAGGGGGACGAATATATCCTAAACGGGACCAAGATCTTTATTTCCACGGGGGATAAGGCCGGAGTGATATTCGTCATCGCCCGCACCGATCCGGACGACAGAAGCGGAGGCCTGTCAGCTTTCCTGGTCGAACCCGGTTTCCCGGGATTCTCCATCGGAAAAACCGAGCATAAGATGGGACTAAATGCGTCCACCACCGTGGAGCTGGTTTTTGAGGACTGCCGGGTGCCGGCCGGGAATATGGTGGGTGAGGAGGGGAAAGGAATGCGCATAGCTTTCGAAGGTCTGGATGGAGGCCGCATCGGGATCGGAGCCCAGTCGTTGGGAATCGCCCAAGCGGCCCTGGATGAAGCGGTTCTTTTCGCCCGGGAGAGGAAGCAGTTTAATACCCGGATACTGGATTTCCAGTCCACCCGGTGGAAGATCGCCGATATGGCGATGAATATAGATGCCGCGCGATTGCTGGTTTACCGGGCGGCCAAGTTACGGGACCAGGGCCTGCCCTGTCCCAAGGAGGCGGCCATGGCCAAGTTATTCGCCTCCCAGACCGCCAACCGGGCGGTTTATGATTCAATGCAGATTCACGGTGGAGTGGGATATACCAAGGAGTTCAGGATAGAAAGATTATTCCGGGACGCCCGGGTCATGGAGATCTACGAAGGCACCAGTGAGATACAGAGATTGGTGATTTCCAGGAAGATAATCAAGGAATACGAGCAGATGTTCCCCGCCTAGCAGACGGCGGGGAGGATGCGCTGCCGAAAGGAGGACCTGTTGAAGATCATAGTTTTGCTCAAACGCGTTCCCGACACCGAAACCAAGATTCTTATCAATCAAGAGGGGACGGGGATAAAAGAGGATGGCATAAAATACGTTATAAATCCCTACGATGAGTACGCCATCGAGGAAGGTCTGAAGCTTAAAGAAAAACTCGGGGGCGACAGCAAGGTCACGGTGGTGTGTATGGGAGTGGAGGAAGCCACCGAGAATATCCGCACGGCCCTGGCCATGGGCGTCGATGACGCCGTCCATATAGTCGATCCGGCCCTGGAGAAAGCCGGTCCGTTTTCCGCCGCCGCCGTACTGGCCAAAGTGATCGGGGAGGAAGGTTTTGATATAATTTTCTGCGGCAAACAGGCGGTGGACGACGATATGGCCCAGGTGCAATCGATCCTGGGGGAATTTCTGGATATACCGCAGGTAAACATCGTCTCCGTCTTCGAATTGGCGGAGGACGGAAAAAAGGCCCTGCTCAGCCGGAGGATCGAGGGAGGGGACGAAAGGATGGAAACCAGCCTGCCGGTGATCATCTCCTGCGACAAAGGTCTGAATGAACCCCGATACGCCTCGCTGCCCGGAATCATGAAAGCCAAGAAAAAGGAGATCCGGCGAAAGAATCTGGCCGATCTCGGTTTTGACGAAGTACCCGGGAAGGGGAGGAGCAGAATCCTGAAATGGTTACCCCTTTCCAAGGGCGGTGAATGCAGGATGATAGTAGCCGAGGAAAAAGCGGACGCGGTGAGAGAGCTGGTACAGCTGCTTCGTGAAGAATCTAAAGTAATCTAAGACTTTGGTGGAGGATTCTGTAATGACAGGTGATATTCTGGTTTGTGGGGAATTAAGAGAAGGAAAATTGAAAAAGACGGCCCGGGAATTGGTTACCGCGGCCCAGCGCCTGAGCGGCGGCACGGGAGGCAGTATAGACGCGGTGCTTATCGGAGAGGGAGCCGAAAAGGAAGCGGAAGCATTCAAGCGATACGGTTTGAGAAAGATCGCGGTTCAGGCCGATGAAATCTTTCATAAATATTCCAGCGAGGGATACGCTTCGGCCCTGGCCGCATTGATCAAGGAAGAGGAATACGGGTACGTGTTGCTGGGCGCCACCGCCATGGGGCGTGATCTGGGCCCCCGCTGCGCGGCCAAAGTCGATGGCGTGATGTTCAGCGACTGCGTGGATGTGAATTTCGAGGATGGAGCCTGCGTGGCCCGCCGCCCCATCTACGCGGGGAAGCTGTTCATCGATATCGCTCCGGTGGGGGAACATCCGGTTTTTATCACCCTCCGGCCCAATAACCTTCCCCCCGCCGCTGAGGCCGGAGCGGGCGCTGAAGTGGTCAGACACCCTTCCGGTATCTCCCGGGACGATATTCGGGCCATGGCCAAGGAGATCGTTC
>JAFGPI010000106.1 GCA_016926065.1 Candidatus Krumholzibacteriota bacterium
ATCCGATCCACCACCCGGAGCAACACCGCTCCCAGAATAAATCCGGCGGCCGCCGGGAACCAGGAGGGAAGCGTCCGGTCGGCGTACATCTCTATGGAGGGAACCAGCAGCGCCCAGAAGCTGGCCGCTATCATCACCCCGCCGGCGAAACCCAGCATCCAATCGAGCAATTTCCGGTTGACCTGGTCGACAAAAAATACGGTCGCCGCGCCCACCGCCGTCATGCCCCAGGTAAAGAGGGTGGCGATCAGGGCCTGGACCAGCGGATCGAATTTCTCCAAGAACACCGTCACCGGAATATCTCCTCGGGAACGCAGTCGAGACCATAAGAGCTCGTTGCTGTCAAGCTCAGGGATCCAAGGTTAGTCTCTTTCCTTGGCCTTTTTTATCTCGCGGGAAATCTGTATTACGTGTTTGTGCTCCTCTTCGATAAGCATATCTATCTTATCCCTTCCCAGATTTTCCCTGGTCATCGATTTCATGGTCTGGAAGAAGAGGATGGTATCCTTCTCGAAGGTAAGGGCGGCCCGCAGGGCCGCCAATTCGTCACCCACGCTCTCGGCGACCGCCTCGGCTTCGCGCTCGTTGTTAAAAAGACGCGATTTAACCAGAGCTTCCAGGTAGAGGCCCTCCTGACTCTCGGGATCCACGACGGTGGGGGTGGTATCTTTGGGGGGAAGCGCCTCCCGCAGCTTCTTGAAGATCACCCAGTGTTTCTTTTCCTCACCGGCAAGAAAATTGAAGACTTCCTTGATCTTGGGGTTCCGGGCGAGCTCGGCGGCCTTATTGTAATAAGCTTCACCGTTCTTCTCGATATCCATCCCCATTTCAAAAATTTCATCGGCGTTGAAGGTAATGCTCATTACCTGGCCTCCTCCTGGTGAATAGAGTATTGCGGGCCGGTTTGAAGTTTAGATATTCTTCCGGTCCATTTTCATATCTCCTCGAATTCTTCCTTACCCGCTCCGCAATCAGGACATACCCAATCGTCCGGGAGATCCTCGAAGGGCGTGCCCGGGTCCACGTCGCCGTCCGGATCGCCTTCCACGGGATCATATATGTATCCGCAAACCAAGCACTTCCACTTTTTCATTTCTCTCTCCTTTCAAGGCAAACTTAAAATCCACCTGACCCTGATAGAGGGCGCTTAACCGATGCCGGACCGGCATGCCTCCGCCATCGCCGAATCACACCCGCTCCACCAGAGATCGATTTTCCCTCTTGCCCCATTCTCCTTCCGTACTTATTACTACAACCGAGACCCGATCCTCAAGCTAAATATCTGCGCTGAGAGCCCCGCTTCCGGTTATTGCTTGTCTTTCGTTTCCCGAAAGTAGGAGTACGTCATCGGCTCCTCGTCCCGGAGAACTTTTCCCCCCACCAGATCACCGATAAAGACGCTATGCGTCCCGGCATCCACCGTCTTATCCGTTAAGATCTCGCATTCTATATACCCGATGGCGTCTCTGTAGACGGGGCAGTCCGTTCTTCCGGTTATGACCGGTATCCCCTTGAACTTGTCAAAATCCCTGCCGGACCGGTATCCGAAGCGCCGCACTATGCGGTGATCGTTCACTCCCAGGATCGATACCGCGAAAACGCCGCTTTTTTCCATGAACTCATGGGTCAGGTTATCGTGATTGATTGCCACGGCGAAGCGGGGAGGATCCGCGGTTACCTGGAACAGGGTATTGCAGATCTGCCCGTTGACTTTTTCGCCTTCGCGGGAGCTGATCATATACAGGCCGTAGCTTACCTTGAAACAGGCGGCGATGACACCCCCGATTTCCTCCTCCGGAAATTTGAACTCATAATCCTTCTGGAAGGATGACCGATCGGCCGTACACCGGGGACAGTGTTCCGGCGGGAAAAGGCCAACCGTCACGAATCCGCAGCCTTCACACTTCCAGCTCTGAGATATCATGCTTTACCTTGTTACCTTTCCGTAAATCTACAGCTAACCGCTCTGGTCACCCATCCGTCAATTTACAGTTAAAAGCTATTCCGCTCGAAAAATCATTTTTTCACGAGCTTCCCCAACTTCTTGCCCTCCGCCTTGATCTCCTCCAGTTCCTCTAGGTCCGGTATATATTTCACGTTTATTTTATCCAGGGGGAGCTCCCATTTCAACTCCCGCAGAACCTTCTCGATCTCTCCCGCCGCCTGCCCTCCCCACCCATATGAACCAAAGGCCAAACCCATCCGGCCCTTCGGCCTCAAGCCGCTCAGATATGTCAGGAAGGCGCCCATGCTGGGGAGCATTCCGTTGTTGAGCGTGGGGGACCCCACCAGGATCAGCCTGGAGGTAAGAACCTCGGTCATGATATCGGAGATGTGACTGGTATTGAGATTCCTTATCGTGACGTGAATATCTTCCTCCGCCAAGCCCTCCATCAACGCGAAGGCAACCTTCTCGGTAGAGCCCCACATCGTGTCATACACGATCAAGGCTTTCTTTTCCGTTTCCCCGTTCGCCCATTTGCCGTACTCCCGAAGAATCTCTCCCACCAGGGAGCGCCAGACGACGCCATGGCTCGGTGCGATCATATCTATTTCCAATCCCTCCACCGCCCGCAGCGCGTTCTTCACCTGGGCGCCGTAGGGAAAGACGATATTGGCGTAATATTTCCCCGCCTCCTGCTTCAGGATGTCCCACCCGACTTCATCGTCGAACCGCTCGGAGGTGGCTATATGCTGTCCGAAAGCGTCGTTCGAAAACAGCAATTTATCGGAGGCGCTGTAGGTAACCATATTGTCGGGCCAGTGCACCATGGGGGTATGAACGAACTGAAGGGTCCGCTCTCCGATATCCAGGACGCCTCCGGATTCGACCACCTGGAAATCCCATTCCCTTTTATAATGCCGGGAAAGGCCCTTCTCCCCCGGGGGCGAGGTTATCACCCGGGCCCGGGGGGCCAGTTCCAGGAGACGGGGGATCGAACCGGAATGATCCATCTCCACGTGATTGGAGAGAATGTAGTCTATCTTCGAGGGATCGACTATCTCCCTTATACGGGATAGCATCTCCTCGAAAAGGTAATGTTTTACGGTATCGACCAATACTATCTTCTCATCCACAATCAGGTAAGCGTTGTAGGTCGAACCCCGCTGCGTAAGATAACCATGAAAATTCCTGAGCTGCCAATCGATACCGCCCACCCAGTAGATGCCGGGTTTGATCGCGATCTTGTTCATGGATTTACTCCCCCCTAAATTTACGGTTACCCGTTTTCTCAATCCCTGCAGTTGGAACACAATCCGTACATATACGCCTGTATCTCTTCAATAGAGTTTCCGTCTATCTCCTCGGCCGCCAGGATGGGACAATCGCCGGGGCAGTTGAGCTCGACATTGATCACTTTTCCGCAATTCTTGCAGAGAAAGTGGTGGTGCAGATGCGGGATGGGATCGAAACAGGCTTTGCCCCGTTTGCGAATCGACAATTCCTGTATCTCCCCGATATCGCTCAAAAGTTTCAGGGTGGAATAGACGGTGGCTTTCGACATGGTGGGATATCTCTTCTTTATCTCATCGTAGATATCATCCACGGTCGGATGGCCCATGCTGTTGAGCATGTATTCAACGATGGCCATCCTCTGCGGCGTGAGCGTAATCCCCTTTTTCCTCAAGCGTTCAACCATCTTTTTCATAGCAGCTATCCTCCGTTTATCCTCCTAATTTCGATAACCCTCCCGCTTTCACCAATCGTCTTTCAGCCAGCGCACTATACAGTACCGGTACGAGGAAAACCGTAACCAGTACAACAGTCATACCACCAAACGAAGGTATGGCCATAGGAATCATAATGTCAGCCCCCTTGCCTGAAGAAGTGAGCACCGGTATCAAAGCCAGTATTGTGGTCGCCGAGGTCATCAAGGCAGGACGGATACGGCGGATTCCGGCCTGGATGGTGGCCTCTCGAATATCATTCACAGTGGAAGGTCTTCTCGCGGAAAAAATCTGTTTAAGATAAGTCGATATGATTACTCCGTTATCGCTGGCAATTCCGAAAAGTGCCAGAAAACCTACCCATACAGCCACCGACAGATTATACTGCCTTATCTGGAACAAATTTCGCATGTCAACACCTAACACCGAGAAATTCATAAACCAACCTCTGCCATAAAGCCACAGCATTAGAAATCCACCCGACCAGGCGACGAATATTCCCGAAAACACCAGGAGCGAGACGGGAACATCCTTGAATTGGAAGTAAAGAATCATAAAGATGATCAAGAGCGCCAACGGCAGCACTACTCGGAGCTTTTCCTCCGAACGAACCTGATTTTCGTAACTTCCGGCAAATGCATAGCTCACTCCCGCAGGTATCTCAAGTTCGCCGCTTTTGATCTTTTCTTTAAGATACCGGTCGGCAGCACGCACAACATTCACCTCTGCGAAGTCCGGTTTGCCGACGAAAATCACGTAGCCAGTAAGAAATGTGTCCTCCGCTTTAATCACCATTGGTCCTCTCACGAACTCAATGTCAGCCAACTCAATCAGGGGGATCTGTGTTCCCCGCGGCGATGGGACAAGGATTCTTTCAAGCATCTCGGTGGTATTTCGAAGTTCTCTTTGATAACGAACCCGCACCGGATAACGTTCACGGCCTTCGACAGTGGTGGTGAGCTTTTTGCCGCCCAGGGCCACTTCAATAACATCCTGGATCTGGCGAATATGTATTCCATATCTGGCTATCTTTTCTCTGTCTATGTCGATTTCCAAATAGGGCTTGCCCACTATGCGATCCGCTATTACGGCCGCAGGATCGATTTCCGGAACCGCTTTCAGATGTTTCTCGATAGCGAATCCAACCTTTTCGATGGTTTTCAGGTCGGGCCCTCTTACCTTTATGCCCATCGGAGCGCGCATTCCCGATTGCAGCATTACGATGCGCGTGGCTATCGGTTGCAGTTTTGGGGCCGAGGTTGTCCCCGTAAGTTTACCGGCCTTGACAATTTCCTTCCAGATATCGTCGGGAGAGCTAATTCTCTTTCTCCAGTTCCGAAAAGGTCTTCCACTATCGTCGGGAATCAGTTCTCCTTTCTCATCACGAACGAAAGAATCTGTTTCTGCTTGGTATTTGAATTTGAGAGGTTTCCCCTTTTTATCCATGATATACTCTGATTTAAAATTGATGATCGTCTCTATCATGGATACGGGTGCCGGATCTAGGGGGCTTTCCACACGACCTACCTTGCCGACTACCGACTCGATCTCCGGTATCGCGCTGAAAGCCTTGTCCTGAGTCTGTAAGATATCTATGGCCTCTCCGATGGAAGCGTGCAGCATCGTGGTCGGCATATAAAGAAAAGAGCCTTCATCCAGATCCGGCATGAATTCCTTTCCCAGGCCGGGGAAGGCGTGGTTCATCACCACAAACGGCCGCGTCGATTTGATCCAATCCGGCATAAATCCCGTGAAACGATCGAATCCAAGCCATGACAAACCTCCCATCAATATCAAGACAACCGGTATCGAAAGGAATAAATTCTTGTGATAGAGGCACCATCGCAATACAGGCTCATATATCCTTATTAATAATTTGAACAGCAGGAGAAAACCGCCCAGAAGCGAGAAGACAAAGATGAAGTTCGATATATAGGCCTTACCCGCTCCCAGTGGACGCCAGTGCCCCGTCAGCAGCAAACCAACAATAAAAACTACTAAATAGGGGTATGCTTTCCGAACCACTTCGTTAATTTTTCCGGGAACCAGATTTTTAAATAGAAGGTAGCCCGCGATTATGAGCAGTGTTGTTCCAACCAGCCAAAGCGCCCATAAATAGGATGCCCCGGCGGCAAGCAGCAATCCCAACGGCAGGAACTTTTTCGATTTTCGAGAAGTTACCCTCGCGGTGAACAAAATATGAGCGAGTGGGGGAACAACGGTAAGGGCCACTAATACTGATGCCACAAGGGCAAATGTTTTCGTATAGGCCAATGGTTTGAAAAGCTTGCCCTCGGCGGCTACCATTGCGAAAACCGGCAGAAATGATATAACGGTGGTGGAAATAGCAGTCAGAACCGCGCCGCCGACTTCCGATGCGGCCTCGTATATCAATTCCAAGGTGTTCGAGCCGTGCGGAGCAGCGTGTAACTTTTTGAGAATATTCTCGCAGACCACGATCCCCATATCAACTATGGTTCCGATGGCGATCGCAATTCCTGATAGCGCCACGATGTTCGCATCCACTCCGAAGATCTTCATGGCGATAAAAACAATCAGAACGGTTAGGGGAAGAAGCCCTGAAATCAAAAGGGAGCTTCTGATATGCATGAGCATGATGATCACCACAATAATGGTCACCAGTATTTCATCGATCAGAGCGGTATTCAAAGTGCCTAAGGTTTCATATATCAATCCTGTACGATCGTAAAAAGGAACGATCCGGATCTGTGATACGGTTCCATCGGGGAGAGTTTTCTTCGGGAGACCGGGAGAGATCTCCTCTATCTTTCTTTTAACATTTTTTATCACATTAAGTGGATTTTCTCCATAGCGAACGACTACCACTCCACCGACTGCTTCAGCGCCTCCCTTGTCGAGGGCTCCGCGTCTTAACGCCGGCCCCAATGAGATGGTCGCGATGTCCTTGATCCTAATCCCCGTATTATCTATTTCCTTGATAACGCTGTTTTCGATATCTTCTAATTCTTCGATAAATCCCAATCCGCGGATCATATATTCCACTTTGTTTATTTCGATCGTTTTTGCGCCTACATCGATGTTAGACATTCTCACCGCATTGAACACTTCCGGTAACGTAACGCCATGGGCCAGCATGGCATCCGGATTCACGTCGATTTGATATTCCTGCACAAATCCTCCGATGGAAGCCACCTCGGCAACCCCATCGGCCGACATAAGGGCGTATCTTACCGTCCAATCCTGGATCGACCGTAATTCGTGCGGGTCCCATCCACCCGTCGGGTTTCCATCATTGTCCGTTCCCTCCAGTGTGTACCAGAAAATCTGCCCCAGGGCCGTGGCATCCGGCCCCAGGGATGGTATTACATTCTCGGGCAATGACCCGGACGGGAGAGCATTCAGTTTTTCCAGAACCCGTGAACGTGACCAGTAAAAATCGATTTTTTCCTTAAAAATGATATAAATCGTCGAAAAACCGAAATACGAATAACTTCTTATCGTTTTGACACCCGGTATCCCCAGCAGGGAGATGGTCAGAGGATAGGTAATCTGATCCTCAATGTCTTGCGGTGACCGGCCCATCCACAGCGTAAAAACAATCTGTTGATTTTCTCCAATATCAGGGATCGCGTCGACAGGAACCGGATCGCGGGGGAGCATTCCGGTATTCCAGTCAAACGGCGCTACCATTATTCCCCAGACAATCAACACCAGGGTAATAGTGACTATGACCAGCTTGTTCTCAAGACAATACCGAATCACTTTGTTGAGAAATGTTGCGGATTGTTTCGCTTGGTTTTTCGGGTCGAAATCCATAAAATCTCACCATTATTTAGGAGGCATTTTCTCCTTTATAGTGCCGCACCTGAGCATCGATGCTCCATAAAAGGAATTATAGACCGTATCCACTTCCTGCAGCCAGAAGGCACCCTGATTGTCATCTGCCATGGGACAGAATGTGAGGAAAAAATCTCTACTTCCTTTATGGCCAAATACATCATGGAGTTCGATCATGGTTCTTGAAAGGAGTAAAAAGGAATGACGGCTTTCCGCTATGTTCTTTGCGGTAACTCCTTTTTCCGCTGATTTTACAATCTCACCTGATAACTCCATCCATTTTTTGTGTTCGTTTCCCTGGAACAGATTCATATCAACCTTTTTTACGGTCCCTACCATTTTTTTATTAATTTTCACGGCCTGAGCATAGTCATCTGCAGCGAGAGCCATCTGAATCCTGAAATAGGTGTCGTATACCGGTTCCAGAGCATTCACGGCCTTGTAGTCCCGGAGTTGCCCTTCTCCTTTCTGACGTTCGGACGCGGCCATTTCACCAATCCCATTCTCACCGGTCATATGCGTCCCCGGACGGATTTCCGGAGTCCCGGTTCCCCGCTCATGTTGATGAATCAGACTCCTTGTTCCGCCTTCAGGATTCATCATGCTCGGCCTGGCGAGGATTTGAAGCTCGCTATCTATCTTGAAGGCTCCGTTTGTAACGACGAGTTCTCCCTCGATCAGACCGGACTTCACAATATAGTAATCACCGGCCCGGGGACCGAGCTCAACCTCCCGTCCCTCGAACACCGGCATTTCCGTTTCGGGCAGTTTTATATAAACCACAGCCCTCTTGCCTGTTACGAGCGGAGCCGTAACCGGGATCACCAATGGGGCCTCGGATATCACGGCTGTGGCTTTATCCACCGCCTCTCCCCTGATGTTCAATATGGAACTCACCGTTCCACTCACAAACATTCCCGGTTTTAACCTGCCTAACCTATTGTCGGCTTCCACCCTGATATTAACCGAACGGGTCTTTTCGTCAAAAACCGGATCTATAAAGGTGATTTTACCAATAAATCTGTTCCCGGGAAATGCCAGCGATGTAAATTCGACATCCCGCCCCACATCCAGCCAGGGGAGATCGGATTGGTAGGCCTGGAAGAAAATCCAAACCCTGGACAGATCGGCTATGGTATATATCCTTGTGCCTGTGTTTACATACATCCCTTCCCAGACGTTCTTTTCAATCACCGTCCCCCCCCTAGGCGCGTTGATGGTTAAATGATCGCTTGTTTCGCTGGAAAGCTCTATGTGTTTTATCTGCTCTTCGGTCAGACCATAAAGAAGAAGTTTCTTACGGGCTGCATCCAGGGTCGTCTCCGTAGTACCCTTGAATATCTGGTTCTCACTTTTTGATATTGATTCTACCGCCCGCCTTGCCTGGATCAATTCCTCCTGCGCACTTACCAGTGCCGGCGAATATATGGATGCTAACGGATCACCCTTGGTAACTGTTACTCCCGTGTAATTGGCGAATATAAGTTCCAGGCGCCCCGGCATCCATGCGGTGATATAAGCAATTCCGGTTTCGTCATAGTCGATATTTCCGGTCATTCTTATTTTTGCTTCAACAAATTTACGAACAGCTGGAGTCGTCTGGATACCGGCCAGCAGGGCAGCGCTTTTCGTCATTTTTAGTTGACGTTCTCCCAGTTCCTCTCCATCGTCACCCGATTCCACGGGAATAAGATCCATGAAGCAGATCGGGCACTTGCCCGGCTCCCGAAGTTGAATCTGTGGATGCATGGAGCAGGTCCAAATGGTCGACTGAGGTTTCCGCCCTGCTGCGCCGGTGTCTTCGTGCGACATTTCATGCCCCGGGGGGCTTTCCCCGCTGCCGCGGAGGAGGAATCCGAGGGCAAACGCCGTTATAACAATCAACACAGAGACTGCCAAACCGATTCCATGCTTGCGACTAATTTCATTCCAATTAATATTCACCGAAACTCCCCCTCAGAATACATGCATCTTATACCCGGAAGCGGTTAATCCTCGGGTTTACGATAGGTCACTCCTGATAATATTCATCTTTTTGACCAATCAGTGTATGTGTTCTTCGTGTTTCTTTATGCTCTCTTTTTCTCCATGGTTTCCGTTCATATTTTCGAGTTTCCCAAGATACTTCGCGGGATCGGAATCGAATGCATCAATACACTTCTCCGAGCATAAATATATTCCGCGTCCCTTATAATAAACGAAAAAATCCTTGTTTATGGCATTTCCCGAGACCGGACAGGTAGTCTGAACATTTTCGAAAATAGTTCCTTCTGCCGCCGCTTTCTCGAAAAGCAGATCCGGATCGGCCTTGAACTTGTCTATACACATCGGACAGCAAAAGTAAATTCTTTGCCCCTGGATATTCATGAATAGGGTGGTGTCTACGGCACCTCCCATCACTGGACAATGTGTCTGCTTTTTCAGCACCAAGGAATCCACCCCGGGGGATATTTTCTTCTCTTCCTGTGAATAGACGCAGACCGTGAAAAGCATCGAACTGATAGCGATTATCAATAAAATCTTTTGTTTTTTCATCAAATACCTCCCTGCAGAAAATCCTGAATTAGCCTGTTAATCCTTGCCGGTAAGCACTTCTATTTCCGCGAGCACTTTTGCCTTTTTCACCAAGGCCTGTTCCAGATTCAACCGGAAATTCAACAACTGCCGTTGAGTTTCTATAACGTTCATGAAATCCGTATCACCGGCTTGATAGGCAGTAAAGGTGACGTTTAACAATTGCTCTAACTTGGGGATGATCCCGTTTCGATAGAGATCGATTTTCCTCCCGGCATCCTCGAGCTCATACAATACCCGCTCCGCGGTCTCGTACAATTTGTTTTCCCGGTTTTTTAACTTGTATTTGGACATTTCCAGTCTTGCCCGGGCTTCGTTTTTCTTGGCAGAATTTTTTTCAAACCATATGGGAAGGCTGATACTTACATTGATTCCCCACGGATCCTTGCCGCTTTCTGGCATTTGAGGATTAATGGCATCCCCGATTTCGATATAATCTATTCCTATAGTAAAGTTGGGATATGAGGACTTTCCGGAATATCTTATATCAGCTTCCGCTTTCTTCATCATATGTTCGAGAGCCTTCAAATCCGGATTTTGGGCCACGATAAAATTTTTAATTATTTCTATATCAACAACAGACTCCGAATCCACAATGCTGACAGGAGCCGACAGCACCACCGAATCTGGAAGGTCGAGCGCGCTTGCCAATCTCGCGGCCACAGGAGCCTTTCTCCCTAATAACGACAGCAATTTGTCCTCTAGGAGACCGAGTTCGACTTGGACCCTGATCACGTCACCTTGCCCAAGCAACGCCGTTTTATACTTGGTACGGGCCACGGACTCCCAGCTTTGCAATAGTTCCATGTTGTCTCTGGTGATCTTTATTTCCCGGCCTAGATAGTAATAATCAAAGTACGCTATTTTGACTTCGAAGAACAATTGCAGCTTTTTCGACCGGTATTTTTGATACGCGATATTAGCGGATTCAAATGCCGCGTCACTCCTGGCCCCCAACGTACCGAACCAAGGGAACATCTGCCTTAGAGCCACTCTGTGGTTCTGCGGTCCAACTCTGGTTTCCACCTTTTCAACGAAATAGCCATAGGAAAGTACCGGATCAGGCAGGCCCGAAACCAGCGGAATGTGTTCCAATTCAGATTTCCATTCATAAAATGCGGCTCTCAGTTCGGGATTGTTCAATGCCGCAAAAGCCAGGTAATCTTCAAGCGTACCGCCAATATCGACCGCCCCCTCCGCGAGGTATCCTCTCTCAATAGATCTTGCCCTTGTATTCTCTGTTTCTCTGTTCTTGGCCGCGGCAGAAAAAGAAACCTGAAATAGAACTAATCCGGCGAGAATAAAGATTGTACCTCCAGCGTATCGTTTTTTAATACTCATAAGCCATTATTCCTGTTTCGCCTCCGGGCATTGCCGTCAAAGACCTTTTTCATTCTCAATGTTTCTTCCATAGTGGAGAGAGTTCTCTTAATTTTGTTACCGTTTCCTTCACCGCGCCGATTACCACCGGCGCGTCTTCGGCTTTGGTGGAGCGTCCCAGGGTCAGTACCATGGAACCGTGAACCTCTTCGTGCTTCAAGCCAATGGCCAGCAGAACATGGGAAGCCTCCAGGGTCTGGGATGAACAGGCCGATCCGGTGGAAACCTGGATGCCCTGCCGGTCCAGAAGCAGCAGGATGCCTTCGCCTTCGATGCCGGTGAACCGGAAGCTCGCGTGGTGGGGCAGCCTTTTTTCGGGATGTCCGGTCAAGAACGTCTCCTCCACCTCCAGTATGCCCTTTATAAGAGCGTCCCTGATCTTCTTCAGCCTCGCGCTCTCCCTCTCCATTTCCAGGCCGGCCAGCCTGGCCGCTTCCCCCATGCCCGCTATGGCAAAAATATTTTCGGTGCCCGATCTCAAACCCCGCTCCTGCCCACCCCCGGGTAGGAGCGGCTGAAGCTTCAGGCCCGGTTTCACGTAGAGCGCCCCCGCCCCTCTCGGTCCGTAAAGATCGTTTGAGGACAGGGTAAGCAGATCTATCCCCTCGGCCTGGACGTCCAGGGGAATCCTCCCCGCGGCCGCCGTCGCGTCCACGTGCAGGTATCCCCCC
Source organism: Candidatus Krumholzibacteriota bacterium (assembly GCA_016926065.1). Taxonomy (GTDB): domain Bacteria; phylum Krumholzibacteriota; class Krumholzibacteriia; order Krumholzibacteriales; family Krumholzibacteriaceae; genus JAFGPI01. The sequence goes on from JAFGPI010000106.1 coordinate 12,114, forward strand.
CGGCCGTGTACGATTCCGCTTATCTCCCGGATCGGCTCGATGGTCCCTATCTCGTTGTTGGCGTAGAGCACGGAAGTCACCACGGTCTCTTCCGTCACTACTTCCTCCAGCTTTTTTAGATCCACGATTCCGTACGAATCGACCGGCACCAGGTCGTACTCGAATCCGTTCTTCTTCAGTTCCTTCAGGGGATTTAGCACCGACATGTGCTCTATGGAGCTCGAGGCCACCCGCCTGCCCCGGGCGACGTTCCGGTAGGCGGTCCCTTTTATGGCCAGGTTGTTGGCCTCGGTGGCGCCCCCGGTGAAAATGACGCTTTTTTCGCCCGGCGCGTTAATGAAGTCCGCGATCTTCCGCCTCGCCTCATCGATTGCCTTCTTCGCTTCCAATCCGGCGGAATGCAGGGACGAGGGATTGCCGAAATCCTCTTTAAGGTAGCGGACGGCGAACTCGAAAACTCTTTGGTCCACCGGCATGGAAGATTGATGATCCAGAAATATCCTCTTCATTTCTCCTCCTAGAAATTCAAAACGGCATCCGCGTCCAGCGCCAGGTCGTTCAGGGTCGCGGCCCCCACGATTTTCGCCGCGGGAATGAAATCGCCCCTGGGAATTCCCAGCAAGCGGGTGCTTTGCTCGCAGACATACAGCTTCACACCCGCGCTGACCGCCTGGTCCATGACCTCTTTCAGCCCGGGAAAACCTTCCATTTCGATCTTTTCGGCCTCGCCTTTCTTGACCACGGTTACGCCCTTTATGAGAAAGTAAATATCGGCCTCCACATCCATCGCCCGGGCGGTGGCGGCAAGGATGAAGGGGGCGTAAAGCCTCTCCGGCGTATCGATGCCGCTGCTTTGCACGTATAGAATTTTACTCATCTGATCCACCCCCCTATTTCAACCTTTTTATCAGAAAGGTCATGGTACTGTCCTTTTTGCCAAACTCCAGTATTTCCTGGCCGGCTCTTTTGGCCCAGCTTTTAATATCCTGCTCGGCGGCGGGATCATCCGCCACCACCTTCAGCACCCGGCCGACCTCAATCTCTCCCAGGGCCTGCTTCGTCATCAAGATCGGCAGGGGACAGTAAAGCCCCACGCAATCCAGTTCGGCGTCGTGCCGCGCCGCGTTATTCCTTCCCCCATCAGGATCGCGGCGCGTTACATCGCTTTTCCCTGTATCGAAATCTCGCCGCTTCATATTATCTCTCCCTGTATCGAAATGATGTAATTCTGAATCGGTATCTTCATTCCCGATTTCTCCAAAGCCTTCTTCACGATCATCCCCACCCCCCCGCAGCAGGGAACCTCCATCTGGACCGTGGTGATCGATTTGATCCGGTGGGTGGAGAATATGGCGGCAAGCTTGGTTACGTATTCCTCTATATAGGGGTCCAGCTTGGGGCAGAACATTATCACGATCCTCCCCCGCACGAATCTCCGGTGAAAATCGGCATAGGCGAAGGGAGAACAATCGGCCACGATCAGCAGATCGGCATTGGTGAAATAGGAGGCGGCGGGATTGAGCAGCTTCAGTTGCACCGGCCACTGTCTCAGTTCCGAGGCCATCTCGCCCCCCCCGGCGGTCTCCTCTCCCCCGGCCGCTCTCTCCCTGAAATCCTTCATCATCGCACCCGGGCAGCCTCCCCCCTGACGAGGAGATCCGGAGTCATGGAAATCGGGTATTTCGATTCCGTTTTCGCGAAGGTATGCCATAGCCTGTTTCAGGTATTCCATCTCATGATGGTCCTTGAGATGCTTCAGGTGCGCCTTAATCGTGTTTTCCCCCTGGGCAACGATGTTTTTCATCACCTTCCGCTCATCGTAAGGCTCGGCCTCCCTTTCCTCGATCGCAATCGCTCCCCGGGGGCAGGTATTGATACAGGCCCCCAGCCCGTCACAGAAGAGATCGCTGATCAGCCGCGCCTTTCCGTCTATAATCTGCAGCGCTCCCTCGGGGCAGTCGGGCACGCAGGCTCCGCATCCGTCGCATTTCTCAGTATCGATCTTGATTATTTTCCTTTTCATTTACTCACCCGTTGTTTATTCCTTTGCACGGCTCACCTGGGCGCCCCGGCCGATCCTCCCCTCAACCCATCATGCGAGCGATATCCTCCCGCGGGTCCCCCATGAGCCGGATTCCGTAATTATCAACCAGCACCCGGAGGATCTCGTCGTTGATCCAGGCCGGTATGATAGGTCCCAGGGTAACGCCTTTAATGCCCAGATGGAGGAGGCTCCAAAGGATGGCGACCGCTTTTTGTTCCATCCAGCTGATATTCAGCTCGAGCGGCAAATCGTTGATTTCCACCTTGAACAGGCCGGCCAGCGCGGTGGCGATCTCGACGGCCACGATGGCATCGTTACATTGGCCCAGATCGATAAGGCGCGGCACCCCCTCGATATCGCCCAGATCCATGTCGTTGAACCGGAACTTCCCGCAGGCCAAGGTGAGAACCACGGTATCGGGCGGAAGATTTTCCACGAATTCCCGGTAATAAACGCTCCTTTTCAGCGGCGCGTCGCAACCTCCCACCAGGAAAAACCTTTTTATCTTACCGGCCTGGACCAGCTCCTTTATCTTGCCCGCCAGGGATAGCACCACCCCGGCGGAGAATCCCGTGGTGAGTTGATAATCCCCGGGTTTATCCGGCAGCTCCGGAAGCGCTGCGGCCTTCTCCATGACCGCGCTGAAATCATATCCCTCAACATGCTTTACCCCCGGCATGTGCACTGGCCCGCTGGTGAACATGCGGTCCCTATACTCCTCCCGGGGAGGCATGATACAGTTGGAAGTGACCAGGATGGCCACCGGATATTCGGCGAATAATTTTTTCTGATCGAACCACGCCTTCCCCAGATTTCCGGCCAAATGAGCGTACTTGCGCAGGCCCGGGTATCCGTGGGCGGGTAACATCTCGGAATGGGTATAGACATTTATACCGCTTCCCTCTGTTTGCTTGAGAAGCTCTTCCAGCGCCTTGAGGCTATGTCCGGTGATAAGGATACCGGGGCCCTTGACGGTGCCCGTTTCAACCTTTACAGGCTGGGGTTCCCCGTATGCCTCTATATGCGCCCGCTTGAGGAGCTTCATGGTACGGATATTCATCGCCCCCGCCTCCAGGGCCATGCGGACGAACTCTTCCCCGTCGAAATTCACGTTCGTGAGGGTGGAATAATACGTCCGGGCGAGAAATTCATTGACCACATCATCGGTGTATCCCAGCTCGCGAGCGTGATAGAGGTAGGCCGATATCCCCTTGGAGGCGAATAGCAGGTTATCCTGCAGGCGCGCCACGGTAGCTTCCTTGCCGCATACGCCCTTTACGGTGCATCCGGTTCCCTGAGCGGTTTGTGAACACTGGTAACAAAACATTCCTGGTTTTTTATCTTCAGACATAATTCCCCCTAACCTTGACGGTTATTATAAATCGAAAGAATTGATTATTGATCGATCCGGCTCCACGGTTTCCAGGTATGCCACCTCCCCTTTCGAATTTCCAGCCGGCAGCGAATAACTATAAACTTTCAAGAGCGCTCCACTTTCTTAATATATTTTATTTGTCAATACTAATTCCAATACTATAATACATATTATCTTGATTTTAATATTTGTCAATGAGTTAATTTCACAATTTTAATATGTTGCAATTACATAACAAGTTACCATTGCATATTATTCCCTGAACAGGGCCACAAAGATATGGATTAAAAAAATTTTAAAATAAAACTTGACTCATTTACCATATTGGACTATATTGATCCTAGATGATCTAGAGACAAACATCATGAGATCGGATTTCGAAAATCATCAACCAGATCTTTACAAGCGGTCACGCGGGCTGCCGAAAGAATACGATATAGGACCCGTGAATAGCATTTGATTCGTTTTGCGTGCTGGGGCTGATACTTCAGATCCTGACATCAGTTGCTCTCGGCGTGGACAACACAACTGAAGAGGCAGGCACTGGCTTGGAGAGTAGGAGCATAACACATAAATTCATCGACAGGCTTGCCCCTCAAAGCAGCCCGTATTTGCTCCAGCACGCTGAATATCTAACGGAATGCACTGCTCATCGACGGATTGCTGACCGTAAGGCTTCGTTTATAAATTCCCTAAAAAATAGCCGGCCTTTTTCTTTCCATCCAAACCTTTCAGATCCTTTACACTTAGATCACTTCCCCCCAGCTCAATCCCGGGGAAGGCGAAATCTCCTTCCTCAGATTAATATACGCAAAGTGCTCCCGGGCACTGACGGAAATAGCATATCCCCCCCGAATTCCACCGAGACACGGCGGACTAAGGGGCTCGTACCTCTTGCCGGGGCCGATCCCCGGTATTATATTGCCGCGTGAGGGGGATTGTAGTAATAATGTTGCATATTCCTATGCATGCCAGGATGAAACTGAAAAAGGAGGAATATGGAGTTCATACTGCGAAAGACAGATTACGCGATGCGGGCGCTGCTCAAGCTGAGTCGGAACATTCAGGGAGGACCGATATCGACCAGTGTTATCGCGGAGGAGGAAGATATTTCTTACCCCCTGGCCTGTAAACTCATGCAGAGCCTGCAGCAGGCCAGGATCGTAAAGAGCTGCATGGGTCCGGCCGGCGGATTCGAACTGGTCAGGGATCCCGCGAAGATCAGCCTGCTGGATATCATCGAGACGATCCAGGGTCCGGTCGTCCTGGGCAAGTGTCAAAGCAGAGAAAACGGCTGTGAGCGCAAACCAGACTGCCCGGTAACCGTGAAGTTGGGAGAACTCAAAGATCACATGGAAAACTATCTGGCGGGCGTAACCTTCGCCGATCTCGTATCCTGGGAACGTCCCGGAAGAGAGTAAAGACCACCGCTTCACCCTCTTGGCTTAAAGGCCACTGGGCCTAACACGAACTTCCCATAATTGACATGCCTGCTGGATTCGGCCGTTAGGGAACCTTATTCAGGGATTAGCAGGTTTCTCAAGGTGCTGTTTTCCCAGGCCTGATTCTCAGGGACCGGGACTCATCAGTCCGGATTCCCAGGGGCCGGGACTGATCAGCCCAGATTCTCAGGGACCGAGGTTCATCAAGCGCTCACCGGTGAGAAATTCATCCGAGTTGAGATCCTGTCCCATCTCGATCTGTTTGTGCTCCGCCTCCAGGATGGCCAGATGGCTGCGTTCCATGCTCGCCATGTAGTGCAGGAGCGACTTGCTGTTCGGATCATTCGTCTTGCCGGCCAGATCGGCATAGAACTTCTCCGATTTCTTCTCCGCCTGCATGGCCACCTCGAAAAGCTCCTTCAAGGAAGCTTCCCGTTCGAGCACTTCACTTATGCTGGGAACGAGCGATTTCGGGGGAGGCTGAAGCTCCACTTCGGGAAATTTCTTGTGGTAAGCCTCGGTAAGTATCTTCTGATGATGCTTTTCCTGGGAAATCAGGAAATCAAACTTATCCGCCAGGTCCGGATTACTGGATGTCTCCTTCATCCGTTCATAGAGCCTGACGGCCTCAATCTCCGCCTTGATGGCGATACTCAACACTTCCAGGGTGGTATAATCCCGCTCCTTTTTCATCATCGATTCCTTTCCGCTGGGCACAAACGGTGCCGGCCAGCCGAATATTTCTTCACGCAATTTTTATTATGATAATCCATTCCTACAAAGTCAACCTTCATCCAAAATCGTCCCCTCTTCCCCGAGTAAAAAACGATTCCCAGGGAGAGGGGATCCAGGGGGCACTTGGGAATAGCGCGGGATCTCCGCGAGAAGCTTCCTCCGGCACCGAGTAAATCCGGATGGTGGTCAGCCCTTTATTTCAGTTTAAGCTTCACGGCGGGCGAGCACACCCCACAGCATTAATAATCCAAAAATGCCGAAAGCGGCGGCCCGCATGATATTGCCCGCGGACCCCCCTCCCCCCCGTATCAAACCCAGATAAATACCGCAAGCGACAAGTCCCCCCACCGCCAAAATGGTAAATAGCCATCTAGGTGGTAACCGTCTTCCTTCTCCTGCCATCAGGGCTCCTTTCTCAAAAAACGAAGGGTCAGTCCTCCGCCCCGGCCATGCGCTCCACCTTTACCGGGGAAGCATACACGAAAGGCCATTCCCCGTCTTCCGTCAGTATGTAGGGAATGTACTCGCTGCCGCACCGCGTACCGGTTGAGGGATCGACCTGGACCCAGCCTTCGGCGGCGATATATACCTCACCCCACACGTGTCCGCTACGGTCAAAAATCCAGCCTCCTACCTGCCTCGCGGGCAGACCGGCCGCCCGGCAAAAGGTGACGAAGCAATCGGCGAAATCCCAACAGCGGCCATAGCCCTGTTCCAGCACCCGCGTGACGCCATATCGTGATCCGACCACTTCACCGCCATACTGAAGGTTCTTCCCGGGCACCAACCAATCGAGAATCGCCTCCATTTTCCCCTCCGCATCGACCGCGGCCCCGGCAATTTCTCCGACCAACTTCCTTATCTCGGGCTTGTCGCTCGGCCAGTGCGGTCCGGGTAAACTCGATCACCGTCGTTCCATCGATCATCACATATCGAGGATTGTTCCCGTGCATCGCGAGGATATTCCGGTAAACGGCCTCCGCGCCTGAAGCGGTTTCGCATTCGACGAGATTGATCTGTACCGTCTTCCCCTCAAAGGAAAAGACCGAATTGGATATGGCTTGGGCATTACCTCCCAATTTCCGGGCGATCGCGTCCCTTTGGAATGGGGATACCTCGACCCTCTTTTCCAATTTCCAGCCCCGGGGTAGCGGGATTTTCCCCTGGATAATTTCCTGATACCGGGGTGCCTCCACGGCGGGAGATGCGGCCGACAGCAGCAGGATCAATATCAGGTGCACGCCCAATTTTTTTATCATTTTTCCTCCGCCATTCCCGAATCGAGTATAATTTTATTGCTTTCAGCCATAATTTAAACAGAGGAGGCCGGTTCCCTCCAAGAAAAAAAGAGTTGACATCCCGTTTATTAATAGTAATAATTATTATTATCAATAGGGAGAGCGTCATGGAAAGAGCGAATTGGAGCAGAAGGACAAGGCAGCGGGAGATGATCCTGCGGGAGATCAAGAAACTAAGGACACATCCCTCCGCCGCCGATATTTACGAAATCGTCCGTAAAAAACTTCCCCGTATCAGCCTGGGTACGGTTTACCGAAACCTGGAGGATCTTTCCCGGGCGGGAATAATCAGGAAAATCAGGGACGGGGGAACCCGCGCCCGCTACGACGGTACCGCGGCGGGACACTACCACCTGCACTGCCAGCGGTGCGGCCGCTTGGTGGATTTGGAAAAAGATCCCTCCCCGCCCGTCCGGGTAGGCCCCGGGAAAATGGATGGATGGGAGATCACCGGTTACCGCCTGGAATTCACGGGGATCTGCCCTTCCTGCTTGAAGAAGAAGGTTTGAGAAAGGATCCCCGCTTTTTAGTTGAGCTGTGAGGATAAAAAGTGTAGATTCAAAATCCCGCTGAATCATCAACGAAAGGATTTAGTGATGTTGAACAAGAAAATCGAAAAGGCCCTGAACGACCAGGTAGCGGCCGAATTTTATTCCGCCTATCTTTATCTGGCCATGGCCGCTTTCCTGGAAAGCCTCGATCTGCCGGGATTCGCCAACTGGATGCGGGTCCAGTACCAGGAGGAAACCGCGCACGGTCAGATCCTCTATAATTATATATTCGAGCGGGACGGGATGGTGATCTTACAGGCGATCGACGCCCCACCGGAGGAGTGGAAATCGGTGCAGGACGTGTTCGACGAGGTTTACAAGCACGAACAGAAAGTCACCGCCCTGATCAATAACCTGGTCGATCTGGCCCTCTCCGAAAAGGATCACGCCACCTATAATTTCCTGCAGTGGTTCGTCAAGGAACAGGTGGAAGAGGAGGCCAGTGCCAAGGCGGTCCAGCAGCAGCTCCGCCTCCTGGGTGATTCCAAGAGCGGGCTGTTTATGGTGGACCGGGAGATGGGCGCCCGGATTTTCAACACTCCCGCTCCTCTCCTGGGGCAGGACTGAGATAGCATGTTACCCGGGCGCGATCGGCATGGATTGAACCTACAGGACAGGCAACCGGGCAATAATTAGCGTGGGGGAGCGACTGCTCCGGGATAATAACGGCAGGGAGGCGATCATGACCCTGGAAGAAGCGATTAAAACCGCCCTCGAATATGAAGGCAAGGTCCACCGTGTATATCTGGAGGCCCTCAACGCCGATATTGGCGAGGAGGGCAAACGGGTGTTCAGGGCGCTCTGCGACGAGGAGAAGAGGCATCTCGAATACCTGCGCTCCCGTCTGGATGAATGGCAAAACCGGGGAGAGCTGAGGGAGGAATTCCTGGAAACCGCGATTCCGGGCCGGCGGGCGATCGACGAAGGCGTTTCCAGGCTGCGGAAGAGGCTCTCCGGCGGCCGGAAAACGAAGCACGATATCGATCTGGAAATGCTCCAGAGAGCGCTCCAGGTGGAGGAGGAGACCAGCAATTTCTACCAGGAGATGGTTCGCACCCTGGATGAGACGGGACGGCTGCTGTTTCAGCGTTTCGTGGAAATAGAGGAAGGCCACAAGGCCATAGTGCAGGCGGAAATAGATTACCTCCGGGGCACCGGCTTCTGGTTTGACATCCAGGAATTCAAAATGGGATAGCTTGAGCTTTCGCGAACGGATAAAGGAGAACGGTATGACCGAATTTAAATCAGTGGATGACATTCTCGATTTTGCCATCAACAACGAACAGAAGGCGATCGATTTCTACACCGGACTGGCGGACCGGATGGAGATCCCCGCGGTGAGCAAGCTCTTGCTGGAATTTGCCGGGGAGGAGAAGAAACATAAGGCGAAATTGCAGGAGATAAAAGCCGGCAAAACCTTGCTGGCGGTCAAGGACCGCATCATGGATCTCAAGATCGGCGATTACCTGGTGGACGTGGAAGGTACGCCCGATATGGATTACCAGAACGCACTCATCCTGGCCATGAAAAGAGAGAAGGCCGCTTTCCGCATGTACAGCAACCTGGCCGCCCGCGTCGACGGCGATCTGAGGGAGATTTTTCTGGGCCTGGCCCAGGAAGAGGCCCGGCACAAGGTCCGTTTCGAGATAGAGTATGACGAGTACGTTTTAAAGGATAATTGACCCTTGCCGTACCGGCACGGAGGCTGGATGCACAAGAAGGCCCCCGGATCCCGCGGGATTCCGGGGGCTCGTCTTTTATCTCTTACCTCGGTTTAAGCTCGTCGATTACTGGATCAAAGCCTTTATCGCGCCCCAGCTGGTCTCTTCATTGTCCACGGCGCATTCGTGCACGATGACGCCATTGGTGATCTCGAAGTTGCAGCCCATTACATCTATCGATACCCATTCCGGGTTGTAATCGTAGATGATGTAGTCGTAGCTCACGTGCTGCGGTTCGGCGAAGACCCCGCATTCATCGACGAAGGTCTCGCGCACGATATAGAGCGCCTCGTCGCATCCGGGTAGCGGCGGTTCCGTGTTACCTAATCCGAGCTGCGAGTATTCCGGCGTCGACCAGTTCACCGCCACGGTGATATCGGTGGTGCACTCCGGATCCATGGCCGCCCAGTCGAACTCGATATGGATTATCTTGCCGCGAGTGGGATCGAAGGGATGATCGTAGAACCACTCGTTTATCCAGTTGGAAGGATAGACGTACCAATGTCCATCGTTAAAACCGCTCCCACCTCCGCTGATAATGATGCCCGCACCGACCGTAATATAAAAATTATCGGTGATCTCCTCGGCCGAAACCGGCGCTGTAAAGGTAAGTATGAGCGCGATCGTTAATAAAATAACCGATTTTTTCACTTTAGCCCCCCTTAAAATTTAGTGCTGCCGCGAAGATAAAAGAACCTGTCACCCGGGAAGTTATGTGAAAATAAATTTCTGTATCTCCGCGTTACGAATTCTCCTTGCCGAAATCCGCCCTGATAAGAATATTTCTCCCACCTCCTTTCGTAACCCTCAGGGCAAAAGGTATTCAAAACTCCTTCGAGCACTCAGATACAATTGAGTGCTTTTATAGGTGCATTCTATCACAACGGCGTTGAATTTTCAATAAAAATGTCTCTCAACAAGACATATAACAAACAATTACGGCTAAATCTCACGCGGCCCGGAAATCCATTATCCGGACGCCCGGCACCCGGCCCCACGCCTAAATTCCGCCCCCCGCTTTTTCTCCGGGCTGTTCCGGTCCCTCACCGCCCAGCTAAGGTTAACGATGACAAGGCATAACCGGTATTTAAAATGTATTTTGAATTATAAATTAATTTTTTGCTTAAAGCGGTTCACATAATTGGCGCTAACGATGACGATTTTTCGAACGGCTCCCCCTATCCTTGCCACTATCCACCTGGAAACTGAAACGAGCCTGCGCTGTGATATTCCTGCCTTCCGCTTCCCAAGCAGCTGGAACCGCCAATAATTCATTGACTGCGGGAAGCAAATCAACGGAGAATGTTACCTGCAAGTGCTAGCGGGTAACCGAAACCGGCAGGCTCGAAAGGCGGGATATCGAATGAGAAGAATAATCATACCAGTGGTAGTACTCACCGTGATGCTGAACCTGGCCCTCACTCCGGGATCCGGGGAGAAGGGGGAAAGTGCCCCCTTCGGGGCTTTCCGGGAGAACGATTTCGAAAGACCCCTCACCTGCCGCCAGTGCCACATCGATATCTACGAACAGTGGCGGCAGGCTATGATGTCGCAATCCTACGTGCATCATTGGGACGAGATCGAGTATTTCGACCTGGCCCTGGAACACGCCAAAAAGGATTCCTCCCTGGAGGGCGCCATATCCGGCTGCAACGGCTGTCACACCCCCCTGATGTGGCTATCCGGGGTGAAGACCCCTCCGCGGCCGGAAGAGGGATCGCGGGCGAACGAGGGCGTTTCCTGCGATATCTGTCACACCATCACCGCACGGACCGGCGAACCTTCGGTCAACTTCAACTACGTCAACTCCCCGGGAAAGACCAAGTACGCAAACCGCCGGGGAGTCAAAAGCCCCTACCACGAGACCCAGTACCTCGAATTCGTAAGGACGGCCGAATACTGCGGTATCTGCCACAACGAGATGAATCCCTTCGGGATCTGGGTCAAGTCCACCCAGCTCGAGTGGGCGGCGGGACCCTACGCCAAGGAGGGAGTGCAATGCCACATCTGCCATATGCCCCGGGCCCCGGGCAGAAACGCCAACACCGCCGAGGAGGAGCACCCGGACGTGGCCCAGCATCTTTTCCACGGCGCCCACGATCCGGGAAAGGTGGGAGGAGCGATAGAGATGCGGATGCACCCGGTGGAAAGGGAGTTCGAACCGGGGGACCAGGTGGTAATCAAGGTACAGCTTTTCAACGGCAAATGCGGTCACAAGGTCCCCTCCGGATCGGCCGAGGAGAGGCAGCTCTGGCTGAGATTGACGGCCACCGACGCGGCGGGACGGGAGTATCACCTTCCGGTGGACCGCAAGGGATTCGAGGGCGAGGAGCAGACCATAACCAGCAATGAACCGGCCTACCAGGATATGGGATTCATGCTCGGCCGGGCCGGCTTCGCCGGCATCCCCCGGGACGCCCTGCCCGAAGGCGATCGGATATTCTGCCTCCCCTACTTCGACCGGGAGGGGCGCAGGACCATCGCCCAGTGGAATACGGCCTCTCTGGGCACCGATTACCGGATCGGACCCCGGGAGACCAAGATAGAGACATACACCTGGACCATACCGGACGACATGGAGCCGGGCCGGGTAACCGTCAGGGGGACCCTTAAATACCGGCGGCTGGTGAAATCGGTGGCCGAGTTTCTGAAGGTTCCGGAGGACGAGACGGAGATAATCCCGGTCAATAACGCGGAGACCTGGTTCGAAGTCGTGGACTGAATGCTTTTAGCGAAAAGGGAGGTTACAGATGCCGTATCTCCAGGGCAGATGCATAAGGAATCCCGTTTGGGCCTTGCTTATTTTAGCTTTTATCTTAACGCTTTGGCCTTCAGCGGCGGGGGCCATCCCCGCCTTCGCGCGTAAATACAAGTTTTCCTGCACAACCTGCCACGCGCCCGTTCCGAGGTTGAAACCTTTCGGGGAGGATTTCGCGGGCAACGCCTTCCAGCTGGACGAAAAGGAAGAGCCCAAAAGATATTTTCACGAGACCGGTGACGAGCATCTCACGCTGATGCGGGATCTCCCCCTGGCGGTGAGATTCGACGCCTTCGTGGGACACACCCATTTCTCCGGCGGGAACATGAGCATGACCGATCTTAAGGTGCCCTACGGGCTTAAAATGATGTCGGGCGGTAACCTGTCGCGGCATATCGGGTACTACTTCTATTTCTATATGTCCGAGCAGGGAGAAGTGGCAGGCATCGAGGACGCCTATATCCATTTCAACGATCTGGGGGGAAAGGATCTCGACGTGATGGTGGGTCAGTTCCAGGTGTCGGACCCCCTGTTCAAGAGGGAGCTGCGCCTTACCTACCAGGATTACCTGATATACAAGCTCAGGGTGGGCGAGTCCCCCACCAACCTGGCCTACGACCGGGGGATCATGATCTTATACGGCGCCCCCACCGGCACCGACGTGGTGCTGGAGATCGTGAACGGAAACGGTAAGGACGAGGAGGGAGAAACCGGATTCGACAACGAGCAGTGGAAGAACGTCTTTCTGCGCCTATCCCACTCCTGCGGGCCGGTCAGGGTCGGTGGATTCGGCTATTTATGCAACTCGAAAAAACTGGGCGCCGGTAACCTGGAAAACCAGCACTACTACTGGGGAGTGGACGGGACGGTCGATTTCGGAAAAACAGTTCAGATCAACGGGCAGTACCTGGAGCGCCGCGACGACAATCCCTTCTGGGAAACGGGCCCGGTGGAAGAATACAGGGTCAAGGGCGGTCTGGCCGAACTGGTATGGGCCCCCCGGGGAGTGGACGGAAGATCGTACGTGACCCTGCTGGCGAATATCATAGATTCGGATAAGGGGCTCTACGACTGCCGGGCCGTTACCCTGAGCTACAGCTACCTGTTGAGGCGTAACATGAGGCTGCTGGCGGAAGTCACCTACGAAGACGAATGGGAGCAATACGATTTCATCACCGGACTGGTGTCGGCCTTTTAGGCTGGCCGGCCCCCCGGCCACCGGGTGAACCGGCCCCTCGGGGTAAGCTAAACCGATCCCTCCCGCGCTCAGGGGTTTTGCCAATCTATCCGGTTTGGTTTAGTATCGGGTCCCTCACCGAGGAAGAACCGCGCCATCCGGATCTATCCCGGGGCATATAATTCGTAGAGCCCGCCACCGAGGAGGTATCGCGCCGGCCGGATGCATGAGTTGCGCGGATATTTCATAAAGATCACTGGTAAGGAGGCATCATGAACAAAAGTGCTGTTTGCATGATACTGACCGTGCTGCTTCTGGCATCTTTCAGTCCCGCCCGGGGCCAGGACCGGGAGGATAAGAGCGCGGTCCAGAAACTGTTAGAGGCGAATGAGAATCTCCGTCACCGGCTGGACGAGATGGAAAAACTGGTCGATGACCTGGTATGGTTTGAAAGGGTGGGAGGGGTGGCCTACATAGACAAGGTCTACCTGACCGGCCCGCCGCGCTGGAGGGAGAAGAATCCCACCGCCCAGGGAGCGGGCAACCGGGTCAAGTTCTGGTCGTACGTATTCATCCCCCGGGGGATAGATACCACCAAGAAGTACCCCCTCATCGTCCTCCCCCATGGAGGGGTGCACAGCAACTTTTCCACTTACTATACCCATATCGTAAAAGAGCTGATGGCGCAGCGCTATATAGTGGTGGCCCCGGAATACCGGGGCAGCACCGGATACGGACGCTCCCATTACGAAAAGATCGATTACGGCGGACTGGAGATCGAGGACGCCCGCTCCAGCCGCGACTACATGCTGGAGAACTATAGCTTTGTCGACGGCGGCAGGGTGGGAATCATCGGCTGGAGCCACGGCGGCCTGATAGCCTTAATGAACGTCTTCGAGCACCCCGATCTTTACCAGGTCGCCTTCGCCGGAGTGCCGGTCTCCGACCTGATCGCCCGCATGGGATATCAGACCCAGAATTACCGCGATCTCTACTCGGCCGATTTTCATATCGGCCAAACCGCCTACGAGAACTTGGGGGAATACCGCCGGCGCTCACCGGCCTGGCAGGCCCACAAGCTCAAAACACCCCTCTTGATACACACCAACACCAACGACGACGACGTGAACGTGCTGGAGGTGGAGCACCTGATCAAATCGCTCCAGGCCGCGGGGAAGAAATTCGAGTACGAGATCTTTCAGGCCGTGCCGGGAGGTCACTCCTTCGACCGCATGGATACCCGCCAGGCCAAGGAGATACGCCTCAAGATATACCGGTTCCTGGCAGGCTATCTGAAGCCCCCGGTGAGTTTCAATTCGGTGCAGGATATCGAAAAGGCGGCCTACCGGGAGTAGGTCCGTGATCATAGCCTTTCCCCAGGGGAACTGTGCCGGGATGCCGTACAGTGCCTACAGGATGGGGGCATATTAGCGGAAAGAGCCTCCGCCTAAAACTTCGTCCCGTCCTGCAGCACCGCTCCCTTGGCCACCACGATGATACCGTCGCGCACGAATATCTTTTCCTCCGGATCGTCGTAATTCTTGAGCTGCTTCCGGTTCTCCAGCACCACGTTTTTCCCGATCCTCACGTTTGTATCTATGATCGCCCTCTTGATCACCGAGCGGGGACCGATCCCCAGGGGAGGGACGCGCTGGCCGGGCGCGGAACTGGAATCGTACGAATCGGCTCCGATGATCAACGAATCCTCGATCAGCGCGCCCGCTCCGATCATGGAACGCAGGCCGATTATGGAGCGCCTTATCTCGGCCCGGTCTATGAAACAGCCGGCGTTGAGTATCGATTTTTCGATGGTTCCCTTGCTCACCTTGGAGCCGGGAAGAAAGCGGGGGTGGGTGTAGAGGGGCAGATTTATCTCGAAGAGGTTGAACTTGGGGTCCTTTTCGAGAAGTTCCATATGAGCCCGGTAAAAAGCCTTGATCGTTCCGATATCCACCCAGTAGTCGTCGAACAGGAAGGCATGCACGTTCAACCGGCCCAGGGCTTCGGGCAGCACCTCCTTGGCGAAATCGATCACCTGGGGATTATCCCCCAGAACCTCCCGCAGCACGCCGAATTTGAATAGATAGATTCCCATGGACCCCAGGTAGGGACGGCGCCGGGATTCCGCGGCGGAAAGCCCCAGGGCCCTGGTATTGGTCCTCATCTCTACCAGGGCCGCCCCCCGCGGTTTCTCCCTGAACTCGGTGATCCGGCCCCGGGCATTGTCATGCAGGATTCCCAGGTCCGGCGCCTGGGCGCGGTTGACCGGGTGCACGGCAATGCTGATATCGGCGCCTTTCATGCGGTGATGATCTATGAAGTCCATGAAATCCATGCGGTAGAGATGATCGCCCGAGAGGATCAGAACGTCCCGGCAGGGAAAATCGCTGAGATGGGGAAGGACCTGCCGCACCGCGTCCGCCGTTCCCTGGTACCAGTCGGATGAGACCGGGGTCTGCTCCGCCGCCAAGATTTCCACGAATCCGTCGCTGAAGTTGTCGAACCGGTAGGTGCGCGAAATGTGTTGATTGAGCGAGGCCGAATTGAATTGCGTCAACACGTAAATGCGGTTCAGCTTCGAATTGATGCAATTGCTGACCGTAACGTCTATCAGGCGGTAGTTGCCGGCCAGCGGCACCGCCGGCTTGGAGCGGTTCTTGGTCAGCGGATAGAGCCGGGTCCCTCTTCCGCCGCCCAGTATCACCACGGTTACGTCTTTCATGACTTCCTTCAGGAGGAAATGCCGGGTGGGGCCCGGCTTTCCCCCTGCGTGCTCACCCGCCGCTGGGGCGGGATTAAATCACCTCTTTCTACTCCGTCTTCAGCTCGATTTCCTGAACCTCGCCGAAATCGCTCAGCGGCCGGTCGAACTGATCCTTGTCTCCGACCACCAGCACCGACAGCTTGTCCCGCAACAGATATTTGTCGGCCGCCCGGCGGATTTCCTCCACGGTGAGCTTGGCGTAGGTCTCCATGTCCATCTCCGGGGTATCCAGGGGCCGGCCTTCGAATCTCAGCCCCACCAGCCTTCTGACCATGCCGCTCTTTGAATCGTAGTCGAATACCTGCCCATTGAGAAAAGAATCGACCGCCTTTCTCAGCTCCTCCTCGGTGGGGCCGACGGTCTTCATGCGGGTAATCTGATCCATAATAATATTTATGGCCCGGCTGTATTCATCCGCCTTGGTGCCCCGAGAGTAGGCGTAGAAGGGCCCCACCGCGAAAGCGTCCTGCCCGTAACGGGAGCCGGTGGAATAAGCCAGTCCCTTCTTCACCCTCACTTCCTCGGTGATCCAGGAGGTAAAGGAACCTCCGCCGAGGATGAAGTTCATGATGTTTACCGCGCAGTGATCGGGATTATTGGAGTTTATCCCCAGGTGTCCGATCATGATGTAAGCCTGGTTGATATCCTTATAGGCGTAATGATAACTTTCGGCCGGCTTGGCCTTCACCTCGGGCACGGGGGGGATATCGACCTCCGCCCTTTCCCACCCGGACAGCGCCAGGTTCAGGGCCTTCTCGATTTCCGCCCGGGTCACATCCCCGCTGACGCCGAGGATGGCGTTGTTGGGGTGAAAATAGGTCCGGTGGAAATCCACCAGATCGTCCCGCATCACCGCGGAGACGGTGGCGGTGGTGCTTTCCCAGCCGTAGGGATGATCCTGGTAGAGGATCTTCATGAACTCCCGACGGGCTATGTCTCCCGGTTGATCGTTCTGCCTCCTGATCTCCTCCAGCATATCGTTGCGCTTCTTTTCTATCTTATCCTCCGGAAAGAGGGGATTCATTATCAGATCGCTCATGATGGAAAGAACCTGGGCCAGGTCTTTTTTCATGCAGCTGGCCGCGATAATGCTGTTCAAACTGCCCCCGTATATCTCCACGCTGGCCGGCAGGAACTCGAGCTCATCGTTGAGCTTATCGGAGGGCCAGTCCCGGGAGCCTCCGTTTCGAATGACCCAGTTGACCATTTCGTTCAGACCGTATTTTTCCGGATCGGGGAAATAGGTTTTTATCAGGATAACTACGTCCACCACCGGTATTTCTTGGTCCTCGATCAAAAACCCTTCCAATCCGTTATCCAATGATATATCAATCACTTCCGGAGTTGTTATATCCAATTGGGGATACTTCAAATCACTGGGGTGTTTTCTCTTCCCGGCCAGCAGCGGGGTGGCCAGGGCGATCGCCAGCACCACCGCCAACACCCCGATAAGGACCTTTCTTTTCATTTCGGCTCTCCTTTTCATTTTCTATTCCTTGTCCTTGTCCTTAACAAAACCGGCGGCCTTGGCCTGTTTCCACAATTCCTGGGCGTATGCCTTCATCTCGGCTTCCGAGCGCATACTCTGAAACTTCTGCACCACCGCCTGGGCCTCTTCCGGGGGAAGGGACATGATGTAGGCCCGCAGCACCTGCTGGTCGAATTCCTCCGCTTCTCCCGTCTCGCCTTCTTCCGCTTCCTCTTTCACCTGTACCCGGAAGGCCACGGTGCGGTTTTTCGGCACCAGGTATTTCTTGGCTATCTCCATCACCTCTTCGGGTGTCACTTCCTTGATCATTTCGTTCTGCTTGAACATGGCCTTGTAGTCGCCCAGGAAGATTTCTCCGATCAACAGCGTAAAGGCGATGCCCAGGTTGGATCCCAGCTGCCTGATCTGCCGCGCATCCAGCTGATTCTTGATACGCTGCAGCTCGCGGTCCGAGACCGGCTCGGTCTTGAGCTTATCGATCTCCTCGTATATCGCCTGCTCCACTTCTTCCAGGGTATGCGGGTGCCGGGGCTCGGCCTGGATGACCAGCAGGTTGTCATACCGGTTTCCCGGGCCCTCGTAGACCCGGGGAGGCCGGGCGGTGAGCTGTTTCTCCTCGAATATCGTTTTGTAGAGCCGGGAAGTGCGCCCTCCCGCCAGAACATCGGAGAGAACCTGGAAGGCCACCGCTTCGGGATTGGGAAATATCGGCTTATGATATCCGATCATCATCTTGGGATTGGCGTCGTGCTCGATCACCAGCCTCCTTTCCCCCTGCTGCTCGGGCTCGCGCGTTTCCAGGGGGGGAGGGGGCTCCTGGGCGGGTATCGATTCGAAGTACTTCTTGGCCAGCTTCTTGACCGCTTTCGCATCCACATCCCCCACCACCACGGCGGTGGCGTTATTGGGGGCGTAGTTGATCCGGTGGTACTCCATCAGCTCCTTCCGGTCGGTGGTCAAAAGATCGCTCATCCAGCCCAGCACCGGCCACTTGTAGGGACAGGCGGTAAAGGCCACCGAGTTGAAGGCCTCGTCCAGAACGTCGTCGGGGTCGTTTTCGCTCATGCGCCGCTCCTCCATCACCACGTCCCTCTCCGACCAGAATTCGCGGAAGACCGGAGTATCCATCCGATCCGATTCCATGGTCATCCACAGCTCCAGCCGGTTCGCCGGAAGTTAGACGTAATAGACGGTGAAATCACTGGAGGTGCCGGCGTTGAGCATCCGGGAGCCGTTGTTCATGTAGGTTTCCCAGAGCTCGTTGTTCACGATATAATTCGCGCGCTGTTCTTCCTGCAGCCGGGCGATCTCGCCCCAGGCCGCTTCATACTCCAGGTACATCTGGAGAAAATCTTTTCCCTCATCCTGGAGAAGATGCTTCCGTTCGGTAAGTTCCGGGGGAAGCTTCTCCAGGGCGTTGATCTTTTCCACCAGCAGCTTGTTCTGCTTGTATTTATCCGTTCCGACCTCTTCCTTTTCCGCTTCGGTGAACTTGTTCAGTATGGTCTTGCTGAATTCCTTGAAAATTTCAAAACGCCATTCACCCATCTCCTTGCGCAGGTGGATGGTCTTTTCACCCAGCTCATCCGTTTTTTCGATATAGGGAATCTCTTTTTTATAATTATTGGTACCCATCATCGTGGTGCCCTTGAACATCATGTGCTCAAGCAGATGGGAGATTCCCGTGACATTCGGTTTTTCGTTGGCGGACCCCACGTTGAACACGATGGCGAAGAAAGCCACCGGTGCCTCGTGGCGCTCTACCACCAGGAATTTCATCCCGTTCTTAAGCTCGAATTCATTGACCTTGTCTTCCAGCGTTACAGCCCCCCCCGGGGACTGCATGAGCAGTCCCACGGCCAGCAACCCGATCACCGCCAGGAAAAGGCCCCTGCCCTTTCTGTGCATGCTTCCTCCTTCCCGGAAGTTCATTGAATCAGAGGGCTTTCTCGACCCTCTTCGCGATTCCTTGCATACGATTCGCGCCCAGGTCAATCAGGCTTATCCGCCCGATAGTCATTATTAAAAATGAAATGGTAGCAGCCTCTCCCCGGATATTCAACAGATTTCAGGACAGGCTCCACGGGAAAGGTGGATCCAACGTGGCAGGGATTTCCCCTGGCCGTTTACCGCCGGATCAAGGACGCACCAGAATTTTACGCCAAAACTTTATATTACCATGGCGGCCGGCTGATAACTGATACCTTGATTTATTTGTAAGAATCTGAGAATATTGTTTATGCCGGGGGAAAAATAGTATAAAAATTTGGGGTGGAAGCTTCCCCCGCGGGATGGGCCGAGGATCCACAGCACGGTGGGGCTATACAACCCCGCGTAAAAATGAAGACCGCATCCCGCCCCGGGCGCTGCAAAAAACCGGTATTGGGGGAAAAACCCCCGGCAGACTCATAGAAGGTGGAGTGATGGTAATAATCAAATCCGTTTCGTGCCGTAAAATTCTCAACTCCCACGTGAAATTCACCAACGAGTTCATTATCGAGCTGAAGGACGGCCGCCGGGGATCCGGCGGAGCACCCCAGGGGGAAACCATCAGCCTTTACGAGGACCGCGGCGATTCGGCCGATTCCCGCAACATTATTCAAGCGGTGGAAAGGGATATGTGCAAGGGGATCTCCGTGGACCAGGAAGGTTTCGATGCCTACCTCCAGGAGAGGATCCCGATGTTCGGCAGGAATAACGCTTACGCCCTCTCCCTGGCCTTTTTCAGCGCCTCCGGGGGGAGGGAGGAAGGGGCCGGGACCGGCGGCGGGGAGACCGGTGCCGGGATTTTTCCCTCCATCTGCCTGAATATCCTGAACGGGGGAAACCACGCCTATACCAATCCGGTATTGAGCGATTTCCCGGAGTACCTGTTGGTCTCCCGGAGTCATGATCCGGAGAAGAT
>JAFGPI010000107.1 GCA_016926065.1 Candidatus Krumholzibacteriota bacterium
AAGTATCCCCGGCGGCCACCAGCACCTTCCGTCCTTCTTCCCGGAAACGGTAGGCCAGCTTTCCGATGGTCGAAGTTTTACCGACCCCATTCACCCCCACCAACACGATTACCCGGGGATTCCCCGCGGGGGGCTGGTAGGCTGGAACTTCATCTATTACCTTCCGCAGTTCATCCGCCACCAGTTCCAGGTAACCTTGGACCGGATCACCAGGTGTACGCATCCTTTCCCTGATCCTTTCGATGACCCTTTCCGTGGCTTCCACTCCCATATCCGCGGATAAAAGAAGTTCTTCGATCTCTTCCACCACGTTTTCATCCAGTAACGAGGAAGTGAAGATCTTCCGTAAAGGATTGATTAGGCGTTCTTTGGTTTTTCGCAGGCCCTTGACAATTCTATTCATCGGCCGGTGACTTTCTCAATTGGAAGTAAGGGGAGCTTCGACCATTTCCCGGGCGGGGGCTTTACGTTTTTCCAGCACCTCGTCAATCTCCGCCAGATTCACCGATACTATGCGGGAAACGCCTTTTTCTTCCATGGTAATCCCGAACAGCGTATTCGCCGCCTCCATGGTTCGTTTATTGTGAGTGATGATTATAAACTGGGTTTCCCGGGAGAATTTTTTCAGCATCTTGACGAACCTCTGAATATTGGCGTCATCGAGGGGAGCATCCACTTCATCGAACATGCAGAAAGGGCTGGGTTTGGCCTTGTACAGGGCGAAAAGCAACGCCATCGCCGTTAGCGCCCTTTCCCCTCCGGAAAGAAGCGAGATATCCTGCAATTTCTTGCCCTTGGGCCGGGCGGAGATGACGATCTCCGCCTCCAGCGGATCGCTTCCCTCGCCCAGGGAAAGGGAGGCTTCTCCCCCTTCGAAAAGAACTTCGAAAATTTCGGAAAAATATTCCTTTACCACCGAGAAGGTTTGAAGAAATAGGCTGCGGGCTTTGCGGTTGATCTTGGTGATGGCCTCTTCCAACTCATTCTTGGCGTTGAGTAAATCATCCCTCTGCCCCTCCAGGAAATCCAATCTCTTCTTCTTATCCTCATATTCTTCCACGGCCGCCAAGTTGACCGGTCCCAGGCTCTCCAGCTTGGCCTTCTCCTTCTCCAGCATTTCCGGAGTGATCGCCTCCTCCTCGGGGCTAAGGGGCCTTTCTTCCCCCTCCAGATAACAGCTGAGATCCTCTCCGTATATTTCCCTGGCCCGTTCGACCAGATCGTTTATCCGGGTGTCGATCGAAGATAACCTTATTTTCACTTCATTGATCTGGGTGAAAATCCTCTCTCTCTCCTCTTTTTTGGACCGTAGCTCTTTTTCCATCTCGGAGATTACCGCTCTCTTTTGCTCCAGTATTTCCATCAATTCATCGAGCTCTTTTTGACAGGCGCCTTCCTCTTCCAGGTACTGCTTTACCACTCCCCGCTCCCCCTCCAACGTGGCGGCCAGTTCCCCCAACTCCTCCTGGGCCGATGCGATCTCCTGGTTGCGCTGTTCCACGATATTGCGGAATTGTTTCTCCATCTCGTGGAGACCGCGCAACTCTTCCTTCTGCTTGTCCAGGGTGCCCTGCAAGGACGCCAGCTCCACCTTTCTTTCGGTGAGGGAAGCTTCCATCTCCATCTTGTTTTGACTGAGGGAGGCCAGCTCGGTTTCCATTTTCAGGGTTTCCGTGACATCACTGGTTTCCTGCTGCATGGCCAGGGCCAGTTTCGCCTCCTCCAGCTTGGAAATGGTTTCCACCCTGGAATATTCCAGTTCCTCAAGCGATTTCATGAGCAGAGAGCACTTCTCTTTTTTCATTATATAATCGTGTTCGATCTCCTGGCGTTTTTCGCGCTGGCCGGCAACTTTCTCCCGGATTCCCAAAATCTCTTCATCCAGCGCTCCTATTTTCGCTCTGAGGGCTGTTTTTTGATTTCTATCATTTTCACACCGGTTTTCCAGGTCCGATGTCTCCCGCTGCAGGACGCCGACCGCTTCTTCCAATTTTTCGATTTCCTCCGCCCGGCCGAGCAGTGATAATTCCTCGCCCGGCTTCCCTGAAAAATAGATGCCTTTTCCCGGGCAGAAGAATACTCCGGATAGGGAAACCGCATTGTGTTTATCCCCCTGGGAAGAATTGACGAAATTAAGGGCATCCTGGGGATTATCGAACAGGTAAGTAGTGCCCAGGAGGTTCTCCACCATGGTGCGCATGTTGTCGCCCACCCTGATCAGGGAAGATAGCGGTCCCCGCAATCCGGGAACTCCCGAAAGAGTATCGCCCTCATTCAGGGCGGGACCTTCCTCCACGAAAATGCGGATCCCTCCTAATCCATTATCCAGAATCTCCTGTATCAGTTCCAGGGCGCTGGAGAAATTATCTATAACCACCCCGTCCATTATTCCGGCCAGCACCGACTCCAGGGCGGGACGGTATTCATCATCGATTTTCAACAGTTCCGCCAACGGGCCCCTTACCCGGGAATCCTCCTTCTGCAGAATATAGCGCGCGCCTCCGGGAAATCCCTCAAAGTTGTCTTTCATTCTGGCATAGAGGTCGCGCCGGCTGATCAGCCGGGCCAATTCGGTTTTTTTCTCGGAGAGCAGTTTTTCCCCCTGGAACAACCTGCTCTCCCCCTCCTGTTCCTGGCGGCTCAGGTCTTCGCGTTCCTTTTCCCTTCCGGCCAGGTGCGTCAGCGACTCCCGGAGTCCTCTTTCCTTTTCCTCCCGGTCCGCCCCCAGGCTGGCCGTCTCCAGTTCCAGTTCGATCACCCTCTCACGCAGCTGAGAGGAACGTAGATCGAGCTCCTTCAAGGCGATTTCGTAATGTTCCTGGCTGCTTTTCACTCTCACTTGATCCTGGAGAAAATCCAGCTGGGTTTGCTTAAGGTCGATCAGTTCCGATTGCAGCCTTTCTATCTTGAGGGTGATTTCTTCGAACCTCCCGCCCAGCGAGCGGATAGCCTGCTGCACCTCATCGATTTTTTCCGCGGTGGCCTCCGCTTCATTTTCCACGGCGACGGTTTTCACCCCGATTTTCAACAACCGCGTCTGGGCCTCTTCTATTTCCAGCCCGTCTCTTTCGATCCTTCTTTCCCCTTCCCGGCGTCTCTCCGTCAACTGTATGATTTTCTCTTCCGCGCCCTGTACCTTTCGTCTTATTTCATATCTCAGATTCTGTAAGCGCGAGCTTTTCCTTTCATCATCGACAAGTTGTATCTTCTCCGCTTCCACCTTCTTTTCGCTTTCCCCCAGGGAAAGACCGCCTTGCTGGGACACTTCGCTGGATTTGACCAGTTCCGCCTCGGCTTCACGTTTATCATTTAAAAATCTGGAAAGGGTGCGTCGAAGCTGAATCAACCCCCAATGCATTATCTTATCGCTAACTTTGCGGTAGCGCTTGGCCTTGCCCATCTGGTAACGGAGCGAGCGGACGTTTTTACCCAATTCTTCCAGGATATCATCCAGGCGGATAAGATCGGATTCGGTTAGTTTGAGCTTTCTTTTGGCCTCTTCGCGCCGCATCCGGTATTTGACTATCCCGGAAGCTTCCTCGAACATCTGCCGCCGCTCTCCATGAGAGTCGTTGAGGACGTAATCTATCATTTCCTGCTCGATCACGGCGTAGGAATGGCTGCCGGTGCCCGTATCGGCGAACAGCTCCTTGATATCCTTCAACCGGCAAGGGATCTTATTGATAAAATACTCGCTGATTCCCGATCGGTATACCTTTCTGGTAATGGTTATCTCGCTGTATTCGAGGGGAAAGGATCCTCTCTCATTGTTCACCGTCAGGTTGACCTGGGCGTAACCGGTAGGTTTACGCACCTGCGTGCCGTTGAATATGACATTTTCCATTTTGTTGCTACGCAGCTGCCGGGCGCTCTGTTCACCCAGAACCCAGCGTACGGCGTCGACGATATTGGTCTTGCCGCATCCATTGGGACCCAGAATCGCGGTGATGCCGTCTTTTAGTTCAAGGGTGACGGGATTCATGAACGACTTAAACCCGACCAATTCCAACCTGCATAAACTCAATTGCTTTCACCTCCGCTTAATCACCCTTTAGATTATTTATCGTCGACCAGCACTATCCTGGCGTATCCTATCCTTTTCAGGGTCATCAGTTTCATTTTAGTCTGGAGGGCCTCCTCCCGGGTGGCGTACTCTCCCACCATGATCCGGAACCATTTCTCGCCCCGGATGTCCACCTCCATCACCGCGGGAACAAATCCTTTGCCCTCCAGATAATCCGATTCCTGCCCTGCTCTGGAGATTTCCCGGAAGGAGGCTACATGGACCGAGTAATGCTTTCCCTCCGGGGCCGGGGTTACGGTGGTGGCCTCCGGTTCGGCGGGCCTTTCTTCCCCGCTGGGGGAGACTTCCCGCCCGCTATCCTCCCTGCTTTCCTCTCCCGAACCTTCCTGCGCCTGAACCGGTTTTTCGGCGGTTTCCCCGGCTGAAGTTTCCTCCTTGACGGAAGTTCCCTCCTCCGCGGCCGGAACCTTTTGCTCCGGCACTCCCTCCTCTTCCGCCTCGTCCTCTGTTACCGGGGAGACCTCTTTCAACTGCGCGTTTTTCCTCTCGGCCTCCTGCTGCTCCTTGATGACATTAGCCATATCGTTCGATTCACTCTCTTTTTGGAAGGTTCGATAATTTCCAAACCACCAAACCGAGAAAATAATCACCATGGAGGCTATGATAATAGTAATCAGGCGGGGAATATTTACCCCTTTACGGGATTTTCCTCTCTCCGCCGTCTCGATGATTTCTTCGGTCTTTTCAATATTCACCGATTCGATCTTTTCTTCTTCCTCTTTTTCCTCCCGCATGGTTTCCGGTACCGGTGCCTCCGGTTCCACCAGCGGGGGTTTAATCCTTTCCCCAACCGGAATCTCGATCTCCTCCTTTTTCGAACATATGCAGACGATATTCAGGGGAGGGACTTCCTTGCCCAGATCGTCGATAATCTTTTGCAGCTGGCCCTCCTCCATCAAATCCAACCGGCAACACAGCAGCAGGCCGTCCACCAACCGGGTAAGGGGATTAATGACCTTCTCATCGGTATAGCAGGTGGAACAGTAGATAACGATATCGCACTTCTGGCTCAGAAAATCATTTACGGTGATGAATTCCTTCTTCGCGAAGGGAACCGTCTTGGAAACCGGAAAAGAACCCGGTCCGGTCACGCTTACACCGTCGATACCGGTGGGGCGAAGGACCGATTTAAGGGAACTTCCGTAGAGAAGAAGATCCAGAAAACCGTGATCTTCGACTTTCTCGACCAAACCGCTCAGCCCGGTGTTCAGAAAATCACAATCGACGATCAACACCCTTTTTCCGTGCTTGGCCAACAGATGAGCGACCTGCAGCACGGAAAAATCCCTGCTCAGCCTTTTGCCGTTAAGGGATAGAGCCAGCAGGGAGAATCCCCTTTTGCCCTTAAGCCTTTTTTCGATCTCCGCTTCGATCTTCTCAAAATGATGGAGATTGAGGGCTGAAGAAAAATCACCGGCTTCCATGAAGGCGGCCATCTCCTGCTCTTCCAGGAATATGGAATAACCGCCCGCGCCGGATCCGCCCCCTTGACAACCTTCTCTCTGTTCACGTTTTTCGTCACCCATTTAAATCACTCCCTCCCAATAATATCCTCAAGCCCTCTTCCAGACCGTCCTGGATTAATTTTACATCATCTTCATCCACCGTTCGCAGATCAAGATACAATGAATCACCTTTTATTCTGACCAATATGGCCGGTTTCGACCGGCGCAGCAACAGCGAAAGTTTCTCCGCCATACCCGCTGATAGGTTAATCCGTATCAACATGCTTGGCAAGGGGTTAATCGGAAAGCTCCCTCCCCCGATAGAGCCCTCTCCGGCCACCACTGATATTTTGCCTTCCTTCCCCAGGCCGGACCGCAGGCGATCGGCCAGGTGTTCGGCTCTAATCCGCAGAGAATCAATATCCGCGGTCATCATGCGCCATACCGGAAGGCGGTCGAATTCCCCCCGCCAGTAGTGGATCAGCACCTGTTCCAG
Source organism: Candidatus Krumholzibacteriota bacterium (assembly GCA_016926065.1). GTDB lineage: Bacteria > Krumholzibacteriota > Krumholzibacteriia > Krumholzibacteriales > Krumholzibacteriaceae > JAFGPI01. Next base: position 6,026 of record JAFGPI010000107.1, read on the forward strand.
AGCCGCCAGGGATAATTTATCCACCCGCAAGACCCGGGAGAGATGGTTGCTCCTCAGGCGGGCTATAGGGGTGGACCCGCCCAGCAGTATTCCGGCCTGGGCGGAACCTAGCACCTTATCCGCGCTGAAGGATAGCATATCGACACCGGTTTCCAGCAGGCTCTGGATATCCTCTTCTCCCTCTATCCCCGCGGAGGCATAGGGGTATATAATTCCACTGCCCTGATCATAGATAACCGGAACCTGCCTGCTCTTACCGAGCTCTACCAGTTCCTTGAGGGATACCTGGTTGGTAAATCCCACCACGCGGTAGTTACTGGTGTGTACTTTTAGCAGCAGGGAAGCGCCCTCATCCAGGGCCCTCGCATAGTCTTCCAGATGCGTTCGGTTGGTGGTACCGATCTCCAATACTTCGCCCGCCGCCGCTGACAGTATTTCGGGCAATCTGAAGCTGCCCCCGATCTCCACCAGTTCCCCCCGGGAAATGGCTACCCGCCCCTTCCGCGCGTAGGTATTAACCGCCAGGAATACGGCCGCCGCGTTATTATTGACCACCAGCGCGTCTTCAGCACCAGTTAAAAGGGTCAGCAGGCGGATCACCCGGCGCATTCTATTTACCCTCTGGCCGCTGGACATATCCATCTCCAGATCGACGTATCCGGAAGCGGCCTCCCGCACCGCCGCGCACGCTTCCTCTCCCATCAAGGCCCGGCCCAGATTGGTATGCAGGATCACCCCGGTGGCGTTTATAACCCTTTTTTGCCGTAGGTCGGATACCTCCTCCAGGCTCCTCACCGTGTCCTCCACTATCCTCGCGAAAAGATCGTTTTTACCGGCGGGTGATCCGTCACCCCGCAGGATCAATTTTCTATGGTGATCGATATTCTCCCGGATGATCCTGATTACCCCTCTTCTGGAAAGAGGAGTGATGAATTCCCGCAACCGGTCATTCTCCAGAACCGCTTCCACGGAAGGTAACTTCTTTAAAGACGATTGGATATCCATATTTCCTTCAAGTTTTGTTTAACCTACAGAATATGCCATTTTCTACCATATGTTGTATCTGTAGTCAACTATTTTCACAATATATTGTTACCGGGGTCGTACGAATATTTTAGCCAACCTCCCGGCGGACAACCTTGAAAAACTGCCTTGATGAGTAGGCCGCTATCTGATACACAGGATAATAATCGTAGGGCCGTTATCCCGGGAAGGAGAAGCAGATGAACCGGTCGGCATTCTTCCGCCTGTATATTCTCGTTTTGATACCGTTGATCATCGGTTGCGGAACCAGAGATACCCTGTACGATGCTCTTTATTCCAGCCTGGAGGAAGAAACCGATGAGTTTGATCATTCGGTCCTCTCCGGCAGAAGGATCGTTATAGATCCGGGGCATGGAGGGGCCTTCGATGGAGCGGTAGGCGCGGACAGCCTGCGGGAAGCGGACGCCAACCTGGGTGTGGCCCTCTACCTGTGGGGAATGCTCCGGGAAGCGGGGGCCCAGGTATCTCTGACCAGAACCACCGATCATGACTTTCTCCCGCCCGGCTCGGAAGAATTGGCCGACGATCTTGCCGCACGGATGAAAATAGCGAATGCATGGGAAGCGGAGGTTTTCCTTTCCATTCATCATAACTCACATATTGACCGGGACCGGGAGCGGAACAGAATCGAAGTCTACTACCGGGGGGATGACCCCGGCGCCTCGCTGGAACTGGCCGAGGAGATCCACCTGCACCTGGCCCGCAACCTCGGAATACCGGAAACCACCGTCAGTGACGGAAATTACTTCGTGCTCAGGAATTCTTCCGCCGGTGCTTCGGTGCTCGGGGAAGCCAGCTATATCTCCCATCCCCAGGTAGAAAAAAAACTCCAAATATCCACCCGCCAGAAACTGGAAGCCGAAGCATATTTTCTGGGTTTGATCTCCTATTTCAAGCGGGGAGTGCCACGGATCGAAAGGCTGGAACCGCCCTCCGACACCCTCTATGCTCCCGCCTCCCTCAGCTTCGATCTCAGGCGGGGCGCCGATATTCCCCTGGATCCCACCAGCGCCCGGATCAGGATCGGAGAAAGGGAGATAGTGCCCCTTTACGATCCGGCCGGCGGCCGGATACACTGCGCCATGCCCGGCGATCTTCCCAACGGAAAATACACGGTATCGGCAACTATCAAGAGCGTCCGGGGGGCCAGCGCCTCCTGCAAACCGTTTTCCCTGCTTTTGAACAGGCCGGCTGAATTCATACTTCCCCTACAGGTCAGGGGAAATTCCCGGGGGGATTTCGATCTATCCCTCAAGGTTCTTGATAGATGGGGATACCCGCTCGCCGACAGCACCAAGGTGACGGTGGTATCGGAAAAAACCGGCGCGCGGCATGCCGGTTTCAGCGTGGCGGGTATTTTTCACTTTCCCGGCTCCTCCCAACCCGACGACAACACCTTCGTGGTGACCAGCCACGGGAAAACCGAAACCCTGCGCTTCCATCTACCCGGAAAGGGCGAGGGTGATTATTTTATACTTTCGGTGGTCGACTCTGTTACCGGGAAGCTGGTGCCCGGGCCCCAGATCCTGTTACCCACCGGAGAGTCCGCCACCGGGGACCGGGAAGGGAGCATTATTCTCTCTCCCCTTCCCCCAGAGGGAGAAATCATTATCCTGGCCGCCGGTTACGTCCCCCGCCGCGTATCCCTGGATGAAATATCCAAAGGGGCCTCCCCCCTGAAGCTCCGCCCCGTTCTGGATGGAATCCTACGCGGAAAAAGAATCGCGATCGATCCCGGTGGCGGGGGGACCGATGATGGAGGAAGGGGGTCGGGAAAAATCCGCGGCGCGACCGTGAATCTGAAAATTGCCGAAACCCTGCGCGAAATCCTGGTCGCGGCCGGGGCCGAGGTGTTCCTCAGCCGGAGCGGTGAAGAAACGCTATCCTTGGCGGAAAGGGTATACCGCACGAACCGTTTCCAAGCGCACCTGGCTATAGGCCTGCATTACGGCTCGCCGCTCTCCGCGGAGGAAGATGCCTGCCTCCTCCTGCACTATCCCGGAAGCCAGAGAGGTATGGCCGCGGCCGAACATCTTTCCCGGGCACTGGGCGGCCTCCCTCCCTGCAAAGAACTTTCTCTGCGGGAAGGGGCAGGATTGTTTCTCCAGCAGACCAACTGCCCGGCCTGCGAGATCCATGCGATCCTGGACGATCGCACCGAAAAAATCTACCTCAGCCCCCGCTGGATCTACCTGGAAGCGGAAAGGATCCTGAGCGGCATCGTACATAATTTCAATGAGAGGGAAACGGAACTTTTTGATTACACCATAAACATCATCCGTGAAAACAAACTTCTGCGACCGGTTTCGGTGTGTCTCGACCAGGCCCTCACCCTGATCGCCGATGATGAAGATTGCGTTAAATTCAGTTGCGTTACCGCGGGAGAACATTCAGTTTCCATCGGCCTCCCCGGTATCGTACCCGCCTATACGGTCGACATCGTGATAAGCGCCGAGGGGCCCCGGGTGACCTCGATCGAGGTGAACGAACCCTAAACCGAAAAAGAACCGATCGCCCTCACGAGACTTGCTCTTGACACCGGGCTGACCGGTCAACATATTAATATTAAATAAAATAAGGCAGATAGAGATGGGAAAGATTCAAACCTATGACAGTCATCGAAGGAAAAGACTGCTTTATCTTTTCCCGGTGGCAATTGCGACAATTATTATCCTTCTCACCCTGGTGGAGCATTCCCGGCTGGTGGACCATATATTTACCGTCGGTTACGAGGGACCGATGAAACTGCTGCCGGAGATCACCATAATCGATGACCGGGGGCTGGAAGCGCAGATATTCTCCGTGGAACGGGATGATGAAGTCATTCGGAACCTGGAAGTTTCCGAAGAACCAGAGCCGGAATCCGAGGACGAGGAGGACGCGCTGGAAACCGTTGCGCCCTTCAGTGAGGAATCGCTGGAGGAACCGATCCTGGACGATGTGTCCCGGGATGATAATATCCGTACCTATGCCTCGCATGCGAACGTGCCGTACCGGGAAGACTACGTGATCCTCAAGATGGTGCAGCCGGAATATCCGAGCGACGCCCTGAACCGGGGGTTGGAGGGATACGTGATGGTGGAAGTATACGTTAACGAATCGGGATTGGTGGAAGAAGCCTGGGTCCGCAAGGTCTACGGCCTACGCAGCTTCGAGACCGCCTCCCTGGAGGCCGTACGGCAGTTTGAGTTTAAACCGGTCCGGGAGTACGGCAAACCGAAACCATTCTGGATCAGTTTCCTGGTCAGTTTCAAGTTGACCAGTTAAAGCGGATTCTAAAATCCCCTGGCGGCTGATTCCGGTAAAGCAAGGGAGGGGAAATCAATTTTGAATGAGCAGGGTGGCGAATTCTTCCACCTTCTCGTCGCGAACCGTGGAAAAGGGGATTCCCTTACCGGAAACCAGTCCCAGAAATCTATGCTGCCGGTTTTCGAGCAAATGCGACATTTCATCCCTGAGCTGGCGTCCGGATATCCGGCTTTCCGCCATGGCATTCAGCACTTTACTCACACCGGTGTAACCACCGATTATGTAACGGTTGGCCTCTCCGGCATCCTCTCCCGCCAGCGCCGCGGCGGAATGGAACCTTTCTTCATCTCCGCTGAAATCATCCAGGTGCGGGAAAACTGCGCCGTTCATGTCCCGCCCGGAGATGCGCAGCAGGTTTTTTGAATTCCAAACGCTGGTACCGAGCAGCTGCACCCCGAATTCGTAAAAGGAAAGCTGGGGCAGTATCAGCACCAGATCCTCGGCATCGGAGGCTATAAACAAAGCTTCCGGGGCCGATTCCCTGATCCGTTCGATGTTGGCCTTGAAATCCGTGCTTCCCGGCTCGTAGAAATCGGCTGCGCATATTATTCCCCCGGCGCGTTCCACCTCGCCGCGGAAGAGGTTTTCCAGATCGTGCGCATCCATATTATCGGCGGCTAAAAAGGCTATATTCCTCAAACCCATTTTCCCGCAGGCCAGCCGCGCGATGGCGATGATCTCCACCTCGGAATCGGCTTCCGCTTGAAATATGTGGGGGCCGACCTTATTAATTCCCTCCAGGGCCGCCACCGGAGAATACAATACGACGCCGTGGTACTCGGCCACCTGAGCGGCCGCGATGGTGGGAGAACTGAGAACGCCCCCCACCAGGGCCGAAACCTTTTCGATTTCGATCAACCTTTCGGCGACCAGGTGGGCCTGTAACGAACTGGCCCTGGTATCTCCGACCACCAGGTCCAGATCCACCATACCCTTCAACCTGGCTTCTTTCATGGCCAGGGAGGCACCCCTCAGGAAGGCCTCCCCCAGGGGAGAGAAACGGCCGTCCAGCGGACAGATAAGTCCGATTCGAAAAACGGCCGCCTCTTTCCTCCCTCCCGGCCACGGAATTGGGCCGCCGGGCGGAGTGGTTTCAGCGGGGGGTTGGCGGGAATCCAGGGCGGAGAGCTCCTCCCGGATGACTTTTATGGAGGCAGTGTCTCCGGCGGCCAGGGCATAGGCCAAACAACCCTCCAGGACCATCTCCAGTCCGTGATAAGCGGCATATTTTTTCCTGATCCCCTCCAGTTGTTCCTGGGAAAGAAGGGATACCATATCGGACAATAGCCCGCGGGCCTCCAGGTACCGGGAATGGTTAAGCTCAAAGGCCATGGCCAGAATGATTTTTTCCGCCGCCGCCGCGTAATCCCCCAGGGCCCGGTCGGTTTCCGCCAGGAGCAAATAGGCCTGTCCTTTTTCCTCTCCGGATATCTCTTCGTCCAGCAGGGGAAGGAGTATTTTCGCGGCGTCCCGGAAAAATCCTAGCTCGATATCCGCCGCCCCCACCCGCAAGCGCACCTCCGGCGCTTCACTTTCTTTTTGGTAACGGCTCAGATATATTTTCCCCTGCTTGATTATTTCCCGGTGATTTTTTTCAAAGACCGCCGTGCGGATCCGGGTGAGCAGATCCTCCCGGTGTTCATCCGCCGACCGGACGGGTTGCTCGGAGGAAGTAAAGACGGTGCAGGAGAGGAACAGCGGTAGGAGCAGCAAAAATATTCTTGATCGCATAACTTATTCCGGACCGGGGAAGGAAGCCATTCCCCGATAGGTTTTAGACAGTTGGTAGTATTCCTCGGCCTGGGATTTCAATTTTTCCACGGTGCTCTCATCCAGCCTTTTTTTCACCGCCCCCGGCACTCCGGCCACCAGCGAAAAGGGCGGTATTTCGGTTCCTTCCAGTAAAACGGAGTTGGCGGCGACGATGCTTCCCTTCCCCACCTTGGCCCCATCCAGGATCACCGCTCCCATCCCGATGAGGGAACCATCTTCTATGGTGCAGGAATGCAATACCGCGCCGTGCCCCACCGTAACATAATCGCCCACCCGGAGCTCGGGACCACCGGTGGTGACATGACAGACACAGGCATCTTGGATATTGGTATACCGGCCGATGGTGATCCTCCACACGTCACCCCGGATGACCGCGCCGAACCAAACACTGGCCCCTTCGTCCAGAAAGACCTCCCCGATAACGCTCGCCGTGGAGGCAATAAACACATTCTTTCCGATCACCGGACTCTTATCCTGAAATGGGCCTATCAACAGTCTGCCCTATAGCTCCAAATCCCCGAAATTGCCTGGATCCAAACCCTCGAGATGCTTCTTCACATCGTCCTTGTCCCCGTAGTCCAGCTGGAGGTTTCTGCTGTATTTTTGAAAAATCTCCCGGTCGATATAAATGGAGGCGCCGGTGCGCAGGGCCAGAGCGATCGAATCACTGGGCCGGGCGTCTATATAAAACACTTCTTCCCCCCGCCGCAAGACTATCCGGGCAAAATAGGTGTCCTGGTGGATACCGGTAATTTCGATGCTGCTCATCTCCGCGCCCAGCTCATCCACGATCAGCTTCATTAAATCATGCGTCATGGGCCGCTCAAAGGTCTTCCCGGCCAGCACGGAATAGATCGCGGTCGCTTCGGCCGGACCGATCCAGATCGGCAGAACATCATCGTTCTCATGCGATTTAATGAGCACCACCGGATGTTCCCTCTCGCGATCGACGGCTATGCCGCTAACGTATACTGCCACCATTTCCATCCCTGGTCTACTCCTTATCTTCATCATCCATCATCTGTTTCATATCGTCCACGGATTCGAATTTGGGATGACTCTTGTACAGGTTGTCGATCATCCACCGTGCCGACTCGACTACTTCGGAATTCGGATATTTGTTGAGCAGCTCATCGAAAGTCCGGCGCGCGGATACCAGATCCTGCAATTCCTCGGCGTACACGAATCCGATCATGAATAGAGCCTGGGCGGCATACTGATGGTCGGGATAGCGGTTGACCAGGTTCCGGTAGTACTGAATCCGGGTATAGGCGGCATCCTCGGCCTGGGCGATCTCCCACAGTTCCTCGGGCGATCGGGTGGCGGAAATTATCTTTTCCCGAACGTAGTTCTCCGGTTTGAACTTGTTTTTAAGCTCCTGTAGCTTGCTCTTCAGATTATCCTGGGATTTGCGGGACTGCAGGAGGTTAACGATTTCCGGCTTGGCATCTTCGAAGGGGAGCACGGAGGCCGGTTGCTTCCGGTTTACCTTGACTATGGAATAGCCTTTTTCAAAGTCCACCACGTCGCTGATCTCCCCCGCTTCCAGGTCTTTTATCTGATCGCCGAAACGCTCCGAGGTGCCCACGAAGTTGATAAATCCGGGGATATTAAAAAATCCCAGATCGCCGCTGTTCGGGGATGTCGTTTTATCTTCGGATTCTTCCTTGGCTATCTTATCGAAATTTTCTCCGCTCTCGATCCGTCTTTTCCATCTCACGCATTTAAGACTATCCTGGGAAAATATGTGCTGTGCCTTGAGTATGGCCGGTCGGGAATAGGTGTCCAAATGGTTTTCGTAATATTGCTCGGCTTCCTTATCGGATATCTCAATACTCTTGGTTATGACATTATTGTAATAGGCCCCGATCAAAACCGTTTTTTCCGCTAGTCTAAGCTCTTCCATTACTTTTTTATCCCGGTGCAGGTTCAGGTTTTTTGCCTCCACGTAGAGCATCTCCTCATCGATCAGCCGATCCACGAAATTGGCCCGGCCCTCCCTGCCTTTATAATCCTTTTGCTGCGCGGGGGTCAGCTGATTAAACCTTTCATCCACTTCCTTGTCGGAGATCTTCCGCCCCAGCACGCGGGCGGAAAAATCCTGGTTTACCTTCAAACCTTCCTCTTTTTTAGAACAAGACGATACCACCGCGCCGCACAATAACAACACCAAGCTCCATCGTATAACTTTCCCCCGCATCGGAATCCTCCTTGTTAAATTCTACAACAGCGATTTATCCCCGCCCGCTTCCATCGCATCAAGCAGTTCTTTAACCCTTTGGCTATCTCCACGTTTGCAGATCATCACTACCTCCCCGTCGACCACGACTATCAAGTTGTCAATGCCCACCACCGCGGTGGTTCCCCGGGGATTAAAGATAATATTACCGGAAGACTCGATTGCCTCCACCTTCCCCGCCGAGATATTACCGGCGGCGTCCGGGGCAAGTATATCCCCCAGGGCATCCCACGATCCCACGTCGTTCCATCCCAGGTTAACCGGGATCACCACCACATTTCCAGCTTTTTCCAGAATCCCGTAATCCACCGAAATGGCGGGCATATTTGCGTATTCCCTATCGATCACCTGGGTGGGGCCGGGAACCATAAATGATTTTTCGATGCTTTCCAACGGTCCTTGCCCGGCGGGAAGGAATTTCGACCAGGCCTCTAAAAATACCGAGGGTCTCCACATGAAGATGCCGCTATTCCAGTAGAATCCCCCCCGCCGGATATAGGCGGCGGCTTTTTCCCGGTCGGGTTTTTCACAGAACCTCTCCACCGCGAATAGAAACCCCGCCTCACCTGCCGCTTTCCTTTTTCCCCCGGCGGAGGAGGGAAATTCCACTTTGGCTCCGGCCTCAATATATCCATAACCGGTGGCCGGATATCCCGGGGTAATTCCAAAGGTGACCAGCACCTCCCGCTCCCGGGCCACCTCCGCGGCCGACCGCACCACCCGGTTGAATTCCTGGGTGTCCTGGACCACATGATCGGCCGGACAGCACAGGAATGGTTCGTCGCTTCCGCGGGAGCGGATCATGGCCGCGGCCACGGCGATCGAGGGCGCGGTGTTTCTTCCCACCGGTTCGGCGAAAATGTTGTCCAAGGGAATTTCAGGCAGCTCTTTTTTGACCAGCTCGAACTGATCCCGAACGGTAAGGAGCAGCATTTTATCCGGACCGACCAGGGAACGCAGCCGGTTGTAGGTAACCGATAGCATGCTTCCTGCCCCGGTGATATCCAGAAATTGTTTTGGTTTGCCGGATCTACTGTAGGGCCAGAACCGCTTACCCTTTCCTCCGGCGAGTATCACCACGTACACGTAGTAGCTCCACTGCTGGAATCCAGCGTTCTCGTTTATTCCTTCACTACCCAGACCTTGACCGGTACTTCAATCTCCTTATGCAGGCGGATAGGTACAGTATAAACACCCAGAACCTTGATAGGTTCCTCCAAAATCACCATCTTGTGATCTATCTCGAAACCCTGATCCGTAATCGCTTTGGCAATATCGTGGGAATGGACCGATCCGTAAAGTTTGTCTTCCTCTCCGGCCTGAACCACTATGGTGCAGGAAAGATCCTCCATCTTTTTGGCGGTTTCGCTTAGACTACGTTTCAATTTGTCATCCCGGAACGATTTGATGCGGTTCTCTTCCTCTATTACGTTTTTCATGGCGCCGGTGGCGGGAACGGCGAGGTTCTGGGGAAGCAGATAATTCCTCGCGTACCCATCCTTGACCTTTACCATATCACCGCGCTTTCCCAGGCCGGGAACGCTGTCTTTCAAAATAACTTCCATCATAATTACTCCCTAACGGTAATACACCTTGACAAATGGTAAGAGGGCAATGGCCCGGGCCCTTTTTATCGCGTGCGCCAGTTGTCTCTGATGAAGAGCGCAGGTGCCGGTGATACGGCGCGGAGTTATCTTCCCCCGGTCCGTCACGAAGCGTCTAAGAAGGATTTCGTTCTTATAATCGATCTTGATTTTGTCCACGCAAAACCGGCACGGTTTGCTGGTGGTTTTTCTTTCTTTTTTCTTCTTTTTTACGGCTGATTTTCCACCCATTATTCTACTCCCCCCGTTCCCGCGGGTGCTTCCGCTTTCTTTGCCGATTCTTGATTCTCATCCAGGACTATCAGGTGCCTGAGCACCGCGTCATCAAACCTGAAAATCCTATTTAACTCGCTTAGTATCTCGTTGTTTGCGCTGAATCTCATCAAGGTGTAAATTCCCTCGAATCGTTTCTCGATGGGGTAGGCAAGCTTCCGCTTACCCCACAGATCGACCTGGTGGACGATCCCCTGGCGGGAAGTGACGATCTCGTTAAACCGGTCGGTCTTCTCCTTGACGGCCAGTTCTTCGAGGGATGGATCGAGAATATAAACGCACTCATAGGCACGCATTGGCGGGTTCCTCCCTTCGGACTAAACTGACTTTCCCTCTTCCAACGGAGGGGAAAGTAGGGATCAGGTGGCCGCACGGCATGGTTTAAAAGCTCGCCGCGGCCACCGCATTTTTCTTAAACTTCGGTGCAGAATATAACAGATCTTCTCTCCCTGGTCAAGGACTGGAATACCGCGCCCGGTATATTTTAATATCTGGTATACCGTCAGTCCACCGGTGGATCAGGATGGTTGAATTCCTGCTGTCCGTGGCTCAATCCGCTCTGGATGATCGTTTCCACGGCCCGGGAGGCGGTTTCAACCAGGATCGAGGCGGCTTCCTCCTCGGCGGGGGAAAACGGTTCCAGGACATAGTCGCTCCACTCCCGGCCGGCCGGGGGAGATCCTACCCCCATCCTCAATCTAGCGTAATCGGTGGTGCCCAGCTGGGCGCTTATTGAATCCAGCCCCCGGTGACCGCCACTCCCTCCCCCGCTCCTTATGCGAATCTGTCCCAGGGGTAAATTCATATCATCGCAGATTACCAGGAGAGAATCCGCTATTGGGTCATCATATTCTGACAGCGCCTCCCCGGAGGAGTTCATCCAGGTTTGCGGCTTGATTAAAACGATTCCCCGGCCGGCAAACTCCCATCTCGATTCCAGCGCCACCCGGGAACCCCTAGACCAAATGAGCTTATGCCGTCGGGCGATTAAATCCAGGGTCATGAAACCTAGATTGTGCCTGGTGCGGGCATATTTCTTTCCCGGATTCCCTAAACCGCACAGAAAAGATATCCCTGCCATGCCGAATTAGGATTCATCCCCTTTTTCGCCTTCCTCCTCGACCTCACCTTCGGCCACCTCTTCTTCGGCGGCGGCTGCGGCCACTTCCTCGAGCGAGATCTCCAGCTTCTTAGGCGGAGATATGTGCACCAGGCTTACCTTGTCATCGTCCAGAAATTCAATATGGGAATACTGTTTCTTCAGGTCGGAGATAAAGAGGGTTTGCCCGATCTGCAAATCGCTGACATCCACCTCCAGGGACTCCGGAACCTCGGTGGGAGTGGTCATTACCTTAACTTCCCTCATACCGTGATCCATCACTCCGCCGAATTCCTTTACTCCCTTGGCCACCCCGGTAAGAATGATGGGAACTCCCACCTTGATACTCTCGTCGCGCGAGATCCTCTGGAAATCAACGTGTAGAATGGCGCCCGTTAGTGGATGGTGTTGAACATCCCGGACCAGTACCAGGGTATCGGACTTATCCGCGCCCTCTACCTCCAGATGGAGGATCAGGTGTTCAGTGGTCGCGTTATGGAGAATATGCCAGAAATCATGCTCCGGAACCGTCAGCTTTCGGGCCTCTTGCTTATGCCCGTAGAGTATACCGGGAATCTCTCCCTCTTTCCGCAGCTTGTGAGCGGATTTCTTGCCCGTATCTTCCCGGGAATAAGTCTTCAATCTAATCTCTTTCATCTTTTCCTCCGTATCAAACAAATAGCATGCTGATAGATTCTTCCGTATGGATCCTGCGAATAGCCTCTCCCAGCAGGGGCGATACATCCAAAACTTTTATCTTGCCGCATTTCTTCCCATCCTTAAAGGGTATGGAATTCGTGACCACGACTTCCTCGATACAGGACTTTTCTATCCTTTCCAGGGCCTCCCCGGAAAATACCGGATGGGTGGCGGCGGCAATTATCCTCTTGGCCCCCGCGGCCCGGAGGGCCTCGGCGGCCTGGGTGATGGTACCGGCGGTGCTGATGATATCATCCAGGATCACTATATCGCTACCGTCCACATCCCCGATAATATTCATGATCTCGGATGTATCCGCCTTGGCCCGGCGCTTATCGGCGATAGCCAGCTTGGCGTCCATTCGCTTGGAGAATGCTCTACCCATCTTTATTCCGCCCACATCGGGGGATACGACGGTGAGATCCTTGAAATTCTTCCCCTTAATATATTCAAGCAGCACGGGAGTGGCAAAAAGATTATCCACCTGAACATCGAAAAATCCCTGAATCTGCGCGGCGTGAAGCTCCAGGGCCAAGACCCGGCTCACTCCCGCCGTTTCAATGAGGTTGGCCACCAGCTTGGCCGTTATGGGAACCCGGGGCTGATCCTTTCGGTCTTGCCGGGCATAACCGTAATAGGGTATGACCGCGGTGATCCGGGAAGCGGAGGCTCTGAAACAGGCATCGATAATGATCAGCAGTTCCAGCAGGTTGTCGCCGGGAGGATTGGTGGGCTGGATGATAAATACATCCTTCCCCCTGATATTTTCATTGATGCGGACACTTATTTCTCCGTCGGAAAAACGCCCCGTTTTTACGTCGCAGAGCTCCATGCCCAGATATTCCACTATCTTGCGGGAGAGCTCGATGTTTGCGGAACCGGAAATAAGCTTTACATGGTCTTCCATTTATCCATCCTCCACAAAAAAAATGACCTCCTGGGCCACCATTCCAATCGTATATGGCTGGGGCGGGAGGATTCGAACCTCCGATGCAGGAGCCAAAGTCCTGTGTCTTGCCACTTGACGACGCCCCAACAGGAACATTTATCAAGGTTAGGGTTCGGAAACTCCCAATCCTGATTCACTCTGGATGTTTTGCAGCTCTTTCTCGTAAGCCTTGACGATCTGCTCCTCCATCCAGTCCCGGGTTTGGTTGTTGATAGGATGAGCAACATCCTGGTACGTTCCGTCTGGCCTTTTGCGGCTGGGCATAGCGACAAAAGTACCCTTCGCTCCCTCGATAATCTTTAATCCTCTGATTACAAAACAATTATCCAGGGTGATACTGGCAAAGGCTTTTAATTTATTATCATCACGTAACGATATCCTTATCTCGGTGATTTCCATGTGGTCCCCCTGAATCTCTTATTAAACTCCCCCTAGTAGAGTTCTACAGTTTTGTTCACCGGCTTCGCAACCACCGCAAAGAACCCTCTATCGCTTATCAGGTCCCTCACTTCCTTCGCTCTGTTCTCCCCGCTAAATAATCCAAAATACGCTGATCCGCTGCCACTGAGGGAGCTTAGTATCGATCCCTCTCGTTCCAGCAACACAGCAATTTCACCAATTTCCGGATATTTCCCGATAACCATTTCGGAAAAACAGTTATACGTCTCCATCTGGCTGTCCGGAAATTCCTTCAATCCTTCCAACAGGTATTTTAGTTTAGCCCTGGATTTAAACCTTGTCAATATTATTTTAAGATTTTGATAGGCCCAGGCCGTGGGGATCTCAAAACCCGGTTTTACGATCACCACCCAGCCGCCCGGAAGCCCCCTGGCCGCCTCCAAAATTTCCCCTCTCCCCCTACCGATGGCGGGGACGCCGAACACGAAAAAGGGCACGTCCGCACCGATGGACAGGGCTATTTGCCGCATCCCCATATTGCTCAATCCGGTTCCGAAAAGGCGGTTGAGACCGATTATCATCCCGGCCGCGTCACTGCTTCCTCCTCCCAGACCCGCCCCCGGCGGAATAGCCTTTTGTACCTCTATATCCACACCGGCGGACAGCCCGGTGCGGGCGAAAAATTCTGCAGCCGCGCGATGGCAAAGATTGGTCTCGTCCCAAGCGATGGCCGGATCGTCGCCGTGGAGCTCTATACCGGCTCTGCGGGGCCGCAGAGCCAGATTATCGTAGAGAGAGAGGGGCTGGAAAAGGGTCTCTATATCGTGATAACCATCTTCTCTTTTGCCGGTTACGGCCAGGTACAGGTTGATTTTAGCGGCGCAACGGACGGAGATGGAATCCGCCTCCCTCATAAAACACCTCCCGGCGGTACCGCTGGTGCCGACGGTAAGCCAGGATGTCGAACACCCTCCGGCCGGTTGCTGGGGGGGGACCGGTACCGCCCGGAATCCTAGCCCGGATTGCGGTAGCTCTCCCAGAGATTTCCCCATTTGGTACTTTTGAACTTGTTGATCTTGCCGCGGCCCACGGTGGGATACCAGAAGAAATCATGATATATATTACTGGCCGCCGGCGCCCAGACCACCAGGGGAGAGTGCAACGCAATCTTCTCCAGGAACCGCAGGGGCCCCTTGCGGAGCATCTGGTCGCCCCAGATCACGAAACTACGCTTGGTTTTGAAGTTAAAATTGATCTCCCCGATATCCTCCCCCACGATCTCCATGTTCTCTATCCTCGCCTCTCCCAGACCCCTTTCGGTGGCCCAGCGCAGATAATCGATCGACCACGGATCGAATCCCATTATCTTCGCCGCCACCGCGTCGATGGCCACCGAATCGGCGCTGGCCAATACCAAATCCCCTTCCACCGGATCCATGGTGCGGGGTCCCGCTCCGTTGCCGCACACCGTGCCGTCCATGACCGCGAAAACCCGGGGATGAAGCTCCCGCTGCATGAGGAGCAAATCGACCAGCACTTCGTGTATGTACTTATGCGCGTAGTGCCTGACTTCCTTGAGCAATCCCCCAAAGGCGTTTTTTATGGCTCCGGTAGTGGTCGAATGTCCGTGGGTTTTAACGGTGGGCAGGTGCAGGATATCCCTCCCCACGAAAATCTTGGGGATCTCTATGCCCTCGGGAAATATCTCGTTTAACTTCAACAGATCCGACTGAAACCGGTAGACTTCCCACTCCACTTCCGGAAGGGCGATAAAATCCAATCCGTTTCTTTCCAGGATGGGCATCCAGAGATTGTTCCGGGCCCCCTTGTGGGGATTGGTTACCACCGTTTTATTCTCGATGGGCAGCAGCTGCTCTTTCCCGTATCCGCGCCCCAGCAGGTCGCTGACCACCCCGTCGAGCTGCCAGGGCTGACTGGAGCAGGCCGGAAAGTATTTGGTCCAGGAGAGATTTAATTTTAGCAGCAGTTCTCGTTCAGCGGTAAGAAACCGGCCGGCGTCGGCCAGTTCCATTACCCGGTGATAATCTTCGATCACCGATTCGGGAGAGGTTCGAATTACCGCGACTTTTGATGCCAAAGCGAATCACTGTCCATTTTTTAAGTGTTTAGTAAAATCAACAAGGTGGCCACGAACCACAGGAAAACATCGATCAGGATGGCCTTTTCGGTCAGCAGCACACCGGAGGGATCTCCCCCCTCCTGACGGCTGTACACCAGGTACAGGTAGCGCATCAAGCCGAAGACCACGAAAGGTATGGTAAACACCAGGTTACGAGTCCCGAATTTGGAAACCGTCTCCGGCCAGACGGTATAAATCGAATAGGATATTATGGTGGCCGAGGCCGATATCCCCACCAGCTGATCGAGCAGATGGCTCGAATAATCCTTGAGCGAATTGCGGTGCGTGGCCGCGTTATCGAGCTTTGAAAACTCGTTTCTGCGTTTGCAGAGGGCCAGGAATAGGGATAGAAAGAGAGTACAGATCAACAGCCAGGGCGAGAGTTCCAGATCCGGTACCTGCTTATGCAGAACGTAAACGCCGGCTCCGGCCCGGATCAGAAAACTGAAACTGATGGAAATTACGTCCAGGATCACTATTTGACGCAGGAGGATGGAGTAGGTGCCGTTGATTATCACGAAGGCCAGCACCAGCAGGAAGAAATGCACCCCCAGGAACCAGGAAAAAGAGATAAACACCACCATCAGGGCGATAACGATGGCCGCTCCCAGACCGGCGCCGACCGCTCCGGAAGCTATGGGACGGTTCCTTTTGGTGGGATGCTCCCGGTCCCCTTTACGGTCAAAAAGATCGTTGAGAATATAGATCGCTCCCGAAAGCATGCAGAAAACTGCAAATCCCAGGAAAGATCTCAGAACCAGGCCGGTTTCCAAAAATCTCTTGGAGAATACGATACCCGCAAAGAGAACCAAGTTCTTGGTCCACTGTTTGGGCCGCATGGATATTAATACATACCAGATCTTTTTCATTGGCTTATATTAACACATTCATAATTCCGAACCAAGCGGGAATTGCTAAGATTTCCCTCCCACCCATTCACGCAGGGCCAGGTTGGAACCGATAATAATAAATAGCAAGGTGATAACCTCGGCGTCTCCGAAATTCCATTCGAACAGCCCGTTGACCGTAAATCCGGCCAAGGCCCCGATGGAACCTGCCGCCCAGGCCCGCTCCGGAGGCGGCAGATCGAGTTTTAAAACCGATACCAGGACCCGGAGAAAGGAAAACAGCAGGTAGCAAAAGGCCAGTAGTCCGACCAGGCCCAGGGTCACCGCCACGTGCAGAAAAATATTATGCATGTGCCCGTGAACATGCACGGCTCCGGGAGGTTTATGCTTATCATAGAGGGTAGCCAGGTCTACGGGACCGGTGCCGATCAAGGGGTATTCCCGCCAAATCGAAAGGCCGCCCCGGAGCATCTCGATCCTCTGCACGTTGGTGCGGAACTGCGGATCCCAGATGCTGGAGATCCTCTCCTGGTAAGCCGGGGGCAGTATAAACACCATTACCACCAAGATTCCCACGAAGGGTACAACGAGCTTTCTTCTCAGGATCAACATTATTGCCAGGCCGGAGATGAACATTCCCACCCAGGAACTGCGGGTCAACGACAAAAAGAGGGCGAAAGCGGTAAGGACGGTACCGGCCAGCGAACCGGCCCGGATCTTCGGGGAAATCCCTTTCCCGATTCCCAGGGAAAGGAACAGAGAACAGAGAAGCATCATTATTCCCCCGTAGGTCATGGCCACCGAAAAAGGCCCGGGAGTGCGCCCCAGGCTTCCCCGGCCGTACCCGAGAAAAGACACCAGGATGCCGTAAAGGGCGGAAGCGGAGCCGGAGGTGAGCAGAACCAGATACAGCCCGTGCCCCAGCCGTCGGCTTGAAATCAATGATCCGGAATAGATTATTACGCTGAATAGAAGGTAGTTCTTAAGGCTCCGCAGGCTTCCCGCGCGGTCCACGCTCCCCCAGACCGCCAGGATGGTGGCCGCGAAAAAAAGCAGGATCGGGATATCCAGGGTGGTCCGTCGCGGCCGCGATTTTTTATCGCCGGCCATGCCGATTATCCAGAGGATGATTCCCAGGGTCAGGGCGGTCTGGGTGGCCGCTATGGAAAAGGTGCTGGAAAATACAAAGGCCCCCAGAAAAAATATACCCACTCCCCGCCGTATGTCCCCTCCACCCCACCGGCCCACCCTAATCATACTTCTCCACTTTTTGGAGCGGCCGGAAAAGATCGAGCATTTCTCCGATGGGGCCTTCCCCCGCGCCCTCATCTATTAACCGGGCTAATTCCAGGAAATTCGAACGGATATCGGGGGGGAGGGGAGAAGCTTCCATCCTCTCCATGTAAAAACCGGATCGCGCGCCTTTTCTCGTTCGCGCCCTGAACACTCCTCCCCCCAGCGTTTCGATTTCACGAACCATTTTTTTCCACCATTCAGGGGAAGCCTCCCGGTCTTTCCGCAGCACCAGCAGGCGCCCTGGGTGCTCCCGGTAAATATCCCGGATCACCAATTCAGCCGCTGCTGAGGCCCGAAGCAGCAATGTATCTCCCGGAGCGAACTCCGTAAGCGCTATTATCATCCGGGCCGGACTCTGGCTCAAGGTTTCCCGGGCAAGCCTTTCCAATGGCAAAATAACCTTCTTGATATACCCGTAGACGGCGTTGGATACGGTATTTCCCGGAAACGAGAAATCGGCGAAAACGTAATCGGGGGCATGCTTCTCCAGCACCGATCCCAGCGCCTGACGGTTATCCAGCAAACCTAGGTACGATATCCGCTCTCTCCGCTCCCCCTGGTCCCGACGGTAGTGATCCCCGAGGGCCCCCATCTCATCGGAAATAAGTACCAGCTCGGTCGCTCCCGCGAATATCGAACCGGCATTCTGAATAAGCGGGCCGCCCCCCGCCACCACTACCTTCCGTCCGGCATAGAGATTATCGGCGGTTTCCCCGGGTGAACCCAGTTCGACCTCGGAAGGATCGGTGATAATCCGGATCGAGACGCCAGCGCCTCTGGCTTCGTCTATCCTGCCCGGAGGAAGGCGATCGACATAGGAGCTCATCAGCAATATTTCGTCCAGGTTGAAACGCCTGGAAATCCTCTCTACCTCCGAAAATGATCCCAGCACCTTCAATCCATGAATCATCTTGCCGGCCATCTCATGCCGATCGTCCAGGAATCCGACGGGCAACATCCCCTTAGCCTGCTTGACCTGATGCAGTATAACCTCCGCCAGATGGCCGGTTTCTCCGATCACCACCCTCTTTCCGGTAACTTCCTCATGAGAGGGAAGTTCGTGAAACCAGCGGGTGGCGATTCTCGAACCGGCCAGAAAGACGGTCAGAATAAACCAGTCTATGATAAAAACCGAGCGGGGGAAGGCCTCGAATCGAAACAGGAAGGTAAAGAGAACCACCATCACGGCCGATCCGAGCGTGACCGCCTTAACCACCCGCATCAGATCATCGAAAGTGGTGTATTTCCAAACCGTCCGGTAGAGGCCGTAGTAAAAAAAGACCGCCGTTCTGACCACCAGCACCACGGGGAAACTGATAAGCAGGGACGCAGTTTCCATCTCCGGGAAGCTGAAATTAAGACGCAGGTAATAGCTGAGGAAATAACTGGCGGCAATAAAAACCAAATCTCCCAGGGCCAGGGCCAGGGTTTTTCCTTCCCAGAAAAGCCGGCCGCCGCGTTCCATGCTGCGGATCTTGACTATCGCCCAGAGAAAGAATCCCAGCCAGATCACGGCGAATGAGGTAATGAACACCCGGTCGCTGCTGAACAGCAGCAGGGCGCTTATTCCCAGTAAGGCGGTCACCAGGTACTCCAGCAAGGTCACCTGTTTATGAGAAAGTCCCAGGGATATTAGGCGCTGGTAATAATGGGTGCGGTGGGCGGAAAATATCTTCTCCCTTTGAATAATCCTGCGGATCAAGGTCAGCGCCGCGTCAACGATTACCGCGCTTAATAGCAGCACGGTAACGAAGGCCGGCACGCCCTGCCGGACACCCATGATGGAGAAAACGGCGAATAAAAATCCAATGAAGGTACTTCCCAGATCCCCCATGAATATCCGGGCGGGAGGAAAATTGTAACGTAGGAAACCGAACATCGCTCCGGCCATTATGACATATAATCCGGCCAGCGGCGAGGAGCCGGATAGCAAGCCGATCAGGGCCAGGAATATCGACCCGATCATTCCCACTCCCGCGGCCAGCCCGTCGATGCCGTCGATAAAGTTATAAAAATTTATGATCCCGATGATCCAAAGGAAAGTGAAGGGCACCGCCAGGGCGCCCAGCTCGATCTCCCCCACCAGGGGAATATCCAACCGTCTCAAAATCACTCCGCAAAGGACCGCGATTCCGGCCGCCGCCACTTGTAGAAGCAGTTTTAGCAACGCCCGCAGGCCGCGCAGATCATCGATCAGCCCCACCAGGGAGATGAGGATTCCGGCCGAGAATATCCCGATCCCGGCCGAGGAACCCTGAAAGGGCCGGGCTCCCGTGAGATAAAGGGTCAAGGCGGAGAGGTAAAAGGAAAAAACAATGGCCGCTCCCCCCAGGCGGGGCTTGGGAATAATATGCGAACTCCGGTCGTTGGGGATATCGAGCAGGCTGCGTTTGAGGGAGAACCGCAGGATAGTGCCGGTCAGCAGGAAGGAAACCAGGAAGGCTTCAAAAAATAACAGTAGTTCGGTCATAACCCTCTATCCCGGGTCCGTTTTGAAGGTAAATTGGTAAAGGCAGATGATAATTCAAAAAAGGCTTCCGGACAAGCTAATTCTCCTTTTCACAAACGCAGCCGTTCCCCCACCAAGGTGACCTGCCGGTCCAGCATTTTCTCTTCATCGAAACACTCCAGGACTCGGGCGCGTCCCGCCTCTCCCATCCGGTCGGCCCGATCCCGGTCGGTCAGCAGTTCCCGGATCGCCTCGCCCAGGGCCCTATAATCGCCGACGGGAACCAGGATTCCCGTTTCACCGTCCACCACTTCCTCCCGGCACCCCCGGATATCGGTTGCCACCACCGGAAGTTCCGCCGCCATGGCCTCCAGCACCGAACGCGGCATTCCCTCCCGGTGGCTGGGTATAACAAAAAGGTCGAGGAGGGAAAGGAAGGCCGGAACATCATTCCGGTGACCGGTCAGGATCAAGCGGTCCTCCATCCCGTTCTCCCGGGCGAGCCGGTTTATCTCTTCCTGGCAGCCATCCCGGTCGCTGGCCAAGGTGGCCCCGATCAGGAAGAACTTGACCTCCGGAAATACATGCCCCAGCGATACGGCGGCCCGGGCGAATTCGAGCACTCCTTTTTCCCTCACCATGCGACCGATAAAACCTACCGCCGGTCCGTCCCGGAGATCGAATTCTTTTCTTAAGGCGGCGACCTCATCCATGTATCTTTTTCGGCCGAAGAGGGCCGGATCCACTCCATTGCCGATATGGATCAACTTTTCGGGAGGGGCCAATCCTTCATTTAAGGCTTCCCGCCAATCCTCTCCACTCTGCACGAAAATCAGATCGGACATCCAGCCTCCCAGCTTTTCCAGGGTAAAAAATATCTTTCTCACCGGGCCCTTCATGCCCCCGTGGAAATAAAATCCGTGCGCCGTGTAGACAATCAACGGCACTCCGGCGATGCGGGCCGCGGTCCGGCCGATCAGTCCGGCCACCGGAGTGTGGGCGTGAACCACCTGGAATCGCTCCCGGCGGATGAGACGTATCAACCTGAGCAGGGAAAGCAGGTGAGAAAAAATATTGAAACTGCGGGCGATAGGCAGGGGCACGACCGAAAAGCCTTCCCCTTTGAGCTTATCCAGTCCTTCCCCGGGGGAACAGCAATAGGTCACCTGGTACCCCGCCCTTCTAAACGCGAGCCCTATTGGCCGGAGCAGATGGTAAGCGGTATAATCGACCGCGCAAAGCTGTAATAATTTTACCACCGGATATCTCCTCCCGGAGAATCCTCCACGGTGCTTCTTATTATGTCCACCATCCGGGGACCCCATTGGGGCAGGCTGTAACACTCTTCCACCCAGCGTCGCCCCTCCCGTCCCAGCCGCCGCCGCCGGTCGGGATCCAGCAGCAATCCGGTCAATCGCTCCACCCATTCCTCGCCGGTGCGGGCGATATACCCATTTTTGTCTTCCACCACGATATCCTCCGCTCCTCCTTCCGGAGAGGATATCACCGGTTTGCCGGCCGCCATGTACTGCAGGAGTTTCAGCCCGCATTTGCCGGCGGCCAGTTTATGCAGGGCCAGCGGCATGATACCGATATCACACCGGGCCAGCTCGCTCACCTCCCCATCCTCCGACCAGGGAACCGCTTCGACCTCCAGCTCCGAGGGATTATAATGCGGAGCCCCGATTACCAGCAGCCGGAACTTTGCCTTCCGGTAAACCTCCCGGAGCACATCTTCATGTAGATGAAGATGAATCAGCGTTTCCGGCGATCCGATCCACCCCACCACCGGCGCAGCGGAGGCCGGCTGATCCTTCTCCCGGGCGGGTATGGAACTATAACGGGCCGGATTGATCACGGTGGGAAATCTTTTGGTGTTGCGGTTATAGCGGGAAGCATAAGCGGCCAGATGGCTGTTCCCGGCCAGAACCACATAGCTCCAACCCAGGACCAGAGGGATCTTGTTTCGCAGGAGCGCGCGGACCAGAGGATTATTCGATTCGGAATAGTAAAGATAGATGGCATCGTCCAGGTCATAGATGATCTTGACCCGAAAGATCTTCAGGAAAAACTCCAGAAAAGGGGGATTATAGGGGAGCAGCTCCTTTTGAATGAAAACGGCGTCGTAGGAGGGCGCTCCCAAAACGTCAAGTATCCGTCCCAGGAACCTGCGCATATAGTACCAGCAAGATTTTCTTCGCCCGGCAAAAATGGACCGCAGGTAACCGTCCGAATGCAGCGCCCGCACCTTGCATTCAATACCTTTCCCTTCCAGCCACGGGATATACTGGAAAACCCGATACCGGCTGCTCGGACCGAGCCGGGGATACTTGGTAAAGAAAATTACGCGCAAATCCTTCTCCGCGTTAAAGGTTCGGGAAAGAGTGCCTTACTCCCCGTTCACCACCATTTCCTCCACCAGCCCGCAGAGAATATGCCCCGCCGTCATATGAACTTCCTGGATCCGGGGCGTGTCATGGTGGGAAACCCGGAAAGCGATATGGGAAATCTCCGCCACCTTGCCCCCCGATTTGCCGGTGAAGACCAGGGAGATCATACCCAGTTCCTCGGCCTTTTCCACCGCCTGAATGATATTGGGGGAATCGCCGCTGGTAGACAGGCTCAACAGCACGTCACCTTCATTCCCCACACTGTCCAGTTGCCGGGAAAAAACCTCGCTGTAGGCGTAATCATTGGCCATGGCCGTGGTCACCGACGGATTGGCGGTCAGGGAGAAGGCTTTGAAACCCTTGATTTTCTTTCTCCGGAATCGTCCCACCAGTTCCCCCACTATATGCTGCGCGTCCGCTGCGCTGCCCCCGTTTCCACAGGTAAAGATGGTCTTTCCCTGGCTTATGGCCCCGGTGATTATTTCGGCCATCCGCACCAGCTTGACGGCTTCCTCCCGGGGGAAACCTTCCAGGATCTTTCGCAGAGCGTCGATCTCCTCGATCACCTGGTCCAGGTACTTATCGGTCTTTTTCACCGCATTCTCATTTCGTAAGCACGATGATCGAGATCGCCACCATTCCCAGCTGGATCGCCGAGCTGATCACAGATCCGAAAATCGTCGTTTTCGATTTCTTCACGATAATGGTATCCCCCCGGTTGGGCCGGCTATTTTTATCCGCCTTCCGGGATTTGCCATCGGTTGAATAGATCACCACCCGGTCGATGCTGCCCTTATCGGTCGGTCCTCCCGCCAATCCCACGTACTGCGCCACCGTCCAATCCCCGTTAAATCCGAATTTCCCCGGCACCATAACCTCTCCCCCCACTACCACCACCTGATTCAGGCGGGGAACGTGCAGCATGTCCCCGTCCCGGAGCCGGATATCCTTTCCGCTCCGGGGAGGCACGTAGTCCCCTAGATTGATCCGGAGAATTTCTCCGTTTTTCCTCTCGATCGATGCCCCGGAGAAGTCGGCGTCCGCTCCAAAATCGCCCACCCTTCCCAGAACGCTGGTCAATCGTTCCCCTTCGGTTATGTATAAATAACCCGACCGGCTGACCGCGCCGAAAATATAGATCCGATGGGTATTGGACATTTCATTGATTACGCAGATTTCATCGCCGTCCCGCAGCACCAAATCGAAATCTTCCGGGATCAAGGTGGTGGTGGATACCGAGCCTTCCTCGTCGATACGGCTGAGAAGGATGGAATCTCTTACGGCCTGAGGGGAGAAACCACCGGCCAGCTCCAGTAAATCAGCCACCGTTTCGCGGGGAAGAACTTGATAGAGGGCGGATTTGCGAACACTTCCAAAAACCGCCGCGTGCTTTTGGGCCACCGGCACATGAATCCGGTCTCCGTTGGAGAGGAAAGGATTACTGGAAAAATCGCCCTGCAGGTTGAATTTAAGTATATCCACCTCGTTTTTATCCCCATTCCGCTCCAAACACACCCGCCTGTTTGTTCCTACCGCCCGGATCCCTCCAGCCAGGGCAATAGCGTCGGAAATCCTCTGCATGGCGGTAACCGACACCGGACCCGGTCTCTCCACTTCTCCGGTAACGAACACGCGGAATACCCGGGGCTGCTGCAGAAAGCAATACAGTTCGATATCGTGGAACCGCTTATCCACCTCCCGGGAAAGCTCTTCCCGGAATTCGGTAAGGGTCAAACCATCCGCCCGGATCGCCCCCATATCGGGAATAAAGACCTCTCCCTCCGGCAAAACCACCAACGAGAAAGAGCGCGGAAAGGGCCCCACCAAGTTGACCAGCAACCGGTCGTAGGGTCCCAGGACGTACGAATCCGGATCTACCGCTCCCTCCAGGATGGGAATCGCCATCCGTGAATACTGACTGTCCAGAACGGTCCCGGTTATTTCTCCCGCTTCAGTCCGGGCCCTTTCCTCCTGCAGGGAGTTACCCGCGGTCTGGGCCGGCAGGCTCCGGCACCAGCAAGTCGGAATTATCAGCAGCAGGGCGAGGGACCAACGGGGACTGATTATTTTCATGCTTTTTTCCTTATCCGGATATTAAACGCTCCACTATCCCGGGCAGGGCCTCGAACACCTTGCCCTCGCTTTCCATATCTTTCGTGCCCAGCTGGGCTATATGTTTCTTGCCTCCCCCCCCGCCGCCGACCACCTTACTCAGTTCGCGCACCAAACCATTGGCGGTGAGACCCTTTTCAACCACGTCTTGCGTAACCGTGACCACGTACTGCATCTTCCCGTTGCAGGGAATGGACAACAGCGCCACTCCCGATTTCACCCGGTCACGGAAAAGATCGGCCTGATTTCTCAAGGCTCCCACATCCTTAACCGATATTCTTCCGTAAACCACTTTCATCCCTCCCAGATCGCGCCCCGCCTGGATTAGAGCATCCAGCTCGTTTACGGCCTCACCCCGTTCCAGCTTGCTAATCTCCTTTTTCATATCATCGATATCGGACAGGAGCGAACGGATTCGTCCGGCCACCTCGGAGGAAGAAACCTTCAACAGCGATCCCGCCTCCTCCAGGCGCACCTGGATCTGATGGAGATGGGCCAGCGCCGCCGCTCCGGTCACCGCCTCTATCCTCCTGATTCCGGCCGCCACGCTGCTCTCGGCTACGATCAAGAACAGTCCGATCTTACCGGTGTTATCCAAATGGGTGCCCCCGCAGAGCTCGGTCGAAATATCTCCTATCTTCACCACCCGCACCTGCTCTCCGTATTTCTCGTCGAAAAGGGCGATGGCTCCGGCTCTGACCGCTTCCTTGTATCCCATGATCGCGGTGCGTATCTCTATGGCATCCCGTATCCAGCCGTTGACTTTTTCCTCGATCAGTTGACGTTCCTCCAGTGAGACCGCCTGATAATGGTTGAAATCGAACCTCAACCGGTTGGCGTCGACCAGGGAACCGGCCTGAGCGATATGTCCGCCGATTATCTCCCGCAAGGCGGCGTGAAGCAGGTGAGTGGCCGAATGATTGGCCGCGATGGCCAGCCGCTTTGCCTTATCCACCCGCAACGTGGCCATTTTATTCTCCGGAAGGCTCTTCTCCAGTTCGAAGTTCTCGATTTCGGGCTCGACGAGATGAACCACATCCGCCCCTCTTTTTATAACCTCCCTTACCTCGCACCGGACTTTCCCGATGTCTATCCAGCCTCCATCGGTCACCTGTCCGCCCGCGGTGGCGTAGAACGGTGTCCGCTCAAAAATCACCTCGTAGGCGATCCCCGCCGGCGATTCCCAGGAAATATCCTTCCGGGTCGATTTATCGACGGGACGGAAACTCCTAATCTGGGCGCGGCTATCCAACTCTTCGTAACCGGAAAATTCGGAAGCCGTTCCCTGGCTTACCTCTTTCATATCGATAATTTCCTCCCCCGTGGAGTCAAAGGTGCTGCCCCTTTTAGCCCGCAATCTTTGCCGCTGCATGGCTCGCTCGAAGCCCTCCCCATCGACTTGCAGACCCTCTTCCCCGGCCAGGGCCACCGTCAGCTCGAAGGGAAATCCGAAGGTATCATAAAGAAGAAAAACCTGATCGCCGTTAATCTCCCCGCCCCCTTCTTTCCGGATTTCCCGCACCAGGGACTGAAAACGTTCCCGGCCTTCCTTTAGGGTGCGGAAAAAGCTCTTTTCTTCGGCCCGGATGATCTTTTCGATCTCTTCTTGCCGTCCCCCCAGTTCCGGGTAGGCATCTTTCATCAGCCCGATTACCACTTCCACCAACTTATACATAAAGGGTTCCGTGATCCCGAAGGTATGGAGCCGGGTCAGCGCCCTGCGCAGTATTCTGCGCAGCAGGTAACCGCGCCCCTCATTGGAAGGGTAGATATTCTCGGCTATGGTAAAGGTCAGCGCCCGGATATGATCGGCGATCATATTTACACCCATGACCGCCTCCTGGTCCCTCTCCCCCCCGGAGGGAAGTTTTCCGATCACCGCCTCCACGATAGGTTCAAATAGATCGGTCTGAAAATTATCCTCCACCCCCTGCATGATCATGGCAATCCGCTCCAATCCGGCTCCGGTATCGATCCCCGGTTTTTCCAGGGGACGGTAATGCCCGCCATCCTCCAGGAAAAACTGCGGAAAGACCAGGTTCCAGAACTCCAGATACCGGTCACAGTCGCATCCGGGGGCGCAGTCGGATTTTCCGCACCCTTTACCCTCCCCCGTGTCGTAATAGATCTCCGAACAGGGACCGCAGACTCCGGTCTTTCCCACCGGTCCCCAGAAATTATCCTTTTTTCCCAGCCGGAATATTTTTTCCGCCGGCAACCCGATCTCGCCCTGCCATATCCGGTATGCCTCATCGTCCTCGTGGAAGACGCTGACGTACAACCTCTCCGGGGAAAGCTGAAGCACCTCGGTTACGAATTCCCAGGCCCAGACAATGGCTTCTTGTTTGAAATAATCTCCGAAACTGAAATTACCCAGCATTTCGAAAAAGGTATGATGACGGAGGGTTTTCCCCACGCTCTCCAGATCGCCCGCCCGCAGGCATTTCTGCACACTGGCCGCCCTGGTATAGGGCAGGTTATCCGGCCGCAGATAATATTCTTTGAAGGGTACCATGCCCGCGGAGGTAAAGAGAAGCGTCTGATCTCCGGCGGGCACCAGGGGCGCGCTGGGTACTTCGGTGTGCCCCCGGGCGACGAAAAAATCGATATAGGCCCGTCTGATTTGCTGTGCCGTTCTAATCTTCTGGTTCATGTCGATCTCCGGATACTTCTCCCCTCAATATCCTGGCGCAGACATCGTTCACCACTTCCCCGGAAAATCCCCGGCGGGTAAGAAAGCGATGAATTCGGCGCACCGCTCTAGCCCGGTCCGCGGACACTCCCGCGGCCAGCTTTTCCCCGGCCAGGCGGAGAGCGAGCTCCTTTTCCTCCCCCGGTAAAAACGTCTGCCGCAGGGCTTCCTCGACGAGATCCTCGCTAATCCCCGCCATCCTGAGCTTATTTCGAAGCAGGACCGGTCCGGATCGTCGGTATTCCTTGCCGAATCGCGCCCCCTCGCGAGCGAAGCGGCGGTCATCTAGATATCCCTGCCCGCGGAGGGTTTCCACAATATAATCAACTACTTCCAGTTTTTCTATACCTTCGTCCCGGAGAAGACGGCGCATTTCCCATTCGGTACGGTCGCGGCGCGATAACAACTGGTAGGAAAAAGCGATGCCGGCGGGACGGGCCAGGGTATCCTCCAACAACTCCCGGTCGGAGCCGTCTATCAGCGATCCGACTTTTAGATACTTCTTCGTCCCCGGTTCGTCCGGCACCAGGTAACAGCGGTCCGCCGAGGTGATGATCTTTCGCAGGCCGCCCAGCTTGCGTCGGACCTCCACCACTTCTTCCGGTTCTCTTCTGCTATTTTCCACCCTCTGGCTCCAAAACCACCGGAGAGGGTTTGAGCCCGTAGTGGGCCCTGACACTTTCCTCAAGCTGGCGGCGGATATCCACGTTTTCTTTCAGGAACATCCTGGTGTTATCCTTGCCCTGGCCCATTCTGGTTTCACCCCAGGAATACCAGCTGCCCATCTTGGTAACCAGGCCGGAAACTACTCCCAGTTCGATTAAATCCCCCTCCAGGCTTATTCCTTCTCCGTATAAAAGCTCGAATTCCGCCTGCCTGAACGGCGCCGCCACCTTGTTTTTTACCACTTTCACGCGGGTCAAATTGCCTATTATCGAATCGTGGTCCTTGACCTGGCCGATCCGCCGGATGTCCATCCGTACCGTGCTGTAAAATTTGAGCGCGTTCCCCCCGGTGGTGGTTTCCGGATTTCCGAAGAGTACTCCGATCTTCATCCGTATCTGATTGGTGAAAACCATGCAGGTCTTGGATTTGGATACCGCACCGGCTATCTTGCGCAAGGCCTGCGACATCAGTCTCGCCTGCAGACCCACATGATGGTCGCCCATCTGTCCCTGGATCTCGGCGGCCGGGACCAATGCCGCCACCGAATCTATCACCACGATATCCACCGCGTTGCTGCGCACCAGAACCTCGGTTATTTCCAGGGCCTGTTCCCCCGTATCCGGTTGCGATATAAGTATATTATCAATATCCACTCCCACCTTCCGGGCGTAGTTGATATCCAACGCGTGCTCGGCGTCGATAAAGGCGGCGATACCACCCAGGCGTTGAACGTTGGCGATGATGGAACAGGTGAGGGTGGTCTTTCCCGAACCTTCCGGTCCGAATATCTCGATGATCCTGCCCCGCGGCACTCCCCCCACACCCAGGGCGATATCCAAGGCCAGGCTCCCGGTGGGAATGCTCTCCACGTCCAGAAGCGCGCCTTCTTCTCCCAACCGCATGATCGAGCCCTTGCCGAATTGTTTCTCGATCTGATCGACTGCAAGCTCCAGCGCTTTTTCCTTGTTGGTTGAACTTTCGGTCTTCTTGGTATTAACGTTTTTTTCTTTCTTCACCTTCCGGCCTCCCACTTCATCCCGATACCTTCACACAATCCAGCTAATTTATGCCTCCCTTCCCCGGCAACCGATCAATACGTTCTTATATCACTTGCGATGCATTTTTTCAATGAAATTCAACCGGGTCCGGTCAGCCGCCGGAGCCCAGCCCATATTTCTCCACTTCTTCGTAGACCGCCCCGGAACGGCTGAGCCGGCTGCGCATCAACACGAAATTATCGATCCGCTGCCGGGTGTTGTCAGGCAGGGATGGTATCTCGAGCAACCTTTCCCGGGTCTCGGCCGACAGGGGGCGCTTGATCCGGGCCAGGGTCAGATGAGCGCGGAACGTCCTGCTTTCCCGAGCGAATCCGAGGGACTCCACCGCGGATTCCACCGCTTCCGCCAACCGCCGGAAGGGTTCCCGGCCCCCTCCCAAATCGTAGAAGAGCACCCGCGGCCGGCGCAGATCGGGAAATCCCCCGAATCGATCATAGGTAATCTCAAAAGGAGGGATTTCCCCGGCGACCAGGGTAGCTGCTTCCCGCAGGGGAGAGAGGAGAACCTGGTCCACTTCTCCCAGAAACTTCAGCGTGAAATGATAATTCACCGGAGGAATCCAGCGCCAGGGCGCATCGCGGAGGGAAGATTGCCGGATGATGGAACTCACCCGTTCCCGCACTTCCGGTGCCACCGGCACCGCGAAAAAAAGCCTCATCTCACCCGTCCTTTCAACGGATAACGTTCAATACGCCGATCACGCCCGAACCTTACCCAGATCGGATTCAAATCCGGTTTTACCGCATCAGCTTTTAGCGCTTCCGCGCAACGGCCTCAACTTTACTATATAAACGCTGACTCCCGGCCCAGGCAACCTATAATCGGGAAGAATGATCCCAAAGGGATGTAATTTTTATGTATTTTTACCTGCCGGTTGGTTAATCTTGACCGGTAGGAACCGGGCCCCGGCCGGAAGGGGGGAAGGATCGATCTTCCGGCTCCTCCCGCCGGATGGATACCGGAGGAGAGCGCCGGAGGAAATCCGGTGACCGGGGCTATCCGGTCCGCGCGGAAAGGGGAGTATAAATCCGATGAGAAGTAGTGATAATCCGACCGGGGAAAAATCCGACCGGCCCCGTCCATCTCCACCCCATCGCCTCCTTAATAGGCAGGGCCGACTGCCGCGGGTGGTGTTCGCCGCCGCGGTTTTGTTGCATCTCTTCTTGGTGATCGCGCTCTTTACCAGTTGGCCCGGTAACCTATTCATCGAAGCCTCCCGGGGATTCGGCCAGGCCGCCGATTTCTTCGGCATCTATCAGGCCGGGGCCAATCTCCTCGAGGGATATGGCATTTACGAAACGGATAGCCCGGAAAACGCGCCGCACCGGGTGGTTCCCTTTTTCTACTTTTACCGCTATCTCCCTCCCACCGCCTACGCCGCCGCCCTGGGCACCCTCTTTTTCGGTCCCCGCGCCGCTTACTGGGTCTGGGTACTCTTCAATGAGATCCTGATTATTTTCACCGTAGGCTGCATCCTTTCCTGGAAAAACCGGCCGTCCTCCCGCAGGTTTGTCTGCGCATCCCTCTGGATGGGTTATTTCCCGGTATGTATAGAACAGTTCATGGGACAGTTCTCGCTTTGCATGGCGGTTTTGCTCCTCTGGCTGTGGAAACTCGATTCCCCGGAGAGGGAGGAAACCCATCCCGCGTCCAGCCACCCGGACCGCCGGCCCGGCCTCCTCGCGCGCTGGCGCGACTATTCCTGGAAGGGGGACCGCTGGGGCAAACCCCTGCCGCTGATAGTGTGGACGGCCAGTATGCTCATAAAATCATTTTCCATCCTCCTGGCCCTGCCATTTCTCCGCGACCGCCGGTTAAAACGGGTACTGGCGGGACTTTCCCTGGTCATCCTTTTGAGCCTGCCCTATTTTATTTACCGCCCCCGGGACCTGCTGCTTTTCGCGCGGCGCAACCTCTCCCCCTTCACCACCCTTTACGCGGGCGATTTTGGATTTCAAGCGCTGCTCAGGGCACTAATCCGGTATCTGCCGGACGGAGGGGCCAAGGCGTTACCGGCACTGGGAGGGATGGATATTAACCTGGAAAAGTTGCTGCTCAGCGCTGTTTCCGTGTTGATCTTCACCCTGGCCGTGCGGGCCGCGCTGCGGTGGGAGGGTACCCCCCGGCGCCAAGCCCTGGATCTACTTCTGTGGACGACGGTGTTCTTTCTCATATACAAAACGATCTGGGAATATCATTATGTAATGATCCTCCCCGCCGTCACCGCCGCCTTTCTGGTTACCGGATCCCGGCTGATACTGGTAATGGCCGTGCTCATAGGCCTGCCCACCCTGTTCGTCTGCTTTCCCCTGCTGGGAATCGAAAATTCCACCGCACCGGAAGCATGGCCCGGCCTATTTAAAATCCTGCATTTCAGCGTTAAAAGCCTTCCCGTCCTGGTACTATACGGATGGTGCATCAAGAAAGCCCCGCGTAAAGGGCACCGCGGAGGTCCGGGCCCGGCACTCTAGTCCTCCCTCACCCGGAATTGCTCCAGCCTGTCCAACGCGCCGCTCAAACGCAGCCGGAGCATATCCAGGGCCGTCGCTGCCGTCCTCGCCCTCACCATCTGCCGGTCTCCGGGAAACCGGATCCGGTGGCAATAGACTTCACCGGCGCCGGCCAACCCGATGAAGCAGAGCCCCACCGCCTTCATAGCGGTGGCCCCGGTGGGACCGGCTATCCCGGTGGTGGATAGGGCGAAATCGGTACCGGCTCTCTCCCGGGCCCCCCGCGCCATGCTTACGCACACTCCGCCGCTCACCGCCCCCTCCCTCTCGATCAGTCCGGCATCCACGCCCAGCCGAAGAACCTTGGCCTCATTACTGTAGGCGATAAATCCCTCCCGGAAAGCCCGGCTGGCCCCGGGCACCGAAATCAGGGTCGAACAGAGCAGCCCCCCGGTGATCGATTCAGCCACCGCCACCGTCTTTTCTCCTTCCAGCAGCAGCTCCAGGACGGTTTTTTCCAGGCTCCTGCGCTCACGCGCATAAAGATAGCTGCCGAACAGCTCGTCCAGCGCATTCATCCTCGCGGAACTGGCATAGGCCTGGGGGAAATAGATGGTGATCCCCGCCGGACCGGCTATGATGGAGATCTCTTCCATCTCCTCACCGTTGAAGACCTGCTGAAGTTTTTCCTGGGCGGAGGTCTCGCCCATACCGAAAAGGCTCAGTACCGTTCTTTCCGATCCGGAACTACCGGTCAGATCGGGATAAATGAAACGGTTGAATATCTCCCGCATTTCGGCCGGCACTCCGGGGAGCAGAATAAGATCGCAGGAGGCGCTTTTCATCCTCAATCCGGGAGCGGCTCCCACGGTGTTCGGTAAGATCCGCGCTCCCCGGGGCACACGGGAGAGATCCTGATAGCTCCCGGGCAGCTCGAGCCCCTCCGAGAGGAAACGGGCCCTAATCGATTCCACTATGCGGGGGCGGATATCCACTTCGCCACCCCAGGCCTCGATCGCCGCCTGCCGGGTAACATCATCCGCCGTCGGACCCAATCCACCGGTCACGATCACCATCTCGCTCCTGCCCCGGGATTGCCGGATTTCCTCCGCCAATATTTTACGATCGTCGGGCAAACTGGTGATCCGGCTGGGAGTGAATCCCCGGTCGGTCAGACGGCGGGCTAGCCAGGAAGCGTTGTTCTCACTAGTTTCATCCCGCAAAACCTCGTTGCCCACGGTTATTATCTCGATCTTCATATCCGTCATTTCCGCCGCTGCATGACTTTCCGGGACGATCCCACTGTAAAATAGGTTTGGATCCAGGAGTAAAAACCACTTCTCCTACTTATCCCAGGTCGATAATCCGGGAGAGAAAAAATAGCGCCGCGCCCGAATATACTCCCGCCAGCACGTCATCCATCACCACTCCGAATCCGCCTTTTAGCTTTTGGGATCTTCCCACCGGAAAAGGCTTTACGATGTCGAAGAACCGGAAGAGGAAAAATCCGGCAATCCCCACGGCCGGAGAGGGGGTGAAGCAGCAGAGGGTCACCTGCATGCCTACAAATTCGTCGATCACGATCGGCGAGGCATCTTTTCCGTAATACCCTTCCATGACGGTTGAAAGGTAAACGGAAAGGGGAAGGGTTACCAGGAACGCGACCGGATGGGTCAGAAAACGGCCTCCCGGCAAAAGCCAGAGAATCAACCAGATAAAGGAGGCGAAGGTGGCCGGGGCGAAAGGAAAGAATCCCGAATAGATAAAAGAGCCCAGGATAACGACGATAAAACGCTTCAACATTTACTCCCTTGGATAAACTTAGAGCAGGATAGCCGCAATCCCCGGTGGAGGCAAGAAAATTCGTGGAAAAGTGAGGGCTTGATATAACGGAATAATCTTTTTAGGAAAGGTTGCGTAGTACCGATTTGGCCACCGCTTTCAGGGTATCGAACACTCCGGTGCCTTTCACCGCCACCGCTTCAAAGGCGGGATAATGCTTTGGATTGAGTTCCTCTTCCAAATCACCCACCGCTATGGTATCGGGCAGATCCCTCTTATTATACTGTATGGCGTAGGGAATATCTTCCAGTTTCAAGTTATATTCGGAAAGATTCTCGTGCAGATTGTAGAGGCTTTCTATGTTGGCGTCATAGCGCGTGGTCTGCGAGTCCGCCACGAATACAATGCCGTCAACTCCCCTCAGGATAAGCTTCCGGCTGGCGTCGTAATAGACCTGTCCCGGAACGGTGTAGAGATGGAATCTGGTCTTGAATCCCTTAACCGTACCCAGTTCCAGGGGAAGAAAGTCAAAAAACAGGGTGCGGTCCATTTCCGTGGCCAAGGTTATCAACTTACCCTTCGTATCGGGAGATACTTTGTCGTATATATATTGGATATTGGTCGTCTTTCCGCAGAGTCCGGGCCCATAATATACGATCTTAACGTTGATTTCCCGCGATGAGTAGTTGATAAGCGACAACTTGATATCCCCCTAATCTGAGAATAAACTGTCTATCTCCATTTCGGCTTCGGCGGCGAATTCTTCATCGAAATTGGACTCAGAGTATTCCTCGTTTTCATATTCGAGCTTATCGTAGAGTCTGTTGATAACCGCCGATAGACCATCAACGGCTTTCTTGGTCCTCAACCTGACCAATCCGAGAGTGGTTTTCTTGTCGAAAAGTATTACCAGAATAATATCCTGCGCCACCCGTGCCAGGTACATGCTCTCGTTACTTCCCTGGTGGTACAGGGTGGAAAAATCCTTTTCCCCGATCAACTTGGCCAGCTGCGCGTTCGCCTCAAAATCGGCGGCGCACAAGGAAGCGAAACTGTACATATCGAATTGTGGTTGCTCACCCACGCTGGAAATTAACTGTCCGGTTTTATCAAGCAGAAGCACACTGGTGGCATTCGAGTTTTTCAACAATTCCTGCAAGGTAGTGTTTATGGCCCAGTAATCTTCTTCAAACACCTTCCAGTTTGTCCTTACCATTACCTTCTCTCTTTCCCTTGCCCGGGATTAAATCGGTTCTCTTTTTTCCAGAGCCTTGGATATGGTGCTCTTGTCGACAAATTCAAGTGAACTACCGAGGGGAATCCCTCTGGCCGGCCTGGTTACCCTTATGCTTCGATCTTTAAACATCCTTGCGATATAGAGCGATGTCGTATCACCTTCCACGCTGGGATTGGTGGCTATCAACAGTTCCTTAATGCCTTCCTCATCAACCCTGCTCTTAAGTTTCTCGAGATTAAGATCATCCGGGCCTACTCCATCCAGGGGGGAAAGAACTCCGTGCAGAACATGGTAGCGGCCACGATATTGTCCCGACGCTTCAAGAATGTAAAGGTCGGCCGGCCGCTCAACGATGCATAAGATACCCTCGAGTCTTGACTTATCGCTGCAAATGCCGCAGATCTCGCCTTCCGCAAAGTTTCCGCATCTGTTGCAAAATCCGATTTTTTCCTTGATCTGCAAGAGTGTTTCGGCAAAACCCTTTACCTCCCGGTCATCCATGTCCAGTATCGCAAATCCAAGTCTGCGAGCGGTTTTCTCTCCCACACCAGGCAATTTTTTAAAATACTCGATCAGATCCTGAAGTGGCGGAAGCCCGTAATTCATTGCTTTCTCCTTGGTTGAAGCAAGAATCTTGCCTTAAATACGGCCTGTTAGGAAAATCCGGGGAATGGAAATAAAGCCCTTTTGGCAGCTTAATTGAAGAGACCCGGTATCGGCATGCCCCCGGTCAGAGAGGACATTTCGCTCTTTATCATCTCGTCCACCTGCGACCGTGCCTCGTTAACAGCCGCTATGACAAGATCTTCCAGCATTTCGACGTCTGACGGATCGACCACTTCCGGTTCTATCCTCACGGTGAGTACTTCATGCTGCCCATTCATCATTACCTTGACCATTCCTCCGCCGGCGGAGGATTCCACGGTCCTTTCCGCCAGTTTAGCCTGTAGCTCGGCCATTTTAACCTGCATCTGCTGCGCCTGTTTTAGTAGTTTTCCGATATCTTTCATCCCTGCATTCCTCCTCAATCAGGTGTCGCCGCCGGAGATCTCTCCGTCGAACTCCTCCAGCAACCGCCTGGCCACCGGTGAATCCCGTAGAATTTTCTCCGTCCGGGGATTGATTTTACGGGAACCGGACGTCTCCGATTCCGCCGCTTCGGCCCAATCCCCTTCCCGGGACCGCGCGACCCGTAGTTCCTCTGTTTGGATGACAAATTTTTTGCCATAGAACCTTTCCAGGTGTGATTCGATATACCGCCGGTTCTTCTCCTCCCCGATCATCTCCCGGGCGAAGCGATTCTGCGGGCTAAAGATAAGATTCAAAACCTGGCCCTTGATTCCCGCCACCTCGGCGGAATTAAGCCAGATACCGAGCGTTAACTTCGATTCTCTTACTTGAGAGAGAAAGCGTTCCCATTGTTCCCTGCCCCCCAGTTGCGAAAGGGCCGGATTTTCTTCTTCCTCACCCTGCCGGTCGAGAGCTCCGGCCGTCCGGTCAATCCTGGCAAAGGCCTCTTTTCCGCCCTCTCCCCCGCCCGGCTCACCGGAGGACCGCTCTTCGATCCCAGGGCTTTGCGGCGGGGAATCCATTTTCGCCGGCTTCCCGGAGGATTCCGGGCGTTCGGTTTTCCCGGCGGGGATCGTACCGGCTTTTTCCGCTCTTTTCCCTCCGGGGGCCGTCCCCCCGGACCGGTTTCCCTCCATCTGGTCGATCTTATTTATCAGCTCGGAGAGATCCACCACCGATTCCCAGGAAGCCGCCTCGGTCACCGCGGCCTCCAAATGGTATCTCTGTTGGCTCGATTGCTTGAATTCGCGGAAGGAACGGGCCAAGGTGCGAAAAAGATAAAGAAGATCCTCGGTCCGGAAAACCGATCCGATGGCGGAGAGCCTTTCCAGCTCCGCCGTGGTCAGATCCAGCCAGGAGGGTAATTCCTTTTCCCGAACGCTGAGAACCAGAAGATTTCTGACGCCCTCCAGAAAGGCCAGGAAAAACTCCTCCACATCCAGCCCCGCGGAAACCACCCGCTCGACCACCGAGAGCGCTCCGGCCTTATCCTTTTTGCCCACCGCTTCCAATAGCTCCGATACCAGGTGTGAATCGACCAGGCCCAGTACGCGCCTGACTGCCTCCAGGCTGAGCGCTCCCTCGGTGGCGGAAAACGATTGGTCAAGGAGGCTTTCCGCGTCACGCATGCTTCCCTCCGCCCGGCGGGCGAGCAACAGCAGGGCCTCCTGCTCGTAATCGAATTTTTCCTGCCGGCAGATTTTCTCCAGCTGGCCCGTCAGCTCCGCCAGCTCCAACCTCTTAAAATTAAATCTTTGACAGCGGGACAGTATGGTGGCCGGCACCTTGTGAGGCTCGGTGGTGGCGAAGATCAGGTAAACATGGGAAGGCGGTTCCTCCAGGGTTTTTAAAAGGGCATTGAAGGCCTGCTGGGTCAGCATATGCACTTCATCGATAATATAGATCTTGGCGTTGCCGCCGGTGGAGGCGTATCCTATCTTCTCCCTCAGGTCTCTGATCTCGTCGATACCACGGTTGGATGCGCCGTCTATCTCGATCATATCAAGGTGCTTGCCTTCATTAACGGCCTGGCAGGAAGAGCAACTGTTGCACGGCTCATTGGCGGTTGGATTTTCACAGTTGATCACCTTGGCCAGCAACCTGGCCGTGGACGTTTTACCGCAGCCCCGGGGACCGGAAAATAGATAGGCGTGCGCCAGACGCTTTTTTTCCACCGCTTTCATCAAGGTGTGCGTGACATGATCCTGACCGATCACCTCGGCGAAGGTCCGCGGCCGCCATTTTCTTGCCAATACTAGGTAGGACAAAAATCCACCCCCGCCTTGCTATAAAAAAGATCGTGCACCCGGCCTCGAGAGGCGCCCCCGGCTCTTACGGCGGGGTTAGCTCCGGCCAGGATAGTCCACGGCACACAAGAATATCTACGTACCGCTGCTACCTTCCGGTCCTGACGGGATTGGCAGGTCCTCGTTGCGTGGGTCCTGGACATCAACACCACTTCCCACCGTCGATCGCTCGAAAGCAGCACTCCCTCAACCGGGAATTCAGCCCCGCTATAGCGGATTGCGGGTACAGGGCACCGCTACCTCCCCGCCTAGCACGATCATCAGATTGTCAATGGTGGAGATGAGCGGATTCGAACCGCCGACCCCCTCGTTGCGAACGAGGTGCTCTCCCAGCTGAGCTACATCCCCACCCGGTTCTATCTCTGGTCCGGCACCGGTAAAGGCGCCGGGGATCCAATTTGATGGCGGAGAGAGAGGGATTCGAACCCTCGGAGCAGGAACCTGCTCAACGGTTTTCGAGACCGTCCCATTCAACCAGCTCTGGCATCTCTCCGCGGTAAAGATCCTTTCTTCCCTTTTTCCGGGGAATCCCCCGGACCGCTAACCACCTCTCCCCTGGTCCAACGGCGACTTCTCCGGGAGGCGGTTTTATCTGATATTAATGGCGGAGAGAGAGGGATTCGAACCCTCGGTGGAGTCACCCCCACACACGATTTCCAATCGTGCCGATTCAGCCAGCTCTCGCATC
>JAFGPI010000108.1 GCA_016926065.1 Candidatus Krumholzibacteriota bacterium
AGTCCAGCTCCCTGGCCCGCCCCGCCGCCAGAGCCAGTACGGACAGCGGGGAATGATTCCGGATCTCTCTTACACAGGAACGTACGGTCTCTCCGGTGGTGATCAGATCATCCACCAGCACTACGTCCCGGCCCTGAATTACCCCGGGATCGGCCGCCCGGAAGGCATCCCTTACGTTTTCCAACCGGCGCCCGCCGCACAGGTTGGACTGGGGCCGGGTTCTTTTGATCCTCCGCAACGCCCCCCCGGCGAATTCGATCCCGGACCGCTCCGCTATCACCCGGGCCAGTAATGCGGCCTGATTGTACCCCCTTTCCCTTCGCCTCGACCGGTGCAAGGGGACCGGCAATACCACCGGCTCCCCCCGGAAGAAATTATTGTTTTTTCCCCTCCAGGCCGAAAGGGCTTGCGTCATCCACCAGGCCAAGGAAGGCACGGCTGTTTTACCACCGGAAAATTTCATGAATCTAACCACCTGGAGCAAGGTGTCGTTGGTATAGAAGGGCGAGACCAGGCCGGTAGGCCCTCCCGGTTCCGGAAGGAAGGCGGGGGGAGCGGGAATCATTGAGAACCAGCAGGGGGGACAAAGGATGCGGGCGGGAATTGACAGGTCGAGCGGTAGGGGATGGAAAAAATCGGTATCTAAAAAGGCCCTGGTCTCCGGCGGCCACCCGGCGGGGAGCAGGCGGGGGGAGGGGGAACCATCCAGGAGTGCCCCGCAGCGAATGCAGATAGCGGGAAACAAAAGATCCCAGAAAAACGCCAGCCCCCCGCTCATTTAAGCCTCCCCTCACTTCCTCGCCCCCCCCATCCGCCCCGGGAAGGGCCGGGTCCCGGAGATCTTTTCTATACCTCAGCCGGTAGACCGCGTCCGCGCCGACGTCCCCAGATCAAAATGAGGACGCCCCCCACGATTACCCCGGCGCTGATTACCTGGTTGTTGGTTAGTTTTCCCCCTATCATGGCCGAATCTTCGTAGAAACGGAAAAAATCAACTATAAACCGGGCCGCACCGTAAAACACGCACAAGAATCCGAAGGTGAAACCATCGAACGATTTTTTTCTCTCCAGCAGGAACAGTAGAGCTAGAATGATCAATCCGTACAGGGAGGAATAGAGTTGAGTGGGATGGATAGGGGGAGTTTCCGGGAAATACTCGCGGGCCGCCGGTGAACCGAGAGGGAATACCACCCCCAGGGCACAACCGGTCGGCTTGCCGAAACAACAACCACTGAGAAAACAGCCTATCCGGGTGAGGAAGACCCCGGCGGCGATCGAGGGGGAACAGATATCGGCTACCCGGAAGAACGGTATCTCCTTCCTCTTCAGGTAGATCAAAGCGCCGATCAGGGTCAGGATGAGGCCCCCGTAGTAAGTGGCCCCTCCGTTCCAGAGGGCGATGATATCGATAATACCGTGGTAATCCGACAGATGAGTAAGAATATACAATCCTCTTGATCCCACAACCGCCGAGAGGACGAGGATAATACTCATATCGTAGATCACCTCCGGTGCCAGGCCGGTCTTGGCCGCCCGCCGGGCGGCCAGAAGGATTCCCACCAGGAAACTCAGGGCCAGCATGAATCCATAGGAATAAATCTTTATAAATCCCCAATCGATCAGTACCGAATGCAATCCATCCTCCTTATTTGCCGCTGACGCTTAAATCCTCCAGCAGCACCGACGGTGATCCGTAGGAACCGATAAAAACTATCTTTTTGCCTATTTCCCTGATCCCCCCCAGGAGATCCAAGATATTCCCGCTCAGGGTCATTTCACAGATGGCATGTTTGATCTGCCCGGAACGGATATGATACCCGTTCACTCCCACCGAGAAATCGCCGGACATCGAATCGGCCGTATGCATACCCATGAGGTTCTGAACGTATAAGCCATCCTCCAAATCCGCCAGGATTTCCGGGAGATCCCGTTTTCCCGGAATTACAAAGAGGTTCGTCGCCCCCGGTAGGGGCAAGCTCTTGAACGAGCTGCGGACCGCATTGGCGGTCGGCTCGGTCCCCATCTTCCGCGCCGAATAAGAATTATGAAAATATCCCCTTAGAATCCCCCCCTCCACCAGGAAATACTTTTTCCTCGGCACTCCCTCGTCGTCGAAGCTGGCATTAAAACAACCTCCCGGCATAAAGGGATCATCCACCAGGGAAAAAATATCGGGAGCGATACGGAGATCCTGCTTGCCGGTAAAAACACTGGTCCCTTTTACCACCATCTCCGCCGACAGAGCCTGCTCCAGCAGGTAGATTATCTCGTAAAAGGCCGAGCCGTCGAGAATTACCGAATAACGTCCGGTCTCTATCGGCTGACAGTCGAGCAGGGAAGAGGCCCGGACGGCGGCTTCCCTTCCCACGGCGGCAAAATCGAGTGCTAGGGGATCCACCGCCTGCGCCAGATACCAACCGCTGCGGATTTCGTCATTCTTCCCGGCCACCGCCGCGATCGAGCAGGAACAGCAACTCCGTTTTTCCCGGCGTAGAAATCCCCGGGTACTGGCCACGAACACTTCCGATGACACCTCGCTGTATCCCGCCCCCTCGGTATTTACGATAACCTCTCCAAAACCGAGGGCCGCTTCTTCCATCTTCCTTACTCCCTCTATCTTGAAGGCCGATTCAACCTCCGGGCACGGTTCATCCGCGGCGGTCCGGGTAACCGGCAGGGCGGAATTATCGGCCAGAACATCCTTATCCATGGCGGAACTGCCGGCCGCATTGTTCTTGGCTTCCTCCAACGCCGACTCCAGCCCCTGATCGGATAATTCGTTGGAATAGGAATATCCGATTCGCCCTTCGCGGACCAGCCGGATCCCTATTCCGCAATCGCGCGACCGGTCTATTGATTCTATCTGTCCCCGGTAAATCTCCACCTGATAGCTGTCGGTGTCCTCCCCGTACACCTCGCACTCGTAGCCGCCGCTCGAGGCCATATCCAGGATCCGGTATATCCTCTCCTCCAAGGAATCACCTCCTCAGTATTCATAGAAATTCGATCCAAAATTCATCAGCACACCGGCCAGAAAACAAGTCACCAGCATGGAACTTCCTCCATAGCTGAGCAGGGGCAGGGGCAGTCCGGTAACCGGGGCCAGTCCGATCGTCATCCCCACATTGATTATCACATGAAAAGCGAAATAGGAACAGATGCCGATTATGGTCATCGAGGCAAAACGGTTTTTTACCTTGGTGGCCAGGTAAAGCCCCCGGGTAACTATGAGGGTATAGAGTAAAATGACCACCAGGGAACCGATAAATCCCGACTCTTCGGATAGCACGGAATATACGAAATCGCTGTGCCTCTCCGGTAGAAAGGCCAGCAACTTCTGGGTTCCTTGGAGAAATCCCTTGCCTCCGAAACCTCCCGATCCGATGGCCACCTTGGATTGGTACACCTGCCACCCCATCCCCAGTATATCCGATTCGGGTTTGAGGAACGCCAGTATGCGCCTCTGCTGGTACAACTTCATCCGGCTGATCAGGTTCGGCACCAGCAGCATAACGCCGAGATTGATAACCACCAGCGAAATCGATTGGAACAACCGTTGCCTGCGCCGGTAGGCCACCACCAGGATAACCAGGAAGAATATCAGCAGGGGATAGGGATAGGCCCCGCGCTGGAAGGTGCTGGCGGTATAAATGGTTAGGAAGGCGCTGATTACCGGGGAGAGGAAAAGAATCAGGATGCTTTCGTTCAATCCGCGCCAGAACAGTACCGGAAAGAGCAGGGCCGGGAATACCAGGGCCGTCCCCAAATCGGGCTGCTTGATTATGAGCAGAAAGGGGACCAGGACGATCAAAAAAGAGAGGGTGATAATTCTGAAACGGTTGGGATCATTTCTCTTACCGGAAAGAAGCCGGGCCAGTAGAAATATCACTCCGATTTTCATCATCTCGCTCGGTTGGAAGCGAAAGCCGCCCAGGACGATCCATCTGCTCGAACCCTTGGCCGGTTCCAGCAAAAGCACCACGACCAGAAATATCAAGGGTACAAAATAAAAAAACACCGCCGACACTTCGTAATAGCGCAGCGGTATCGCCAGGGCGATCCCCATTACCACCACTCCGGCCAGGACCCATACTATCTGCCGGTGGAAAAAATTCCCGCCGGCGGGTTGAAAGGTTTCCTGCAGACTCTGCGGCACATGCCCCACCGAATAGAGATTCAGCAAACCGATCAAAATAAGCGCCAGCAGGGGAATGAATATCAACCATTCGAAATTATGAAAGAATCTCTCACCCAAGATTAATCCTCATTATCAGCCGTCCCGGTATCCTTTCGGCTCTCCTATTCGAT
>JAFGPI010000109.1 GCA_016926065.1 Candidatus Krumholzibacteriota bacterium
ATCGCTTCGGTATAATTTCCGGCCGAAAGGAACTGTTGGGCGGATTGATAGGCGATTTCTTCCGGTCCAAGTTCCTTGTCAAATCCCCTGGAATCCTGAACCGTGGTTCCACTCCGCTCACCGCCGTAATCGGCATCCAGGCCTCCCCCCCCGGCAGCGCAACCGATGATGAAAATGAACGAAAAAATAACAACAACGGATAATATTCTACTCACCATACCATCCCCTTTCTCTCTTTAGTAATTAACCTAGAGGCAATATACGACCTTACCCAGTTTTAAGTTAGGATACATGACCCTCACTGTCAAGATCAACTTGCTATTTACCGTTTTGGTTTCCAGTTTGCCGAGGGCGAGGGCGCGTTCAGGGCTTTTTGTAACATCACGACATTTTCCAGGGCCTTAGCGGCAAGATGACTCCCCGGATCGAGAACCGTCACCTTTTCCCATTCCCCTAGAGCTTCCCGGAACATCCTGCTTTCCCAAAAAAAGATGGCCAGGTAGAAATGAGGTTGGGGATGCTCGGGTCCGTTACGGAGGGCAATTTCCAGGTTTTCCCAGGCCTGGGAATAGGCTTCTCTTTCAAAGAGCAGAAAGGCCAGGTGCGAGCGAGCTAAAACGTCATCCGGTTTTATCTTGATGGCCCGGCTGAAACTCTCGACCGCGCTGTAATAATCGCCCCCTTCATCGTACAACACGCCCGCGTTGACCAAAGCCTTGAAAGAACGGGGATCCTGCTCCAGGGCCAATTGATAATAATGGATGGCGGAATCGGACTGGGAACTCTCGTGAAAGGCCACTCCCAGTTGGAAATAGAGATCGGCGGAGACTTCGCCCCGGCTCATCAGATGCCGGAGATAGGCTATCCGCGGGGCCGGTTTCAGCCCGCTCAACTGTTCGGCCAGGGGGATTTTTTCCTCCTCCACCGCGGCCCTCAGAGGTGAAACCAGGATCACCAGATAACAGGCCATAACCGGTAAGGAGCGGGGTTTCAATCCCATTACGGTTACCCTCCCGGCCGCCTAATGGGTGACGACCTTTCGGCGCGACCATTTCTCCGAGACGCTCAAACTCAGACCGAACCGGAATACCGTTTCATCGACCCGGTTGCGGTCCACCGAACCGATTTTTCCGAATTCGCAGACAAAATCCAGGCTCCCCGGTCCTCCCGGCATGGGATACCCCGAACCGAGTGTGAAAAACCGGCTGATCACCTGCTCCCCGGCGGGAAATTGCAGGTGCCAGCGGTTCTCGTAATATCCCAGCCGGAGGGGAACGCGGGAGAAAAAGCCTCCCTCCGCTTCGGCCTGCCTTTCGA
The DNA here is from genome assembly GCA_016926065.1 of Candidatus Krumholzibacteriota bacterium. Taxonomy (GTDB): domain Bacteria; phylum Krumholzibacteriota; class Krumholzibacteriia; order Krumholzibacteriales; family Krumholzibacteriaceae; genus JAFGPI01. The sequence continues at coordinate 1,318 of JAFGPI010000109.1, forward strand.
TGCCGAAGGCCAACAGCCGTTCGTCACTGAGAATCCCCTCAAATTGCTTATAACCGGAGGGATAAGGAGCGTCCCGCATCCAGAAAGTGGAAGAAATATACCAACGGGATAAGATATTAACCGCTATCCCCGCGCTGAAGGCGGCGGGCAGGGTGAAATCCCAGCTGGCCGTCGAATCGAGAGCAACATAATCGTAATCTATCCTTTCCTCCACCGAGTATTCAACCTGCCCGTCATAACCGATTCCCAGGGATACCCGGGGGTGCACTTGCAGTTGCAGGAAACCCGCCCAGGACGTGGCGGAAAACCTCCGGTTACGGAAAGAATAGACGGTCCGGTAATCCTCCCGGGGGATGAGCACCGCCACCTCATCCTTTATGCCCCCCCGGTCGATCTGCAGCTCCCCACCCAGCTTGAGCCAATCGCCGACTTTCCCGGATAGCGAGAAGGGCACGGAAAACAGGGAGCTGTGTAGTTTGTATACCTCCCACAGGGCGGGAGAATCGGTCACCGACCTCCGGAAGGCGAAATCCCCCCGGCCGCTGAAACGGGTACGGTATCCCAATCCCAGCACCAGGCCTTTTCTCAACGGCACGGCCAGAAGGGCGGAAGGAAGCTGAAAACGGTTTTGATCCACCTTTTTCTCTCCGTACCCCACGCTGCTCATGCCCAGCACCTCGTACAGCGAAAAAGTAACGGAGGTTAAATCGGCCAGGGAGGCGGTGTTCATGGTAATCGCGTTGTTGGTATCGGGGAGGGCGAGGGCGGAATATCCAAGCGCGACGGAGCGGGCGCTTCCCCGGAATCGGTGTTCCCCCAAAAAATTCAAACCGAAAACGGATTGGGCGAAAATCCTCCCGGAAAAGAGGAGCATCAGGGATCCCAACAGGATTATTGTTGTCGGCTTCCTTCTCATCGTTCTCCGGTATAACTGGCGGGCATAGAATAGATGATTTCCACGTAGGGGCGAAGCTCCTCCGGGGCCGACTTGTCGTAGAAAGCGGCCTTCTGCACGCGTACATTTTCCAGATCCGATTGCAGCACCAAGCCGGTGTTTTTCCGCAGTCCGGCCAGCACATCCAGGGTGAAACCGCGCAGCGGGATCTTCAACCTTACGCTGCCCCCTTCCGCGTAACCGGGATTGAAGGACTCCCGGGCCACCCCCGTGCCCTCTAAAAATCCCGGAACCAGGGTATCGGACGCATCCGGCGTGTAGAGGTAGTAAGTAAAGAGAGACGAGAGTCCCAGGTTGCTCTCCCCCTGGGTGGATCCCATTCCCTCCCCCTGATCGGCGTGTAAAACCAGGGCGGAGTAATGGACTATCGCTTCCTCGTCGACACCGTCCAGGTCAAACTCGAAATACACCCGCGTGGCCACTCCTCCCACGCAGGCGGTCCCTCCCCCCTGGTAGGAACTGATGGTATAATCCTTGACCGCCGGGAAGGTGGCCTCTGTGTCGTCGGTAAATTTAATCTTTAGCACCGTGGGATCGGAACCGTAATCGTGGGCCCTGAACTCGATGATTCCCAGCGAATCGGGTTCTTCGGCCCAACTGATTACCAGGCCGTAGGTCCAGGGGGAAACGCCCGCATCGAGCGAGTCCTGCATTTCCGCCGGATCGATATAAATCAAATTATGTTCGAAATTTATTTCGGTCGCTTCTTCCCCGCCGGGGCATGGAATGGGCAGGCTGGAGAAAGAGGGGACCACGGTCAGGGTGTCTGTTTCATCAAAATCTTCCAGTAGTTCGTTCAACTTCACCTGCAGGCGGAAATCCGCCTCGCTGAGATGCTGCACGCTGTACACGGGAAGATCCACGAAGATCGAATCGACCGTTTTGCCCTGGTAGTTCTGCAGGGAATCGAAATCGAACTGCAGCAGGACCGATTCGAACCTGATTCCCTGGAATCCGCCCAGCTTGAGAAGGGTGCTCTGCCCCAGGCCCACCGGTACGGAAACCATGGACACGCTCCGCAGGCTATCCACATACCTTATGGTCTCTCCGGCCTTGGGAGGGTAGGCGCCGTCCTCCTGGAAGATGGCGGAGAAGGGGGCCTCCTGGTCGGAGCTGCATCCCGTCCCGGCGGCGATAAATAAGGCGCATAGCAAGTATATGTATCCTCTACCCACTCTCTGGCTTCCTTCACTGCAGGTCGACCGTTCGCCTGTTGAACTTACACAACTTCTCCGTGATCGTCAAGGCAGATTACCGACGTAAAGGGCGGACCGGAACCGTTTATCCGCTTACGGGCCGGATGAACGGTTCCGGTTCCCATCGGCTTCTCTCCCCTTACGGGGGAAAGGGATGCCGGATCCAATCATATCCGCTCTACCGCGGCTATATTAATCCCGATCAACCGCTCCTCTCCTTGAGTCCAAATAGACGTACAGGCACAGTCCGGCAAAGAGGAATACGCTCAAGATCTCACCGAAAGCGGTTTCCCCGATACCCAGATTCAGGAATTCGTCCCAGCCCGGGTAGGCGATCAAAGTGCTCACAATCCCCATCAGGGCGCCCCCGGCGATGAATCCGGAGGCGATCAGGGTGCCGCGCTCCTTTCTCTTGGTGCAGACGGTTTCGTCCTTGCTGCTTCTCGATACCAGGTGGGCCACCAGTCCGCCGATGAGGAGAGGAGTGTTGAGCTCGATCGGCAGGTACATCCCCAGGGCGAAGGCCAGGGGGGATATCTTGAGAATTTCCAGAATTATGGCCATGAATCCGCCTGCCATGTACAGTCCCCAGGGAACATCCGCATCGGTCATCAAGGCCCGGATCACGGCCGCCATGGCGTTCGCCTGGGGGGCCCTCAGCGCTCCCTCGCCGGTGAAACCCTGCACCTTGTTGAGCAGCAGAATGACCCCGGTGATGCTGATGGAGGCCACTATGATGCCCAGAAACTTGTAACTTTCCTGCTTTTGCGGGGTGGCGCCAAGCCAGTAACCGACCTTGAGGTCGGTGATGAAGGCCCCCGCCGTGGAGAGCGCGGTGCAGACCACGCCACCGATGATGAGCGCCGACACCATACCGGCCGTTCCGGAGAGTCCCGATTTTACTAAAATAACGCTGGACAGGATCAGGGTCATCAGGGTCATGCCCGAGACCGGATTCATCCCCACGATGGCTATCGCCCGGGCGGCCACGGTGGTGAAAAGGAAACTGATAACAGCCACCACGGCCAGTGCGATGAAGGCGAATTTCCAGCTTTCCACCACTCCGAAACCGAAGAAAAGCACCACCAGTAAGAAAGAAAGGGCCAGACCGGTGATCACGGTCGACATCTTCAGATCGGTGTCCGTACGTTCCGTGACCGCCTCCAGCCGGGTCTTGCCGGCGAACATTTCCTTGAATCCCACCGAGAAGGATGAAACGATGATCTTTGCGGACTTGAGAATGCCGATGATACCGGCGATGGCTATCCCTCCGATACCGATGTGGCGGACATAATTATCGAATATAAGTTCGGGGGTCATATATGCGATCAGGGTGTCGGCCCCTCCCAGGGTAATCCCCAAATGCTGGCCGAAAAACCATACGATGGGTATAAAAACCAGCCAGGAGAGCAGGCTGCCCGCGCAGATAATGGTGGCGTAACGCAGGCCGATGATATATCCCAATCCCACTACGGCGGCCCCGGCGTTGACCTTCACCACCAGCTTGGCCTTCTGGGCCACCACCGCCAGCGGAGGCAGCACCCGGGAGGAAATGACCTCGCTCCACAGGCCGAAGGTGGCGATGCAGAAATCGTAGATACCTCCGATGATCGCCGCCTTAACCAGGACCTTGGCCTGTTCCCCCCCTCTTTCGCCGGTAACCAGCACCTCGGCAATGGCGGTAGCTTCGGGAAAGGGTAGATATCCGTGCTGCTCCTTGACGAAATATCTTCTCAGGGGAATGATGAATAACGTCCCGATGCAGCCCCCCAGCAGAGCGGCCAGGAAGGTTTGATAGAATTTCAGCTCCAGATCGAGAATGAAAATAGCCGGCAGGGTAAATATCATCCCCGCCACGATGACTCCCGAGGCCGCCCCGATCGACTGTATGATCACATTCTCCAGAATGGTGCTGCGCCGGGCGAACACTCCGGAAAGGCCCACCGCCAAGATGGCGATGGGAATGGCGGCCTCAAAAACCTGTCCGATCTTCAATCCCAGGTAAGCCGCGGCGGCCGTGAATACCACCGCCATAATCAGCCCGGTCACCACGGACCGCACTGTAATCTCGGGTATCACCTGGCCGGCCGGTACATAGGGAGTGTACTTTTCCCCCGGTTCCAGTACTTTATAAGCGTTCGAGGGAAGCCTGCTGGTCCCTTTATCGTGTTCCATTTACCCTCCTTGCTAAGGCTATGCCTGAGGAAAATAAACTTCACTGATTTTGCGGAAGTTATACATGAAATCGGATTCACGGTCAATCGATTACTGCCCCGCCGGTTTCCCCCCGCTCCTCGGATTTGGATATGATGGTGGCGGTAGCGGCGATCAAACCGAAGAAGGCCCAGACGAAATAGATGTAGGTGTGGTTCCTGAGGTAATCCACCTTGACGGTGTCGATGATGAAGATTACCAAGCTCACGTGCAATATTTTCATCAGGGAGTGGGCATAGGGACCTCCGGCCAGGGAAACGTGGACCTGTTTCCAGGAGACCCGCAACAACCGGTAGAGAAAGAGGAGGAAGGCGAAAAGCCCGAAGACACCGGTAATATTCAAATAGAAAAGATAACCGTTATGCGGCCAGAGCCGGCCCTCGACATTGTTGGTGAAATCCCAGCCGGGCCCGTTACCGATAATGGGATGTAACAGCCAGCGCTCCACGGCCCCGGACCAGGAATCCATCCGGGTATCCGGAATTACCCCGCGCTCAAAGGTGGTGGCGAAGAGCCGGTCAAAGAGAGATCCGGACAGCGTGTAGGTGGACATGATATAATTGATCGCCACCGCCACCCCCACGAACATGCCGGCCAGCATGGTCGCCTTGACGATATTCAGATCCTCCCGGCATATAAAAGCCAGGTAGATCAAGCCGATCACCAGGCTGACGAAAGCCCCCCGGGTAATGGTGGAAAATTGAACGAAGAAGATCATCAGCAATAGTATACTAAAACCTACTTTAATCAATAGCCTGCGGGAGCGGACGATCATAAAGAATATGATCGGTATATTAACCGCGCAAAATTGAGCCAGCAGTTCGTAATCCCTGAGGGGACCCTTGAGCCGGATACCCTTCATTACCAGAGAGGTTTTCTCGGTCGAGTAGATCAGGGAAGGAACGATCTGTTTTCCCGGAAACATCATCTCCAGCAAGGTTATGAAGGCGATGATGAAGGCCGAAGTCATCAGGAAGTTTAGGGTCCGCTTAAGCTTCAGCTCGTTATCTATCAGGTTGATCATCATGTATAGGATAAGCAAGGTGGAGAAGAAAGCGACCGTGCTGGTGATGCCCCATCTTACCAGGAGGGGCGTCCCCTGCATATTGTAGATCGATATGATATAGGAAAGCACCAGCAAGGCCACCGGCAGGTTGACCAACTTGCACGTTTCGAATTTCTCGATGCCGGAGGACACGCGGATCATGTAGATGAGAAAGATGATCACGGCGAAAATAAAATTGGAGTTTCCCAGGGAGATCCCGAAAGGAAGGGGATAGATTACCAGCAGCAGCCAGATTGCACCGAGGGTGGAGAAGTTCCACAGGATCACTATAAATACAATCCCCACAACCGCTTCAATAACACGCTTGGAAGGATCGAAAACCTGCTTACCCAGCATGGCGGCTGCGATGAGAAGAAAGATGGGGACGAAAACCTTCCCCAAGGGAAAGGAACTTATGAAGTTTCTTACCCTCTCCAGCTTGGTGTGCCTTATCTTGTCCGCTTCCTTCATGATCTTTATACACCGAGCAAAAAGAGTACCTGGCGACCCATCAATCTTTCCCCCGGGGAGCTTTAAATCAAAATAATTTCCGTCTGCGGATGCGAAAGAAATTCTCCTCCGTCCGCTCTGACCACGATTATCTCCTCCATGGTGGCCACTCCGTATTCCGGAATGGTGATCCGGGGTTCCAGGGTATAAACCTGTCCCTCCTCGATCTTCAGGTAGGGAAGGTTTCCGTACCTTTCCCATTCCGGGCATAACATCCCCGCCCCATCGTGCGTTCTCTGGCCGACCTGATGACCCAGCGCGTGCGGGTACTCTTCGTATCCCCGGGAGGTGATGTAGGACCGGGCCAGGGTGTCGATCTGCCTGCCTTCCATGCCGGGCCGGATCCTTTCCGCCGCCAGGGCGATGGCGTCGCGGATCGTCTCGAAAGGTTCTCTGACCTGGGCCGGTGCGCCGCTCTCTCCCTTTCTCAGAAAATACCAGGTGCGTTGCAGGTCCGAACAATACTTTTCGCTGCGGGTTCCAAAATCAATATTAAGCACGTGCCCCTTTTCTATCTTGCGGTCGGTCGGCCCGGCGTGCGCTCCCGCCGAATCGGGACCGGTGAAGACCGCCGGGCATTCCTCCGGCCCCCAGGAGGTTTCCACTCCCTCGCGCTCGACCTCTCCCAGGATAAAAGCCGCCACTTCCTTCTCCGTCATTCCGGGTTTCATGAATTTCGTGACCCGGTCGAATATATCCTCGGTGAGTTCGACATTTTTCCTGATCCTGCGGATCTCCTCGGGGCTCTTCCTCCCCCGCAGCTTGGAAATCAGATTTTCGGAGCTTACCATTCTATCGGCGAACGGAGTGCCCTCCAGGTATTTCCTCAACAGTAAAAACATTCCGTGCGTCAATCCATCGGAAATGACATCATTGGTGGAGAAATTGACGGCGATCTTTTGGGGAGCGTGCTTTTCCACCTGCTCCAGCAGGACCTCCCGGATCGTCTGTTTGTATCCGATCACCTGGTAGGCGCCGGTTTCTTTAATCCGGGTTTCGTCCAGGCTGCCCACCAGGGCCACCGGCTTTCCCCCCGCCGGGACCAATAAAGCCGATTGCCAGGTGCAGTTGGTTCCCAATATAAGATCGAGGGCCGGATCGGACACCGCTTCGGTTTCCCGGACGAAAGTCAGCCACAGATCAATCCCTTCCTCCCGCATGATTCCGGCGGCCTGATTGATTTTTTCCTTGATCATTTTCTGCTCCTCCCTATGGAAAAAGCCCTCATAGCCTCAGCGAATATACCGTTCCCCCGGCGTTTCTAAACACTTCCCGGTACAGTTCGCCGCGTCCGCGGAGCTTCTCCTCCAGATAAGGTTTCTCCTCCAGGTCTTCCCGCCACACCACGATATAGAAATCCAGGCCTACCTTTCTCAACCGGTCCAGACTTTCTTCGGGGAGGGGCCCGGGGGAGAAAAAGGCATGGCGGATCTCCCGGTATTTTTCCAGCTTTTCTCCCTGGTAACCGAGCACCGTAAAGGCGGACTCCCGGGGGAAAAAATTCCGCCGTTCGGCCAGCACCGGCATCCAGGTATACTCGTTATCCTCGGCGATAACCGACTGCAGAGCGGTATTACCCTTTATCCAGGCGAACAGCGCCTTCTCTTCCGCGGTGATACTCTGCCGTCTCACCTCGACGGGGAGGACCGGTTTCTCCAGGAAGAAACCCCGTATGGTCAATCCCAAGGGAACCAGGAAGAGCAAGCCGGTCCAGGCCAAAAGCAGCGCCCTGCGCTTACCCCGCGCCTTCTCGATCAGGATCATTATCTGCAGGGCGATAAGGGGGGTAAGCATCAAGAAGAGGGGAAATATCAGCTTCGATTCGTTCCGGGTAGGCAGATCGGCGAAGAAATTGAGGATCAGCAGACTGGCGATCCAGGTACCGATGATAGCGTGACGGTACGTGCCTCCCTTGATCAATTCTCTCCCGGCGGCGCGGGCCGGGCAAAAAAGCACAATCAGGGGGGCGACTATGGTAAGGATATTCTTGACGGAGATCTGCAGGTTATCCGTCAGGAAATTACCCCCCCCTCCCACCGCCATCAGGGATGCCACATAGGGCAATCCCACCGCTACGGTTAAAACGGCCGCCCCGCACAGCACATAAGAATGGAAGAGGGGCGGTTTCTCGCGGTTTTTGAACCAGCGGATAGCGGCCAGCATGAATCCGGACCCGATCACGGCCACGACCAGGGAGGCCCCGATGATTACATGAAATAGAAAGGCGCCCCACATCAAGAAAAACACCAGGACGGCCGTTTTCCAGGAAATCCGTCTTTTAAAATCCACGGACAGCACCAGGATCAGGCAGAGCAGAAAGAGATTAAGGGCATAGTTAAAGGCGGTGACGATGATGAACTTATCTACCAGGCTGACCATCCAGGTGCCGTAAGGGCTGAGAAAATGAATGACCTGTCCGCCGTTTATTTCGATCGATTTGATATTCCGGATAATCTCATCCCACCCTTTTACATCTCCCCCCAGCGCTCTGACGAAAACGAAGGGATAGTATATCCAGGAGGCCGATTCCAGGCCGGCGACGCTGAACAACGGCATCAGCAGCAGGTATCTTCGCCGGCTGGTAAAATTGGCGGCCAGGCGTACTATCAGGTAGGGAAAAACGAAGGCGTTGACGATGTTAAACAATCCCACCGTGATTACCGCCGAAGTGCCGGAGAGTTTTTGCCAGCCGGCCAGGAAAAGATGATATATCCACATGTAGCGTACGGGAACGTCGGGAAAATAAGGATCCAGCGGGGGCAGCCCCCGGTTCAAGATCTCGTTTAAAAGCGAGATATGAAACCAGCCATCCAAGCGCACCGGGAGAAACCGGTTGACCGCGAATAGGGTAAAGATCAGAGCCCCGAAAAGGAAACAGGCGACCAGCACCCCGGGCTCAGAGCGTGGTTCCCGGTTCGTTTTCAGAAAACGGCCCTGAAAAACGGAGATGATAAAAAACAGATAGACTATGGCCAGGGAAAGCCGGAGGGAGGAGTCAATCGATCCGGTCAGGTTATGCAGCCCCCATAACAGCAGGGCCATCAGCACCGGTGAGATCAGCAGGGGGAAAAGAAGATTATCCAGAAAGGGCCGTTCGCGGTCTCCCAGGTAAAGCAGAAAAACGAAACCGGGGAGAAAATACAGCATCAGGAAACTGCACACCGCGTTGACCGCCGGGGGCAGGGAGATAAAGAGTGAAAGGGCGCATAGGAGAAGAACTCCCAGCAGCACTCGGATGGGCATTTCCGCGGTCATCTTGCTCCTTTATCCGGAATTGCCGGCCGGGGGGATATCTATCCCCGGTTCCTTCCCCCCTCGTTATCCCTGAAAATCCGCCACCGGGCTTCTAAAATCTTTTATCCTGATCCCCCGGCCTTGATTCTTGCTCTCCTCGATCCTAATCGGTAAACCGGTATTTAAAGAGAGTGTAAACGGCCTCCACCCCGTCGCTCCAGCGTATTTTTTTGCCCTTTTCCCGGTTGCGGGGCCGGTAGTTAAATATCTCCACTTCATGTATTTTATGCCCTCCTTTAAGTAACCGGGCCGTTACCTCGGGACAGAACTCGAACCGTTCGCAACGCAGATCGAGAGATTTCAGCAGGTCGCCGCGGAAAGCCTTGTAACAGGTGGCTTCATCGCTGAGCCGCGTTCCGAAAAGAATTCTAACCACCCAAACCAAGAGCTGGTTGGCGATCTTGTTGAGAAGCGCCATCTTTTCCGGCATGCCCCGCAGGAAACGGCTCCCGTAGGAAACCTCCGCCCTTCCCTCTATTATCGGCCGCACGATGCGGGGAATCTCGCCGGGATCGTATTCCAGGTCCGCGTCCTGAATTATGATCACCTCTCCGGAGGCGACCTTGATCCCGGTACGGACAGCCGAGCCTTTCCCTGGATTGAATTCGTTACGCAGGTATACCACATCCGGCTCGCCGCGCAGTATCTCGGTGGTCCCATCGGTGGAATAATCGTCGACGATTATAATCTCTTTGCGAAAGGCTGCGGCCCGCACGCGCCGCAGAATTTCCAGGATCGTGCCCGCTTCGTTATAAACCGGTATGATCACCGAAACCAGTGTATTCTCAATCATTTGCGCTTGCACGGCCATAACCTCTCCCCGGCCGGATACTCTCCCGGATGGATAACGCCGGGGTCAGCAGGATATATCGGGTAGTATGAAGGAACGGTGCGCCGGACCCTTTACTTCAGCAAAAACCTGCCGTTCTGAATAATCATTTTCTTCCCGGCGCTGAGGGTCGCTTTCTCCACCAGACCGTCGAAGTGCCATTTACTCTTGTTCTTCCCCAGGCCGTAACTGTCTCCGATGGCGAAATGAACCGTGCCAAAAGCCTTTTCCGCTTCCAGCATGTTCTTGCAGATTTTGGCGCCCTTGTTGGTGCCGATGCCGAACTCACCGACCACCCGCCCGGTGGGGTCCTGGCCCATATTTTTCACAATGGCCGCGATGCCCCGGCCCGAGAAATTCACCAGGCGCCCCTTATCGAAGATCATGGTTCCGCGACCCACCTTGTCATCGATCAAGCTGATCACCAGCTTGCCGGTAAAGGTCGATTCCACCGGGCAGGTATAACATTCACCCGCCGGTAGATTACCGTGATTGCCTTCCCGGCTGATATCTCCGTTGTCGTTCTCCCACTTGCGTCCCTTCACGCTAAAACGGATATCGGTACCCAGGGAGTTGGTCACCCGGACGTCGGTGCAGTCCTGGATGGTTCTGATCACCTTGCGGGTCAACAGATCCATGGCCTTGAAATCTATGTTGACCAGGCGTTCCATCATACTGACGGTGATCCCCGGCATCATGCAGATACGCCCCTTCTTGCCTCCGTGTTCCACCATGTAACCCCTAAACGGCTTCTCTTCCACCCGGGCGTCCAGCATGTAAAGAGTGACATCGGCTTTTTTCATCATACCTTTGAAGATTTCGGTGGGAGCGTTAATCGGCCTCAGGGTTTCGGTCATTAGATAGGTCGTCACTTCCGCGCCCTTGATCTTCCCCCAATGCGCCAGGGCCTCGGCGATCTTCATCTTCTGCCGGTCGGTGACCAGCAGCAGATTCTCGCCCTTCTTCACCTTTAACGAATTGACGATCGCCTGTTTCGCAGCGCTGTAAAGCCTGTTCATCGAAGCCTCCTTCCAGGGGGAGATAAAGAGCCCCCGCCACTGAATCGTTCACCGGAGCGGAGCCGGATATTGATTTATATTTCAATCTATAGCACTAGTGTCCGGTTAAGCGGTTAAAAAAGTAGCCCAAATCTCCGTTTTCGTTTATAGTGAAGTTGTTAAAAGACACTGTAAACAAA
>JAFGPI010000110.1 GCA_016926065.1 Candidatus Krumholzibacteriota bacterium
AAACTGGCCGGACAAGGGAAATGAGCTGAAAGAATTGATAAAATCACGATACACTTACGAGAAGCACGGAGACACTATCCTCCGCCTACTGGGACTAGGCGAATAAGGAAGAACGGTGGATCAGGCGCACCGGCCGCGGGGGCCGGCACTTGATTCTTGCCCCCTGCGCTATGGCTTATCCCCGGCGAGCATCTCCCCCCGATCCTGCCCCTTTCCGGGGTGAAGATAGAGCGGAAAGAACAATAAGTCCAAATTACCCCATCCAGTTGTAAAGTATTTCTCCAATCCGCCGATCATATAATGGTATGCGCTCCGACTCCCGTTCGCGCGGGGGCGGCGGACGGGGAGGCCGGGCACGTGCTCCAGCATCGCCGGTGACCGGTCCGGGGGATCCGGCGCGGGAGGCACGGTTAGCCGCGCGGCGAATTCTCGATCACGCCGGCACCGGTCTGGGAGCGGCCCAACAACAGATCAGCGGGAGCTACGCGGGATGAGACCAAAAGTACTCGCCATACTGCTCTGGGGAGCAGGATTACTGGGAGGCGGCGCCTTACTGGGCCGGTTGAGCTTGCCCTCTCAGTACCGGGATATCGGATCCTTTCACTCCTCCGCCGCAGGTCCGGGTACGTCAGCGGCCCTTACCGGGGCGGCCCTTATTACCATATACATCATTTTCCACCTCTTCTTCCTCTACCGCCGGGCCAGAAACGAGTCGGCCCGGTCGCGGGAAAGGGTGGAAGAGACGAGCCGGCAGCTGGAGCGGGCGCGTGGCCGCGTGGACGAAATGGCCCTGGAGGTAAAATTAGCCAACGCCGCCAAAAGCGAATTTCTTTCAAACATGAACCACGAGATCCGCACTCCCATGAATGCCGTTATCGGCATGACGGGCCTGCTGCTGGACACCGACCTCACCGCCGAGCAGCGCCAATTCGCCGATGCCGTGCGAAGCAGCGCGGAATCGCTTATGGGCCTGATCGACGACATCCTGGATTTCTCCAGGATCGAGGCCGGAAAAATCGAGATCCAAAGCTTGGATTTCGATCTCATGACAACGCTGGAGGAATTCGGCGACGCCCTATCCGTGCTCGCCCATGAAAAAGGCCTGGAGTTCAACTGCCTGATTAATCCCGATGTCCCTTCGCGGCTGCGGGGTGATCCGGGACGGCTGCGCCAGGTGCTTATGAATTTGACCGGTAACGCCGTCAAATTCACCGCGGAGGGTGAAATCTCTGTGCTGGCCGAACTGTTATCCGAGGACGAGGATCAGGCCACGGTTCGATTCTCGGTTCGCGACACGGGAATCGGCCTCCCGCTGGACCGGCAACAGGATCTGTTCTCACCGTTCACCCAGGCCGACGGCTCGACCACCCGTAAATTCGGCGGCACCGGATTGGGGCTGACCATCTCCAAGCAACTTGCCGAGATGATGGGTGGAGAGATCGGTTTCGAGAGCGTGGTCGGCGAAGGCTCGCTCTTTTGGTTTACCGGTGTCTTCTCGAAACAGCCTCCGGATGCCTGGCCCATCGATCCGGTAACCAACGACATGGCGGCCGAAATCAAGGGCGCGCGCGTGCTGGTGGTCGATGATCACCAGACCAACCGGCAGGTTTTAGGCGAATTGCTCGAGCGCTGGGAATTCAGACACGATGAAGTGGCCGAAGGCCAAACGGCTTTGGACCAGCTCGCCGCCGCGGCGGCGGAGGGGGATCCTTATCGCGTCGCCATCCTAGACATGCAGATGCCTGAAATGGATGGAAAAGAGCTGGGGAAAAGGATTAAATCCGATCCCCACCTGGCGCGCACCAACCTCATCATGACGACCTATTTCGGGAAACGCGGCGATGCGGAGCGAATGAAGGAAATCGGCTTCGAGGGTTATCTGTCCAAGCCCTTCAAGCAGTCGGTGCTCTTCGACTGCCTGGCCACTATCCTCAGCGGAAAAACCCGGGAAAATAGCGATGGCAGCCGGACGCTGATTACCCGCCACACCATCGCCGACAGTCAGCGGGCCCGGGGCCGCATCCTGCTGGTGGAGGACAATATCACCAATCAGCAGGTCGCCCTGGCGATCTTGAAGAAACTAGGCTACCTGGCAGACGTCGCCTCCAACGGCAAGGAAGCGCTGGAAGCACTGGAATCGGATCCCTATGATCTGGTATTGATGGATTGCCAGATGCCCGTCATGGATGGGTACGAAGCAACCAGGCTGATCCGCGATCCGGATTCCGGCGTACCCGACCACGATATCCCCATCGTCGCCATGACGGCCCACGTGATGAAGGGTGACCGCGAGAAATGCCTCGCCGCGGGCATGAATGATTATATAGCCAAACCGGTCATGCCCCAAGTACTCCTGGATAAAATCCGACGATATCTTAAATCTGATGAGAAGACCCCCATCTCCTGAAACACCCTTGAAGGGCAGGGCCGCCGGGGGGATAATGATCTTCGGAAAAACTTTACCTTCAGGGGAAGACTACCCTCATCGCGCGGGGAGATATTTTATTCCCGGTCGTCCCCTTCCAGGAGTTTGCCGAGACTCACCACATCATCCAACTCGTAACCAATACGCCGGTAGAATTCAATAACCTCCAGGTTCGTGCCGCGTACCTGGAGGTTGATCTTGGGACAGCCCACGGCCCGGAGGAGGTTCTCTGCTTCCTCCATCATCCGGGTGGCAATCCCGGACCGCCGCCGCGATGGTCGGACCGCGAGGTAGTTGATCCATCCCCGGTGGCCTTCGTATCCGGCCATTACGCTTCCCACGATCTCGCCGTCCCAGCAAGCCACCAAAAACATCTCCGCCTGGACCTCGAGTTTTCTCCGGATATCCAGCCGGGGATCGTTCCACGGCACCACCAGCCCGCATTCGGTCCAAAGCTGGATTACGGCTTCTTCGTCACCCGGCTCAAACGGTCTGATTTCCAAATTCATGGCCTTTGAGGGAAATGGTTAAACCATACTTCTGCGCCCCATCCTGACCGGGCGAGATCTCACCGGGGAACCCTGCCCCGGAACATCGAATAGGTGAAAAACCCATAGTAATCAGAAAGATTCAGAATGCACTGCGGGGACTGGGGACTGCTTAGACGCTGGTATTCAGCCCAGTCATTCGGTGCCACCTCCGGTTGCTTCTCTCCCCATAACATGTCCAAGAGGGAGAGCAAGGCCTCGCGGATCTGATCGCTCAAAGGAGCCTGCACGCCGTGGACGAAGGTAACCGCTTCGACACTCTCCAGATCCGCCCGCTGGAACTGCCCGCCGGCGCGCAGGAAATGGGACTCCGGACGACATCCCCCGACCAGGGGGATGATTCCCGAACAGGTAGCGTTGAGCCGCGCTTCCAGAAGAGGATACCCCGGAAGCAAGCATTGCGAAGACCATCCCAGAATCGCCACCGTGCCGCCCGGTTTGACCACCCGCGCCAGTTCGCGCAGCAAAGGGAGAAGGTCACCCACGGGATAGCCCACGCAGTCCACGCTCCAGACCCAATCGAAGCTGTTCTCCTCAAAAGGGAGCCGGCCCAGGTCACCTTCCCGCAAGGAGATCCGTTCCAACAGTCCGGATTCCTCCACCACCTTCTCCGCGTAACGGAGAAAAACCGCGGAGCGGTCCAGTCCGGTTACATGCCCGGCCGCTCCTATCGCCTCGGCCAGCAGCAGGGTCGGCAGACCGATCCCGCAGCCGGCGTCCAGTCCCCGGCTCCCCCGGGGCAGCCCTAAGCTCTTCACCACCGAACGCAGCAGCGGTTCCCTCAGGGGATTTGATTCGATTAACTTCCGGATGTACGTATCCGTATCGGTCATTTTCCACTTCCCTTACCGGCAGGCCTCCGGGCGGCCCTTCCTTCGGTCACCGGTTGTAACCGGCCTTATTTCACCGCTATCCTTCCCGGTTATTTCCGGATGGGGCTTCCTTAATGTGTCCGGGCAGGTCCCGATCCACCCTAAGAAGCATCCCCACCTCCCGGCGGCATTCTTCACGGACCTACAGCTGTTTCTCCATGCTCCGGCGCCGCCCGGGATCAGGAGCATCTTCTTCGGCTAAGGAAACGATTGCCCCGACGGCCGAAGAACAAACCCGGGCCTCCCTCAGGGCGGACCGCATGCCCACGCCCTTATCCCCGCTCAATAGCGGGCCGTTATGGTATAGGTTAAGATCACCTCGGCGTCCGGTTTAACCGGAACCTTGAACTCAAAGGTCTCCGCGTCCTTCTTTTCGTAATCATGGGAGTTACCGCTGATATTCCATTCGCCCCGAGAATGCTCGCGCACCAGGATCAAAACATCCTCCTCCTTGTGGTTGCGCAACTTGATCTGGTAAGCGTTTTCCTGCACCCGGTCACTGATCCGGCGCGTCGATTGCTTGATCCTCTCTCCCACCAGGTCGAAGGCGTTACCCATGAATACGCTTACCTTTTCGTCCCGCGGAGTATGATCGATACTATCTTCCCCGATAAATTCCAGGGAGCCATCGTCATCCTCCTTGTAGACCCTTACCTTTCCCCGGGGCAACGGGATTCCCAGACCCTGGTTTTTCCGGTTCTCAAATTCCAGCACCACCCGCACCTTGTTCTGGTAATAGGCCCCATCGTAGAGATATATCTTCCGGGTCTTGGTTCGGGCGGGAGGGAAAAGGGAGACCTGCTTGGTCTGATTGTTCTTGATGGTGGTGGGGCGCTGCAAGGTATAGAGATGATACTCGAAAAAGGATTTTTCCTCGAAGGAAGAAGCGGCCTCCCCGGCGGCCGGGGCTTCCAGCACCCGCCTTACCTTTTCCGGTACCAGGTTAATATCGCCGGCCACCAGTTTCAGTTTGGCGTTTTCATAGGCGGCCCCCGACCGGTTATCCAGGGAAACCCATCCGGCTAGGTCGAGAGCCGTATCCTTGACATCGACCACCGCCACGTATTCCGCGTGCCAGTTCAAACCGGTTGTTAGGTAGCTTATTTCCGTTTTTTGTTTTTTCAATCCCTGATTATCCACCATCCATACCAGGGTGGGGCGGGTTACCAGCCCTTCGGGCAGCCCGGGAAATTCGAAATGCTCCACTTTATCGCCCTTCACCACCTGGATGTGCCCCCGATCATCCCGCAGGATTATATCCGCGGAGGAAGCGCTCAGCAGAACGCCTTCGAAAAGTTCTCCCTTTTCCAGGACCAGGCGTACCTTCTCGTCCACATACTTCTGCATGATCTGGGGGGCCCCCACCAGATCGTATTCGTAATTTTGCTCCAGGATGCTCAGCTTGCCCGGCGCGGTTAGCGATTTGAAGTGCACCGAGGTGGGATCGATCAAAGCAGCCACACCGGAGAAGGAAATGGTGGACACGCCTTCTTCGATGGATAATACTCTCACTTCCCGCACTAGGGCCCGGTTCTGATTGTAGACGGTAAGCGATACTTCCTGGGCCCAGCAGGAAACGGCCAGAATCAGTACGGCGGCCAGAATAATTGTTCTCATGATAATACCCCCCTTTAAAGAACCGTGATAAATGTAGCAGAGAGAGAATTGAAAGTGAAGGAAACAATCTCGCGCGGGAATCTTCCCGGCCTTTTGCCCGGCCGGCCGATTCTCACCCATCGGGGAAAAAGGCACGACCGCGCCCGGCCAAACCGCCATTCGGTCATCCCGGTTTCTCCTTTTCTCCAAGAGGCGGGAGCCGCATGCTACAAATTCTCAGCCGGTCCGGGTGGTCTTCTCCATCACGCCGGAGACGAATTCCATGAGCCGTCAACCGGTCCGGTCGGTTTCCTCCATCACGCCGGAGACGAATTCCATGAGCCGGTCGTAGTGGGTTCCCTTCCAGTAAAGCTTGCCGCAGCCGGCACAGCGGAAATACTCCTCGCACCATTCCCTCACCTGCTGGGGGGCTTCCCCCCTCCCTTCCTCAAGCCCTATAGGTTCAATGGAGTCGTTACAGACGGTACAGCGGGTGAAGGGCCTCACCTGACGGCGCAGATCGAAATATTCCAGCACCTCCAACAGCTGCTGGCGGGGCCCGATATGACGTATCCAGTATCCATGCGTAACCGCTTTGGCCTTGAGCAGCCCGATATCGCGGGTGAGTATGATACGGCTTTCCGCCACCGACCGTTCGACGATTTCTGCGTCCTCCGTCATCCGGTCGTAGGCACAGTCGAATCCCAGCAGGCGCAGCGCCCGGGCGAGCTTGCCCAGGTGCACGTCCAGAACGAAACGGGTCTCCCGCAGCGCCTTCGGCCGGAGGCGCACAATGGGAGTAATATCGAAGGCTTCAAAAACCGGATAGACCGCTATTTCGTCGCCGTCTCTCAAACGATAATCGAATCCGACCGAAATCCCGTTGGCGATTATAAGATCTATCTCGGTATGAGGAATCCCCATCGCCTCCACCGCGTCCTTGACACCGGGACTGCCCTTGAAATCGTAAGGGAAATCCCTCTGCCTCTTCCCGGCGGGCAGAAAATCGTTCAACTCCGCGTAGAAACGGAAACGGGCCGTATGCTTAACCGGTTTATTCGGATTGTCCATGCGGTAATTATAATCGACCGGGGGAGAAATGACAATAACCGGGACCAGGTGGGGGATAACGATAATCAGGATAATATAATTGGGGAAAATTCCACTATAAGCGCTGATAGTGGAAAAATCCCCACCTTGAAAACAGAATTCTGAACGGAATCTCTCTCAAGTAATGAAGGACGTACGTTCTGTCACTCACCGAGAAAAAATGAAAAGATTAAGCAGAATGCCGCGGTCCTCCCTTGCTCTATTATATAATCTCATTTCAATAAAACGATCTTCCGCGTAATGATCCTCGAGGCCGCTTCCAAGCGCACGAAGTAGATACCGCTTGCCACCGAGGCATCGGCTTCATCCCTCCCGTTCCAGGTGACTTTTTGCGTTCCCGGACCCCGGATTCCGTCCACCAGATTTCGTACCAGCCGGCCGTCGCATTGGTCCAGCTTCCGTTCACGACGTGGTAGCTGTTGTCGGTATTGACACCCACGGTCCCGATGTCTCCGCTTAAAACGGTCACATATTTGGTCCAGTCCCGCTGACCGATCATTGTCTCGTTGCCGTAGAATCCACCGTAAAGGGCCACTCCGTTAACAAGCTGAAAGGTGGCCGAGCGGAAGGAACCGGTTGTCGGTTTATAGGTACCCGCCGCCACCCAGATTTCGTCACCCGGTACCGCCGTCCCCAGGGCGGTCTGCAGATCGGTGTAGGCATCCGTCCAGGAAGAGCCGTTGTTGGCTCCCGTGGCAGTAACATCGACGAATATCGTTCCGGCGTTGACGGGAATGAAGGCGGTCATAAGAAGGAATGCCGCCAGAGGGAAGGCCAGGATACCGCTTATGCGTTGGTTCATGGGTGGACCCCCTTTGAGGTTAGGATTATTGTCAAGGGTATGGGACAACAATTTTTCTGTCAACGACAAAGGGGGATAGAGAGGGTTTCTTGCCCCGTTTTCCGGTTTGTGAACTCAACCCGGCCGCCCCGGCGTTCCAAGGAATTCGAGCGCAGCGGGAGCCGGTTCCGTCTCAGCGTAGGAGAACCGCCTTCTTGGTGAACTGGTGGTCACCCGCCCGGTACTGGATGAAGTAGATGCCGGAAGCGAGTACTTTCCCCCCGTCATCCCTTCCGTCCCAGGTCACCGAATAACGTTTGGGCTCAAGCACCTGGTTGACGAGTGTCCTCACCCTCCGGCCCTGCACGTTATACACCTCGATCAGCACGCGCGCCCGATCGGCGAGTGAGTAGGCGATGGTGGTGGTGGGATTAAAGGGATTGGGATAATTCTGCACCAGACTGTAGATGAGCGGTATAGATCCATCTTCCACACCGGTTACGGTGACGTTCACGCCTACCTTGCGCCGGGCCATTATCTCCGGCGCGTTCTTCCCCTGAGCCACCCAGGCTTCATAGAGGTCCTGTCCGGCCGAATTGGTGGTGTTCTCGTCCCGCAGGAACTCAATATATTCCTTGCTCGTCGATTGATAATAAAGGGTCACCAGCACCGAGTCTGACTCCGGGGGCAGCCGGTACTGCGTATCGTCCCAGTATTGCCCGTCGGCATAGACGTAATCCACCGGTCCGGACTGTATCTCCTCGAAAGCCGCGTTGGTAAAACCGCGACAGGGAATCCGGTTGTCCGAGAGCACCGTGTCGTTGAGCACGAAATGGAAAGATTTGCCCGCGGGAAGGCCTAGGGCGGCGGCCAGGCCCGGGCTGAGACCAGGATGAATCTCGTAGATCTTAGCCTGCTCATCGTGGTGCAGCTCACCGGTGCCGAAGTCGTAAGCGCCCGATTCGTAAATAAGCTGTTCGCCCGCATCATAGGCCTTGACGTTCAACCAGATCCTCCGCCCCTCGGGATAACCGGAGGGAAGCTTGTGCCCGGTCTCGTTCGTCACGCGCACCGTGACGCCGAACTCTTCCGGAGTCACCTCCAGCGAAGCGGCGAGCTGGAGCATCTCCCGCGCCCGCTGCCTGGCGTCGGCGAGTTGAACCGCGTCGATCTCGTCGGGGAAGAAACTGCCGATAATATC
>JAFGPI010000111.1 GCA_016926065.1 Candidatus Krumholzibacteriota bacterium
CGTGGTGCACCTCGTACTTTTCTTTCAAACCCCGGAGTATGGCCACGGTCTCGTCGATATCCGGCTCCGCGATCAGGATGGTCTGGAACCTGCGTTCCAGGGCGGCGTCTTTTTCGATATATTTACGGTACTCGTCCAGGGTGGTGGCGCCCACGCACCTCAACTCGCCCCTGGCCAGGGCCGGCTTTATCATATTGGAAGCGTCCACCGCCCCCTCGGCCGCCCCGGCTCCCACCAAGGTGTGCAGCTCATCGATAAAGAGAATGATTCTCCCTCCGGCCGCGATCACCTCCTTCAGCACGGATTTGAAACGTTCCTCAAACTCACCGCGGAATTTCGCTCCCGCTATCAAAGAACCCATATCCAGTCCCAGGATTCGCTTCTCCCTGATGGTCTCCGGCACCTCGCCGGCCGCTATCCTGCTGGCCAATCCCTCGATGATGGCGGTCTTCCCCACTCCCGGCTCACCGATCAATACCGGATTGTTTTTAGTCCGGCGTGATAGGACCTGGCTGACCCGGCGGATCTCCTCGTCCCGGCCGATCACCGGATCCAGTTTTCCCTGCCGGGCCAACTTGACATAGTCGACGGTAAACCGATCCAGAGCCCTGTACCTGCTCTCCGCGTTTTGATCATCCGCCCGCTGGGAACCCCTTATTCCGGCCAAGGCCTGCAGGATTCTTTCCTTGGAAACCCCCTCCCGGCCGAGCAGGCGACCGGTCGACTTATTCCCCTCCGCCAGCGCCAGCAGCAGGTGCTCGGTACTGATATAATCATCCTTTAAATGATCCGCTTCCTGGGCGGACCGGCGCAGCACCTCCTGAAATTCTCCGGAAGGCCGGACATCTGGAAATCCGGTGGTAAGTTGCGGACAACGGGACAATTCCGCTTCCACCTCCGTCTCAATAGCGGCCGGATCGGCACCCAGTTTCTTCAACACCGGCAAGACAATTCCCTCCGACTGCCCCAGGAGGGCCGAGAGTAGATGGAAGGGGGTGGACTCGGTATGCTTTTTCCTCTGAGCCAGTTCCTGCGCCGCGGCTATCGCTTCCTGGGCCTTTAGAGTAAATTTATCCATCATTATCATCGCTATATTCCCCCGTAATCATGATGGCGGCCGGGTTCTGTATAAGTATCATATATCCATTCTTTTTCCGTCCAACCGCCATTTAAAGGATTATTAAACCAATAGTTCAACAGCTTCAATACGCATCTAGTATGCCAAGGCGATAAAACCGGCATTAAAATGCTTAAGCTATTATTTAATAATGTATTAGGAGCTTAAACCGATAATTTGTCAAAATCCGGCTGCCAGGCTTGAAAAATATGACTGCCATACTGGCCGTGCGCCTAAGGGTGTTAGCTGCCTAAATGACAGCGTCAGTCATCAAGTATATTGGCCCCGTCAAATATAGCGGGTTGATGATAAATGACCTTTATCAGGTTGGCCTCATCGCTGCTGGGTTCATCCACCCAGGGAGAGGTGAAGCCGAGCATCAGATGTCCGGTATCCAGGCTGTGTCCCAGGCCCATCACATGGCCTAATTCATGAGCAAAAATCATCTTTCCAATAATGGTTATGGGAGAGAGGTGATTGGTTAAAAATATTCTTATCTCCCGCTTTTTCGGAGTGCCGTCGGGATTGACCTCGGTGGTGATAAAATAGTGGTTGTCCTGTTCCGTTTCATAATACACGATCTGGACATCCGCTTCCTCCGGCGTGGCCACCCCTTCGAACAGCACCAGCCCGGTGGCCGCCTCCCAGCAATCCATGCCCACCTGGGCCAACGAATCTATATCCATTCCCTCCCATTCCCGCTGAGGATTGAATACCTTCAGGGGCCAGTGATTCCACCCGCGGAATATGGTCGGCATCCCGAATTTTCCGGTGATGCCGGCCATGTTCTTGAAAAAGTTCAGAAAATTGCCGTTGTCGTAGGAGGTCTTGATTACCAGGTCCGCCATCCCCAGCACGGGAACCAAAAGATAATCGATGGTTAAATTATCATTCATACCGTTCATCGGATTCTCGTAATCATAATAATTCCCCGGTTCGCCGGAGATCTTTTCATCCCGGACACGCGTAAAATCGGCGTACATGGGCAGGTTTTTCAATAGATAATAGCCGTTCTCATCGGTCGAATCGACCACCCCGGAGGAGGACACCACCATATCCTCCAGGGGGAGGAAGCTAGCCGCGTCCCGGACGTAACCATCGGCGTCGAAACCGCGGACCAGTAGCCGGATGCAGTTACTGATCGGTCCCAGATTTCCAAAATCATCCATGCCCCGGACCACCACGTACATGTTGGTGCCGGGATTGAGCTTGTCAATAACCATAGTCTCTGGCGTTCCGCTGACTCCCGGTTCAGGAGCCCCGTTTTTCGGGGAAGCCTCCAACCAGTCCTCTTCGGTCAGTATCGGTATGGTGAAGGTCCTCACCCGGTAAATACTGCACCTGCCCTCTTCCCCGTCGTCCCCCGGAGCAGTCCACTGGAGATTGACGGTGCCCGCGTCCATACCGGTCCATCCTTCCAAATCGGTTATTGCCGAGGGAGGAATCAGGTCCGGATCTCCGATCACTTTCACGTACCAGTTCATGGTATCGCCGTATTCACCATCCCACACCAGCCCGGTGACCTTGAAGATGCCGTTTTCCCCGAAGCGGTGGAGAAAGCGCGGGGTGCGGATAAAGCGATAGTACGGATCGACCACATCGTCCACCAGGAAGGTGTAGAGGCAGGTGGCGAGATTGTCATCGTCGACGCTCAAACGGAATTCCATGGTGTTGCCGATCACGCAGGAGATGCTATCGGTATCCGGCACATAACCGATGATCACCGGAGGTCGTTCATTTGCCTCTTGAAATACCCGGATGTACCAATCCCGGGATACGTAATGTTCATTATCGTACACCCGACCCTGTACCCGGTAGAACCCGCCCTTCCTCGCTTCGAACCGGAATCTATTGGTATTACAGTAAACCGAATCGATTCCTCCGGTAGCTGTATCGATCAATACAAACCGGTATCTCAATTGATCATAATCGGGATCCCCGCCGGTAATTCTCAGCGTGACCGTATCCAGGGGCGCATTCAGATCGATGTCGTAGACTTCCGGATTCACGGAAACGATATAGGGAGAAGAATTAGGCTTTAAAGGCTCATTTTGAAAAAGGCAAGACTCGGTTAGTACCAATAGACCGAGCAGTAACATCAATCTCCGGGCACCAGTCCTCATAATGAACACCCTTCTTCAGCGGCGGAGTCACCATAATAATAATAAAATGATATCCCGGAAAAAAGCGGATAATCACTTATATCAAAATTTTATTCCCCGGTCCGGAGGGTGGAGATATTTCGAACGGGCTGACAGGTAGTGTTCGAGGGACATATCCAGGGCGCGAAAGAATCCTTCCCGGCTGGAGACCCGGATCTGGCAGGGAGTCTCCCGCCCCACGGAAACCAGGAACTTTTCCCGGTAGGGAGAGATGGAGACATACATGTTCCCCGGTCCCTGAAACCTGGTTTCGAAAGGAGCGGCTTCGACCTTGATGGAACGGGATAGCGCCACCAGCTGGATACAGAGGCGGCGATACAGATCCCTTACCTCCGGCGGTAAGATCCGCGCGCCGTTCTTGAGGGCGGTGCGGGTGCGTCCGTCAACCGGTTCCATGGAATATTTTCCTTTTTTTCATCGAACCAAGAACGCGCAGAAAACGGGAGGCAAGATCGGTGAAGAACACTCCCTCGGGAGGCATCCGCCGGGAGAGATCCTGTTGCAGATTTTCCGGAACCGTCACCCTCTCTCCCTGATAGGCGGCGAATTCGCCTCCCTCCCCGGGACGGGCGCCACCCGCCGCGCCCCGCAGCGCGATAAATACGGGGGATTCCGGATGGAAGGCGAGGAACGAGTGCACCAGCTTTGCTCCCCTCGTACCTGCCCTCTCCCCGGCGAATAGGATCAGACCGCGGGGAGCCGGAGGGTCAACGTTTTTACCGCGCAGGAACCGGTCCGGCTGACCGGCCAGGCCGGGGGGAATAGAGCCATCCTCGCTCAAGGAATACGCATCAAAAACGTTGAGGATAAGATGCGGATCCCGCGGCGGGGGAAAAGGATCAACCGGCACCTTAAGTTTCCGGAAAGAACCAACCGATTGATATTGTATGGATCTGCCGATATTTCCCCCCAGCGCCATCCTTCCATCCACCACGGGTCCCAGATATCCGGACGGGGCAAGAGCGAAGTAATACCCTATATTGGGAAGGGATTTTCCTATCTCCAGCAGGGTAACCTTTACCCTCTGGGCGGCGAAGGCCGCGGCCAGTCCGGTGGCCAGATAGGCCCGGCAGTAATCCTCTCCCCATACCGCCAGATGCACGATCGCCTCGGCGCCGGGCGTTCTTTCCGAGGGAGTAATGGTTCTACTTTGGGAGAGAAAGAGCCCCGCTATATCGCCAAACCGCTGGGATGTTTTTCCTGGAGGCATTTGCCCATCTGGTAAAAAGACTCTAAATGATTAACAGTGAATTCTCCTGCCCGAATTCGTTCAGCACCGAATCCATATTATTGGGATCGTTGATCCACACTCCGTTTACGATAAACCGGTATTCGTACTCGCCCGGATCCAGGTGCAGGGTTATCTTCCATAGCCCGTCCTTCTCGTCCCGGATCATCCTGATTCCTTCCCGGGACCAATTGGTAAATTCTCCGGTGAGATAGACGTTCTCCGCGTTGGGGGCGTCGAGGGAAAAGAGCACGCCCTCCTTGACGATCCGAGGACCGTGCAGCCTTATCATCCAGTTTTCAATATCCTCCATCTGCAGGAAGGAAACCTTCTCCTCCAATTCCCGGGCCAGGGATATGAACTCCCGCTGGAGCCTGTCCGAACGGCCCATCCCGAAAATCGGCATTCCCCTCAGGGCGGCCTCTTTGTACTTGACCGAATGACTTATGGTGACGTCCATTAATTCCGCGCTGTAATATCTCTCCAGCTCGGCCACGATGTCCCGGGAAAATGTCGTCCTTTTCTCTATGTTGTTTATCAGCACATGGACCTTCACCTTGTGCTTGGTTTCCTTTTCCAGAAGTTCCAGAGTCTCGCGCAGCCGGTGCAGTCCCTGCAGGGAGAAATAGCTCGGTTCCACCGGTATGATCACTTCCCCCGCCGCGATCAGGGCGTTGAAGGTCAACAGTCCCACGTTGGGAGGAGAGTCAATTATCACGTATTCGTACCGGTCCCTGGCCTTTATCAGCTTCGCGCCCAGGCGCGTTTCCCGGGCCGGTTTTCCGGCAAGCTCCTGCTCGATAGCGCTTAATATGGGGGAAGACGGTAAAATGTCCATGCTGTCATCAATCCTGAAAATCACGTCCTCAATCTTGGTGCGGGGATCACGCAGGAGATTGTAGGTGGTCAGCTCCACCTCATCAAATGATACGTTTAAACCCAGGGACGCGTGAGACTGAGGATCCAGATCAACCAGCAGGACTTTCTTGTTGAGTTTTCCCAATGCCGCGGCTAGATTTATCGCCACCGTCGTTTTTCCGCATCCGCCCTTCTGATTGATCACCGAGATGGTCCGCATAAAATTCCTCCTCTCCCTGCCGAATAATCTCTTCAATCTGTCCCTGGTTGGCGAAAAAAAAGCCAAATCATCCTCTGCTGACCTGGCCATCGGAATATATCCGAGTAAATATCAACATTTTGTTTGTATCCCGTATGTCTTAAACCTGCCGAATATTTTTAACTCGATACCTATTTTCCATCGGCCCCGAAATCCCGCTCATCCCCACGCCAACCAGGTAAGGCTCAGAGAACTATAGTCATTCTGGATTGTTTACGGAATCATTGTCAAGACTTTTTTCTGCTTACCGCAAGGTGAAAGAGCAGGGCGGAAAGGGCGAAAATCACCTTCCGGGAACCCCCTTCCGCTCCCCGCGGAGGAGCGCGTGAGTTATCGAAGCTTTAGCGGCACCTCCCCCGCGGCTGGGCGATTTCTCCTAACCGGCCGGGATAAACCGGGATCCCCCGCCGGCGGGGAGGCATCGTGGTTCACTAGTAAAAGAGCAAGGATAATAACAATCCCAGGGTAAATCCTCCCATCACCTCGGCCCAGGTATGACCGATAAGCTCCTGCAGTTCCTCGGCGTTGAAGTGATGTGTCTCCCGGGCCTTCTCGATGATCTCGTTGAGCACGCGCGCCTGGTTACCCACTTCCTGTCTCAATCCGGTGGCTTCGAATATGAAATAGAGGCTGATGATCAGGGAGATACCGAATAGGGGCGAACTCACTCCCTGGTATACCGCCACCCCCACCGTGAGGGTGGTCACCACGGCGGTATGGGAGCTGGGCATCCCCCCGGTATCCAGCATCCGGAAAATATTGAATCCGCGCTTCTGTATCAGATCGACGAAAGGCTTGAGAACCTGGGCCACCATTCCACTGACCAGGGCGGCAATTCCAATAGTATGAACCATCGCGCGCACCTCAGGCAGCTTGAAAAATCTGTTTATTGAAACGGACTGAGCTTAAAGGTATTTCGGCCACCTCATTCTCCCCCGGCATCGCTCTTTGCCACCCACCATTCATACAGGTTATGGTACATGCTGATGGGATCCGGCCGGGCTCCCTGGAAACGGTTGTCCAGGGCGAAAAGAGCATGGGGAACGTACAGGAAGGTATAGGGTTGATCCTGGTAAATAATTTCCTGAATCCGGTGAAATAGCGGCCGGGCCTCGTCGAAATCGAGCATTTGACAGGCCAGGGCGTTCAGGCTGTCGACCACCTGGTTACAGTAATTGACCCGGTTGTATCCCCCTTCCCGGCGCGCCTCGCATCCCCAGATTGGCGCCAGATCCGCCTTGGTGCCGATGCGCCAGGCGTTGATAACGGCGTCGTATTGCGACGTTTTATAACGTTCTAGCATGACCGTCCACTCCATAACCACCGGATTGACCTTCACCCCGATCTTTTCCAGTTGAGCGGTGACCATCACCTGGATATCGTTCCGTATCTGATTACCCTGGTTGGTGAGCAGATCGAACTCCAGTTTCCGGCCCCCTCTTTCCAGGAAACCATCCCCGTCGGCATCTGCAAATCCCTCCTCGGCGAGGATCTTGCGGGCCCCTTCCGGATCGTAGGGAATTGCCTGGATATTGGGATTGTACGCCCACAGCAGGGGAACGAAGGGGCTGGTGCATTCCTCGGCGAAACCGTAATAGAGGTTATCGATGATCAATTTCCGGTCTATGCCCATGGTCAGCGCCCTTCTCACCCGGGGCTCGGCGAAGAGAGGATTGAGGCTGTTCCAGGCCAGGTATATATAAGCCCGCGTGGGAAAATCGAATATCTTCAGTTCCGGATTGTTCCGGCTCAGGTTTTCGATTTCCCGGGGAGGGATGCTCTCCATGCAGTCTATCTCACCGCTACGTAGCTGGGTTATAAGGGTGGTCTGATCGGGTATGATCTTGAATATCACCTTATCCAGGTAAGGCTTGCCCGGTTCGTAGTAATACCGGTTGGGAACCAGGGTCAGGGACTGCCCTTTAACCCATTCCTCTATCCGGAACGGTCCGTTGACCGGTATTTCCTCTATGGCGGCCATCTTGATCTGGGCCGGTTCCCGGCTCTCCAGAAAATGCTTGGGCAGAATGGGGCCGTCGTTGACATCCATCAGCTGGTAGGGATAGATGTGACTGAAATGATAGACCACCGTCCAGTCGTCGATCACCTCCACGCTATCGACATGTTGCTTGAGATGGCGTCCGCTCCATACCAGTTCCGGATCGGTCTGCGCCCGGAAGGTGGCCTGCACATCGTAGGCGGTGCATTTTTGGCCGTCACTCCAAACCACGTCCCGGCGCAGATGGAAGGTAAGCCGCTTGCGGTCCGGGGAAAATTCCCAGGATTTCGCCAAGCGGGGCTTGAAGGTCAGAAAATCCTCGTTCTCGTACAGCAGCGAGAGAAACAGGAGGTCATACACGTCCCGGGCATGGGCATCGGTGGTCTGCATCGGATTCAAGGACTCGTAATCGTTTATCTCCCCCACAATCAGGGTCCCCCCCCGCTGCGCGGCTTTCCTGCGCCCGGAACAGGATCCGGCGGCCAGGATCAAAACAACCACCAGGCATCCGGCCGCTCCCCGAAAAATCTTTCTATCGATATTCATACAGTCACCATCCCGGATAAAATAGAGTGCCTACACCTCCATATTATACCAGTCCCTTTCATGGCGAAAGTAAAATGTATCGTTTCCTCCCTCCGCTTCCCCGGGTAGTTATTGACATCCCCTCCCGCTCATAGTAGTGTGATCCCGGAAAAATCGGGTGCCCAGGAGACTATCTTGTTCCGGACCGAAAAGCCCGGCGCAATTAAAAGATCCACGGTAGATGGATAGGGTGATTTCAGGTATTTCCCCACGCCCGGAGCGGAACATTCCGGACCCCTCAAGGAATAGGGTGGAAGAGGTTTCGGTGACCAGAAACGGCTGCGATATAATGGCTTCCCAGGTCTCGGCGCATCTGCGGCACCGGAAGGTGGCCCTACTCGCCAATCCGGCTTCGGTTTCCGGAGAAATCGTGCACACCAGCCGGATACTGCAAGAAAACGGAATCAATCTGGTATGCCTCTTTGGCCCCCAGCACGGATACCGGGGGGAAACCCAGGCCAACATGATCGAGTGGCGGGATTACGCCCATCCGGATCTGGATATACCGGTCTATTCCCTGTACGGATCGACCCGGACACCCCTTCCGGCCATGCTGGAGGGTATCGACACCATGGTGATCGATCTCCCCGACACCGGGGCCCGGCCTTATACTTACATATGGACGGCCCTCCTGACCATGCGGGCCTGCTCGGCGGCCGATGTCAACGTGCTGGTGCTGGACCGGCCCAATCCGGTGGGAGGACTGGCGGTGGAAGGTCCCCTGCTGGAAGAACGTTTCCACTCGTTCGTGGGGATGTTCCCGCTGCCCCTTCGGCACGGGATGACCATAGCCGAGATCCTTTCCATGATCAATCAGGGCAGCATGAATTCCTGCCGCCTGGAGATCGTGAGGATGAAAAAATGGAAACGATCGATGTTCTTCGAAGAAACCGAACTTCCCTGGATATTACCCTCGCCCAACATCCCCCACCCGGGAACGGCGCTGGTTTATTCCGGCATGGTCCTGCTGGAAGGCACCAATATCTCCGAAGGCCGCGGCACCACCCGTCCTTTTGAAATCGTGGGGGCCCCCTGGATCGACCCGGAAAGTTTCGCCCGGCAACTCTCGGCGGCGGGAATGGAGGGAGTGATCTTCCAGCCCTTCAGCTTCTTACCGACGGCGGACAAGTATGCCGGCGAACTGTGCGGCGGAGTACACCTGCATGTTAACGACCGCAAGGCCTTCCGCCCGGTAAGATGCGCGGCGAGAATTATTTCCCTGGCCGCCCGGCTGTATCCCGACCGGTTCGGCTGGCATCCCCCCCCCTATGAATACGAGGAGACCTTGATGCCGATCGATATCATATCGGGAAGCTCTCACCTGCGGGAACATATCGACGCGGGGGAGAAAATCGACTCACTCTTCGAATCCTGGCGGGAGGATGAAGATAGATTCAGCCGGGAGAGACGGCGTTTTCTACTCTACCGGTAGTTCCGGTAAGACGAGTAAAGATGGCAGATACGACCGGTATAATACTGGCGGCGGGACTGGGGAAGCGGATGCGGCCGCTGACCTCCTTTATCCCTAAACTGATGCTCCCCGTACTGGGCATCCCGCTGTTCGAATTAATCGCCGGCAAATTGCTGCGCTCGGGAGCCTCCGGCCTCCACGCCAATCTACACCATCTTCCCGAGCAGATCCGGGATTACGCTTCATCCCGGAACTGGCCCCTGACTTTCCATTTCGAGGATAGGCTCCTGGATACCGGCGGGGGAATCGGCCATATGGCCCTGTCTCCGGGAGATGACGATATCATCCTGCTGCATAACGGCGACGTGCTGTCAAATATAGATTTCGGCCCGGCCATGAAATTTCACCGGGAGAGGGGGGCACTCTTCACCATGATCCTGGTCCCGGAAACCGTATCGGTCGATCCCGGGCGGCGGCCGCCCGCCAGCGTCACCCTTAACAGCGATTCCTATTTAACCGAAATCGGAGAGCGCGGGGAAGGAGCCGCGGGATCATCCGCCCTGGGATATACCGGCATGGCCGTGCTTTCGCCCGGGGTGCTGGAATATTTTCCCGGCGACCGGAAGGTGGGGCTGGTCGAGATCCTGCTGGAAATAGTCAAAAAACGTCCGGGCGCGGTCGTGGGCTACGACGCCGGCAGCGGTAATCCGTCCCTATCCTGGGGTGAGGTCGGCTCTCCTGTTTCCTATCTGGACCTGCACCGCAGAATCTATCTGGACCGGGAGATCTTCGATCCCGCTCTGCCGCCTCCCCCCCTGCCGATTCGCACCGGGGAAAAATCGTCCCTCGATCCGGGGACCGAATGGAAAGGATTCCTTGATATCGGCGCTCACGCGGTGATAGGGAAACAGGTGGTCTTGGAAAACTGTATCGTAATGGACAATACCGTGATCCCCGCGGGAACCAGCGGGAGTGAGACTATATTCTACCCGGAAGGAAGGATCAAGGTCCGCCAGTGATAAACCCGGAAACGAGACCATTAGTAGCATCCGCTCTCCGGCTCGCCGCGGAAATTCCCGGCGCTCCGCCGTCTCCTCAATACAAGATAACCGAATTGACCGGTGGAGGTTCCCCCCGAAGTTTCTTCCGCTTGGAATATGAAAAACAATCCCTGGTACTCCTCATAGATCCGGGTGGAGGGGAGGAGTTCGAGGACTATATCGCCCTGGGAAATTTCCTGCGGGAACACGGAATCGCCACCCCGGAATTTTACCGGTCGGATCATAAACTCGGTCTCCTGCTGATGGAAGACCTCGGCTCGCTGCACCTGGTCGAAGCCCTGAACGGCCTGACCAGCGAGGAGGAATTATCCTTTTACCGGAGCTGCCTCGAGATATTGATCAGGTTCCGGACCACCGTCTCCGCGGTCATGCTGGAAAGAGGGGTGCTGGAAGACAGGATCTTTGACGAAAGGAAATTACTGGGGGAGACCGAATACTTCAGGCGGTACTTTATCGAGGAATACTGTCCGGTGGAGGTTCCTCCCCTCTGGAACGAGGAACGAAAGGAGATGGCCCGGAGGTTGACTGCCGATCCCGCGGTATTCATGCACCGTGATTTTCAGAGCAGGAATATACTGGTGAAAAACGGCGAACTGAGGATCATCGATTTCCAGAGCGCCCACCGGGGACCACCCCTCTACGATGCCGCCTCCCTGCTCAAGGACCCCTACCATCCTTTGCTGCCGGGTACCAGGAAGACCCTTTTCATGGAGATATTCTACCGCTTGAACGATCTGGGGCACTGCCGCGATAAGAGCTTTGACGAATATTACCAAACCTTTATACTCACCGGCATCCAGCGTAACTTCCAAGCCCTCGGGGCCTACGCTTTTCTGGGATTGGTCCAGGGAAAAACCAACTTCCTCGATTACATTCCGGCGGGATTGAATCTGCTGGAGGAGGGAATCGATGAATTGAACCTATTCCCGGCGATGAGAACACTGGTTACCAGGATCCGCGAGCGTCTCCGCCACGGCCGCCCTTAGGCGGAAAAGGGATTATTAACGAAGTTTAACGCACTGGGGAAAATAACAGATTAATATAAATATCCGCCCCGGCTCTAACCGGGGCGGAAATCGATTGACGTTTTTACCGTGATATGGATCCGGTTATAGTGCCTCCGCTGCCCGCTGGAGTATCTACTCCCGGGAGGGCATGCGGAGAAGATCGGAAGCGTTCCCCTTGCCCCACGGTCACCCGGTGCCCGGCTGGGATGGATCGAGCAGCATTTTCCATTCGGGATTCTCGTATCCCATAAAGCGGGCGAAGTCCCGGAGCAGCCTGTTCTCCAGTTCGATGATCTCTCCCTCTTTTTCTCCTTCAAAAGGGATTTTACCACCGGCGAATAAATTATGCCCCCCCACGGCTTTCTTGTCTTTAGCCAACTTGGAGATAACGTGGCCCGCCTGGGCTGTGGGATTGGAGGACCGCATCGAGAGGATGAGGTGGTGGCGGAATCTGCCCGTGCAGAATGACCAGCTTATACGCCTAAGCTGGAGAAGCATATCCGCCATTTCCGCGACCACTTCCGGATAAGGAACCTCGCCCATATGCACGCAAATCAGGTTCCGGGGGCTAATCCGCTCGCCATGGTATCCGGATCGGGATTATCGTGCAGCAGGATAAGCGCTCGCCGGGAGTCTTCAAAAATTCTGCCCAGTTCGGCGAGTATCCCCGGTAACGTACCCGGATCGGATGACAATCCGGCCCTGGCGACATCCCTCCTCTGTGGGGGCGATTCCGTACTCATCGTTCGCATGTTACCGAAAACACTCTTCCCTGAGCAGGAAAGAATTTGATCACCAGGCGCCCCCGCCGGCAAAGGACCGCCGGTAAATTTCGACCCCGCAGCCGGATTAAATCGCCGATGAAGGTGAAGATAAATAATAACCCGGCTGCCCGGTCCGAGACGAACCGGGGCAACCGGGTTGCGCAAGAGCCACGTCCCCAGGGGAGAGAAAAACGTTAGCGGAGAAGCAACATTTTCCTCGTCTGCATGAAGTCTCCCGCGTTCAGACGGTAGAAATACACCCCGCTGGCAAGATTGCCCGCGTTCCAGGTAATCGATTTTTCCCCGGCCGCCTGGAATCCGTCCACCAGGGTCGCCACTTTCCGGCCCAGGACGTCGTAGACCATGAGCCGCACGTGACAGTCTCGGTTGATCGAGTACTTGATCTCCGTTACGGGATTGAAGGGGTTGGGATGATTCTGGAACAGGGCGGTCCGCACCACCGCCAGGTCGGGGATTTCTTCCCGCCGCCCCACCGTCATGAAACCGCGCCCGCCGACCCTGGTGCCGTCGGCGAGAGCCATGAAGGGCGGACAGAAATCGTCGTCCGACATATCCGAACCGGTCATTCCCACCGCGTCGTAACAGGTGACACGCATCCGGCAGGTGCTGGACGGCGGGCCGCAAACCGTCCACGTATAGGATCCGGGATTTCCCGTGACCGTGGAGATGTGCATCCATTCCCCGCCGCTGTCGACCGAATAGTCTATCACGCATGAGTCGATACCCACGTTGTCGGACGCTTCCCACATGACCTCGTACTGCTGTCCTATATAGAGCACCTCTCCCCCATTGGGCTGGATGACGGTCACCGACGGCGCCACCGCCGCGTCGAGAGATTTGAAGACGTTCAACCTGCCGCTGCCCAGCAGGCCGGCATAGGACGGATTCAGATCATCGATGTTGTCCGTATAGCCGATAATCAGATCGATGATCTCCTGCCTCGTCAGCGATCCGTCGTATGACTTCAGTAATCCGGCGGCCGCCGTAACATGAGGAGTGGCCTGGGATGTACCGGACACCCACGCCAGATAGTTCGGATTGTAATGGACCGAGTAGGTGCTGAAGATATCCACGCCCGGCGCGGCGATATCGACCCAGGTGCCGTAGTTGGAGAAACTGGCCTTTCTATCAGCCGCGTCGGTGGCGGCCACATTGATGACATCACTGCGCGATCCGAGATAGTCGTACGCGCTGCTCCCGTCGTTTCCGGCCGCGTGCACGATTATCACGCCGTGGTTGACGGCATGGGTCACCGCCGCTCCCAGCCCGCCGGTGTTCGACGAACCCCAGCTGCAGTTAATGGCCGTGACTCCCTGGTTGACGGCATAATAGATGGCCTGGGCGGCGAAGTCCATGCGCACGTAACCGACTTCGTAACCGTATATGGGATGCGGGGCCGACCAGCCTATGCGCAGGGCCATTATCTTGACGCCGTTGGCCGGTCCCTCGCCCCAACCTCCAGCCAATCCCGCCACTCCCCGGCTGTTGTTGGTGATCGCGCCCATGATTCCGGCCACGTGCGTACCGTGACCGTTAAAATCGGTGGGCTCGTTATCCTGCTCATCGGCGTCCTCCCCCGCCCACGCCCCGGTGATGTTGTCCACGAAATCCCAACCGATCCAATCGTCCACGAAGCCGTTCAGGTCATCATCGACCCCGGTCTCTCCCTCGTACTCGGGCCAGTTGATCCAGACATTACCCTGCGTGTAGGGAGAGGTCCCTCCCAGATCGCGGACGTTGTATTGCACCCCCGTGTCAAGATCTCCCAGGATGATACTCTCATCACCGGTCTCGAGGTCCCAGGCATCGGTGGCATCCACGTCGTTGTCCTCGGGATCCATCATGTTCCATTGGTCGGATAGAAAATAGGTATCGTTCGGAATAGACTCGTAAACCGGGTGAATCCCGATCGCTTCCACGTTCTCCACCAGGTCGTTCTTCTGGTAGGCGGCCATTACCTCATCGAGCCTGAACTTCTCGCTGAATTCCACGATGTAATACCTGGCAAGGTCCGTGGAGTACCTATCCTGTAACGCTTTGGGATCTCCCGGGAACTCCCGGACAAAACGCGTCACGCCGTATTTCTTGTTCAGTTCGTCGAGGCTCTTGATTCCCGTCAGGGAAATCTCCTTCTCCTCCACACTGACCATATTATCCGCATCCAGCTTGAGAACAACAACCATGCCCCGGGGGAAATAATACATGGAGGGAGGGGGCGTTCTAAACGGAATCCGGATTCTTAAGTACTCCCGGCTGACAACCGTGATATCCCTGTCCACAGAGGTAACTGCGGAGGGAATTGCCAGCAGGCCGATCAGGGCTAGAAGTATAGTCTTCTTCATGGTCCGGTACCTCCTGAAAATTGTTGATGAGATTTTCCTTTTCAGCGGTAATGCTCAATACGCGTGGTTCCTCGATAACCTCCTCCTTTCCCCGAGTTGGAGCCGAACGGCGCGGATAGTTATCAACAACTTATAATACTACCTTGCCGCCGAGTACCCGCGGTAACCGGATAGGTAACGGTCAGCGCAAAATAGCCGAATAAACCGCCAATTCTTTCGGTTCAGGTCAAGACTCCCCCGCGCGCCGCAAATGCAATGTGTGTTGGTGATCCAGAATTATACTCCGGATGGAAAAATAATGCAACCGGTCATTACATTTTTCGCCGGTAAAGCCATTTTCAGAATGACAGGGAGAGGGAATGGTAGTATAATGGTGACACTTAATCTCAGACAGCAGCATGATTTTTATAAATGAATCTTCCCTGTGAGGGTGGAGTTTCGCATGTTCCGACAACCTGCGGGCGGTGGGTAAATATGGGATCTAGATATCTCGGGTCAAATGGCGGGGTGTGGCTGTTGGC